>JAGXLI010000043.1 GCA_018334755.1 Thermoplasmatota archaeon
ATTTTCCGGCTTCTGACGGGACCCTGCTCAATCTTTCTGGTGTGAATAGCCCGACACCGATATACGGCTGTAGCTTCGATAACACCAGCGATGTATCCCCTGCATACAACGTTAGGGCGGACGATTCTACAGAGAAAGTTCAGTTCCGAGATTATTCAGGTCACCTTGCATCCGATCCTGAAACGGCAGAAAGCAATGACGATGATGCTTACGAGAAGATATACTGGGGTGTCAATGAAACGGAAGTGGGAGTGAAAGTCGTCGGCGAGTGCTCGGATGCCTTCGAGGACGATCTGGTGATAACTTATCAGGAGGGCGGCGAGCAGGTGAACCTACAGATAGGAGGTCAAGAAACGCGTGAGAATAGAACTATCTGGCCCGATTACTCTACTGACATAGAGTGGCAGGTAGAATTAACGGCCTCAGGAGAAGATAGAGAGAGGTGGCGTCTCGATTACGAAGCGAACGTAACCGAGACAGTAGAGGAAGGAGGAAACAGCTGGATAAAGGAGTACTATCATCAGTATCAGATCACCATACAAACCACGGGAGGTTACCTGGACTCCAATAACTTCACCCGACTTTACTGGTCCAACGCTAGTTATGAGAATTCAACGGAGATCTATGACAACATCGATCCTGACGTCGAAGAATGGATCAACTGCGGCAGCGCCTTCAACGTGACAAAAGAAGTCGAAGGTCCCGACGAACCGAGAAATGTCACCTACGTCTGCGACGACAACGAGACGGAAACGACTGGAGATTTCTTCACTCACGAGTTCCTATTCCACGCGGAGTTCCCTCCGGACGTCTCGATAACCGGTCCGGAAGGTGCCTCGCAGTTCGGCTGGTCCGTCTCGGGTGGTATGGACCTCAACAATTCCACCTACGATGATATCGCGGTGGGCGCCCCTGGATATGACGATAGAGGAAGGATGTACGTCTTCTACAGTGAAGGAGACTGGGAGATAGGGGACGAGATACACGCGGGTTATCATGCAGACTTGGTCCGAGAAGGAGAATCCACAGGAGACAGGTTCGGACACGCTCTCTCGGGGCCGGGAGACGTCTTGGGAAACGGTCACAGATCTGTAGCGGTGGGCGCTCCTTACCACGACTCTGATAAAGGTCGGACTTACCTTTACGAAATGGGCGAATGGCCGACGATGGATCTCACCTTCGAGTCTGATGGGGGGAAAAAACTGCTGGGAAGTATCAGTATAGATATAGAGCAGGGAGCTCGATGGTACAATGAAACGATAGAGACGGAAGAAGATCATTTCACCTTGGAATCGGGCGACAGCGTCAACATGACAGTAGAATTGAAAGGGGATTATGACCACGGCGACGTAGATCTCTATTACGATTCTGAAGAGTACGACTCTCATTACGAGATGAGCTTGGAGTACGAACTAGGTGACGCGAGAACAGAGTGGGTGAAGACCTATAAAGGAGATCAATCCACGGAAAGTTGGATGGCCGACTATCAAAAGGGAGACACGGTGAACATAACGGCGAACATAACGGCGAAGGAAGGAGACGTAACTAACATCTCATCGGCGAATGTGACCATCAGAACAGCGGGTGGAGAACTTATCCAACAGGAGACAGAGATGCAGTTCACCGGAGAAGAGGGGGCTGACTGGAAGAGGTTCTACAAAGAATTCGATACCTCTACTTGGTCTGAAGGTCGCTACAAAGCGGTCGTTCACGGCATAGATAAAGATGGAGTTTCAGACGAGCGCCTTGGAGAGACTGACGACAAAACGGTCTGGTTCAGGGTGGTGGGATCGTGAGCGGCAAGAAGATAATAAAGCTGAAAAAAGCCAAAAGCTCTAGAAAGAAGACCAGGTCAAACTTCTTTTCCAAAAGAAGTATTGGTTTAAAGAAAAGTATTGCTCTTCTTACTGTGATCATACTGGTTTTTTCGTCGCTGAATGCAGCCATATATATCTCCGTGAACACCAGATCGAGCTTGGATGTCTCGGAGGACATCGACTCTTTACAGTTCATGGCGGCCGACTGGAATCACGAAGGGGATAGGGTCCTGCAGAAAGAAGGCGATAGGTACAAGCTCGACCTGGGCGAATGGCCCGCGGGGGAGAGCAAAACTTATCCCGCCGCATTCGCTATAGTGAATCCTTCAGATAGAGATTTCTCCTTGACGGACATCTCTCTGATCGAAAATCCGGGAAATCTGAAGATGCACATCCACAGTAACATGACCCGGCCCTGCAACGAAGACGTCATCGACTTAGAGAAGAATGAGACGGAAAAAGAACTGATCTATGAGAAAGATTCTGAAGATCCGATAGACTTTAACTGGACCTTGTCTTCCGGCAGCGGGTATAAAGGGGACGAACTGATCTATTCCAATAAAACTGAAGAAGCTACCGCAGCAAAAGAGAACGGCACATGGGTGCACAACAGGACCGGTCCGGTGGTCGCGGAAAGAGGCGAAGCCAACTTTGTCTGGGTCGAGATGAGCGTGTTCAGCCACGGCGGTGACGAGGAGGTCCAGCATAGAGGACCCATACAGTTCGAAATAGAAGGTGATTTCGAACCCGAGTCCGGACCGAACGTCGCTTTCATGGGTTCCGGCAGGAGAGACGGCGGTCCCGTGGTCCGGGCCTTGGAGGGCAACACGATAGAACTTAACGTGACCGGTCTCAAGGAGAACACGACCGTAGTCATCCCGGACGCTATTGCGATAGTGAATGCAGGTCCGACCGAGTTGAACGTGACCGATATCACTGTCGGAGGCGATGCCGAAGGGTACATGCAGGTCTGGCTCCACAGCAGCCCGTACAAGCCGGCCGGGGATTACGGTTTAGGAGTCGAGAGGGATGAAAATAGAACCGAGTACCACCCGTCTAATGAGAACAACTGGTCACTCGACGAAGGGTTCGGCTATTCTGGAGAGAACGAGAACCTCGTTTATGGAAAGGAAGGAGACAAAGCTCTCGCGAACAGGACTGCTGGACGACCAGACGAAGAATACAACCTATGGATGTATGATGAAAGTGCGAACAATCTGGCGGAGGAAGGAACATCGAACTTCGTCTGGGTCGAGGTCGCTTATGTAGTGGGCGAACTTCCAGAAGGAACGGAAAGTGTCGATGTTCACTCCACCCTCGATTTTCAATTCTCGACACAGTGAGAGAACATTTTTCTTGTAGCTCATTGTACACATCCGATCTGCCGGTAAGGGCAAAAACTAATATATCAGAGTTGAAAATGATTCTTAAGTAAAGTGTTAAACTATGACAGACAGGAAGACTGAAGGAGAAAAACGGGAAGGCTTCAAAAAATTCAAGGATATGGAGTTACCGCGAAATGTGGTGGTGGGAAATGAAGCTATAGAACAGGTTGGAAAGACCTGTGACAAACTGGAATTGAAAAAGGAAGCGTTGATCGTATGTGATCCTAACACAAAGAAAGTTGCTGGGGAGAGAGTGGCGGACACTCTCTCTGAACACGATTATGAAATATCGATAGAGGAGATAAGCGGAGCCAATCAAGAGGAAGTCGACAAGATATCTGAGAAGGTAGGAGATGAAACGGGATTTCTTCTAGGTGTGGGCGGAGGAAGATCGATAGACGTAGCTAAATACTCGTCCCATCTGGCAGGCATACCTTTCGTGAGTATACCCACCGCCGCTTCCCATGATGGAATAGCATCGGGAAGGGCCTCGATAGAGAGGAACGGAAGTAAGGTTTCCGTAGCGGCTCAAAGTCCTCTCGCGATGATCGCCGATACCGGCATCATAGCTGAAGCACCTGACAGATTACTAGCTGCTGGATGCGGGGACATAATAGCGAACGCTACGGCGGTCAAAGATTGGGAATTGGCCAAACGTTTGAGGAATGACGAATTTTCTCACTACGCGGCGAACCTTTCAGAGATGACTTCTGAACTTCTCCTCAAAAATATAGATAACATAAAACCGGGACTCGAAGAGAGTGCGTGGCAGGTAGTAAAAGCTCTAGTCAGTTCGAGCGTGGCGATGAGTATAGCCGGCTCTTCGAGACCGGCCAGCGGGAGTGAACATAAATTTAGTCACTCTCTGGATGAGATAGCGGAGGAACCGGCTCTTCACGGAGAACAGTGCGGGGTAGGAACGATAATAATGAAGTATCTGCAGGGAGGCGATTGGAAAAAGATCAAGAACTCACTTGAGGCCGTCGATGCTCCAAGTACGGCTAGAGGATTGGAAGTCACGGAAGAAGAAGTGATAGAAGCCCTGATCCATGCTCCCGAGATTAGGCCTGAAAGATATACTATATTGGGGAGCACCAAGATGAATAGAGAGGCAGCGGAAGAAGCTGCAAAAGAAACTGGAGTTATCTAAAAAGAGGTGAAAAGAAATGTCTTCTGTAACGTTGATCGGTAAGGATCTAGCTAAAGAGGGACTTGAGTTCAGATTTGGAGGCTGCTTATCAAAATGCCAGGATTGCGAGTTAAAAAATTCCTGTTGTGGCCTGAAGAAGAACAGATGGTATAAGGTAAAGGGGGTAAGGGATAAATCACACGATTGTAAGGTCCACGATGGGAAGGTGAACGTGGTGGAGGTCGAGGAGATCCCGATAGAGACCGCGGCATCCGGGCCGTCGGTGATAGAAGGATCAGTTATAAGATTGGAGGACAAGGAGTGCGATGATATCGATTGTGAAAATTATCACCTCTGCCATCCTAACGGGATAGAATTCAACAAGAAATACAACATAGAGGAAGTGGGCGAAGATATCGACTGTCCCGAAGGAGAAGACCTAAAAATGGTCAAGCTGAAATAGCTCTATTTACCGCGGATCCTGTCAAAAAAACTCTTGTTTTTCTCCTTCTCTATCTCCTCAAATTCTTCTAGAAGAGATTCCTGTCTATCGTTCAGGTCATCAGGCATCTCGACGCCGACCTTCACAAGCTGATCGCCGTAACCGCTTCTGCCCTGCCTCTTCAATCCTTTATTTGGTAACCTTAAGATATCTCCCGGTTGTGTACCTTGCGGAACCCTGATCTGGACTTCGTTCTCCAGCGTTGGAACATTGATCTCGGCCCCAAGAGCCGCTTCTGTCATGCTGACGGTCGTTTCGGTAATCACGTCGTCGCCCTGCCTTTCGAACCCCTCTTGAGATCTGATTCTCAACACGATGTATAGATCGCCGGGAGGTGTCCCATGAGGTCCTGCTTCACCTTTCCCCTCGACTCTCAGTTTGGCTCCGTCTCTCGCACCGGCCGGGACATCGATGGTTATCGTTTCTCTCTTTTCTACACGCCCTTTTCCTTTACATCTAGGGCAGGGATCCTCCACGATATGTCCCGTCCCGTCACACTGATCACACTGCGAGACGGTGACCAGCTGCTGGAAACCTCTTCTTTGAGCCTTTTTGACTTTTCCAGTCCCTCCGCATTTGGGACATGTTTTTTTATCTCCTGTTTTGCTCCCACTCCCACCACATTCCTCACATCGCGCTTTCCGATTGAGTTTTACCGTTTTCTCCGTCCCCTCTTTTATATCTTTGAGATTCACCTCGAAACTCATCTTCAGATCGTTTCCCCTTCTTTTTCTCTTTCTACCGCTTCGTCTTCTCCCTCCAAAGAAACTGCTGAAGAGATCTTCGAAATCCCCACCTCCTCTTCTCCCTCCGAACAGATCTGAAAATACATCTTCAACGTCGTTCCGATGAGAAAAGTCAGACCAATCGAATCCCCCGTTTCCGAATTCCTGTTCTACTCCCCTCTTCCCGTATTTATCGTATCTTTTCCTTTTCTCGTCGTCCGCTAAAACTTCATAAGCTTCCGAGATTTTTTTAAATTTCTCTCTAGCTTCATCGGTATTGTCAGGATTTTTGTCAGGATGGTACTTTTTAGCCTTCTTCCTGTAGGCCTTTTTGATCTCGTCTTTCGAGGCGTCTTCATCAACTTCCAGTATATCGTAGTAATCTTCTCCGTTCGTTTTCATGATATTACCATCTTTTAGCTTGAACTGTTATAGGGACCTAACCAAATCAAGGTGAAATACTTTTTCATCATAAATAGATAAAGAAAAAGGGTTTTTTGGCTCTAATCTTCTTCCTCTTCTTCGTCTTCCTCTTCATCCACGACTTCGTAATCAGCGTCGACGACTTCCTCGTCTTCATCACTTTGAGATTGGGCTGCATCTGCACCTGCTCCCGCGGGACCGGCACTTGCGCCTGCTGGGCCTGCGCCTGCACCGGCTGTACCGGGTCCAGCACCTGGGCCTGCGCCCTGCTGTTGGGCCTGGTACATCTGTTGGCCTATCTCTTGGACCGTTTCTGATAGCTCTTCTTTCTTCTTCTTGATCTCTTCGTAATCGTCTTCGTCGATCGCCTCTTGTAATTCGTCTATTTTCTGTTGAACTTTCTCTTTCACGGATTCGTCTATCTGGTCACCCATCTCATCTAATGTCCTCTCGGTCGAATAGACCAACTGCTGCGCCTCGTTCTTCGTCTGGATCCTCTCCTTTTTCTTCTTGTCCTCTTCTTCGTGCTTTTCCGCTTCCTCTTTCATCTGATCTATCTCTTCTTCGGATAGCTGGCTCGTCGCCTCGACTGTGATGCTCTCTTCTTTACCCGTGCCCTTGTCTTCCGCGGAAACGTTCAGTATACCGTTCTCATCTATCTGGAAAGTCACTTCTATCTTCGGAACGCCTTTAGGAGCAGGGGGTATACCGGTCAGATTGAATCTACCTAGACTGTGGTTATCCTTGGCCATAGCTCTTTCGCCCTGGACCACATGTATCTCGACGTTGGTCTGGTTGTTCGCTGCGGTGGTGAACACCTTGCTTTCGTCTGTGGGTATCGTTGTATTTCGGTCTATAAGAGTGGTGGTCACGCCGCCTAGTGTCTCAACACCCAGCGAGAGCGGGGTCACATCCAAAAGCACGATATCGTCTTCAACGTCTCCAGAGATCACCCCGGCCTGTATAGCTGCACCGATCGCGACGCATTCGTCAGGATTTATCTTCATGTCGGGGTCCTGATTGAAGAAGTCTCTCACGAAATCCTGCACGGCAGGTAACCTCGTTGAACCGCCCACGAGGATCACTTCATCTATCTCGTGCGGCTGCAGGTCAGTATCGTCTAGAGCGATGTTGACAGGTTCTTTGGTCTGCTCTACCAGGTCCTTAGTCATGTTCTGGAATTCCGCCCTTGTGAGCTCAAGTTCTAGATGCTTGGGACCGTCATCGTCCGCGGTCAGATAGGGCAGGTTGATCTCCGTCTTTTGCCTACTAGACAGCTCTTTCTTCGCTTTTTCAGAAGCTTCATAGACTCTTTGAAGCGCTTCTCTGTCATCACTTATGTCTATCCCGGTATCCTTCCTAAAATTCTCTACGCAGTGATCGACGACCTTCTGTGTCCAGTCGTCTCCGCCCAGATCTGTATTACCAGAAGTGGCGAGAACATCGTAGACACCGTCTCCGACCTCGAGGATGGAAACGTCGAAGGTCCCTCCTCCAAGATCGTAAACTAGGATCGTTTCAACGTTCTCTTTTTCATCCAGCTTGTAGGCCATCGAAGAAGCAGTGGGTTCGTTGAAGACCCTCTCGACTTCGAAGCCGGCTATCTCACCGGCATTCTTCGTGGCTTCTCTCTGCGGCTCGTTGAAGTACGCAGGTACCGTGATCACAGCACGGTCTAACTCTTCTCCCATGTAATCCTCGGCATCCCGTTTCAACTTCTGGAGTATCATAGCGGATATCTGCTCTGGAGTGTATTCATCGTCATCTATATTTACCGTGTAATCCGTGCCCATCTTTCTCTTGATCGACTCTATAGTGCGGTCTGTATTCTTGACAGCCTGTCTCTTGGCCGTTTCACCTACCAGGCGTTCGCCGTCTTCCTTGAAAGCTACCACTGACGGAGTAGTCCTTTCCCCTTCTTTGTTGGGGATGATCGTAGGTTCACCGCCTTCCATTATCGCAATCGCCGAGTTCGTCGTTCCTAAATCGATTCCCAATACTTTTTCCGACATATTAACACCTTTGGATCTTCATATTATTTCGCAACTTTGACCCGTGAGGGCCGTATAACCTTATCATTCAGCTTATAGCCTTTCTGATATTCTTCCAGGATCTTGTCCTTCTCAACATCTTCCTTCTCGACCGATTGTACACATTCGTGGTACATCGGATCGAAGTTTTCGTCTTCAGCCTCGATCTCTTCCAGACCGTGGTTGGTCAGAGCTTTGTAGAATTTCTTGTAGACCATCTCGATACCGTCTCTCTCGATCTCCTCTTCTTCCAGCGCTCTCTCGAAGTCGTCCAGTATCTCGATGAGATCTTCCATCAAGTCTTCTGTGGCAAGATCCCTTACCCTCTCTTTTTCTTTGATCATCCTCTTTTTGTAGTTCTCAAAGTCCGCCATCACTTTTTTCAGTGAGCTTTCGAGTTCATCCACCTCTTCCTGTAACTCCTCTTTCGTCGGTTCTTTGTCTTCTAGTTCTTCCTGTTCTTCTTCGTCTCTCTCTTGTTCTTTTTCCTCTTCAGATCCTCTGCATCCCTCTTCCGAACCCCCTTCCTCTGGTTCTTCAGGATCCTCATTATCTTCCTGACTAGACATGATCAAACCCGTCACTCGATCTCTATGGATTCGCCCATCTCTTCAGTTATCTTCTTGAGCTTGACTTCGAGTACACCGTTATTGTATGATGCTTCGGCTTCTCCAGAGTCAACTTTCGCCGGAAGGTTCACTTTCTTTCTGTACCGCCTCTTTCCATCGACAGATACTATCAGTATATCGTCTTTAACGTTCAGGTCTATGTTCCTCTTCTCGACTCCTGGCACATCGACAGTGACCAGGACTTCCTCCCCGGTTTCCTGCACGTCCGTGAGTGGAGTCCACTCGGACTTCTCGTCGCTTTCATCACTCTTGTGGAAGTAATCCTTTGCGTTACCGAACTCTTCGATCTTTGGTTCACCTTTAGGTCCCTGTCGGATCGAGAAGCCGTAAACGAACGGGTCTTTACCTCTTTTTTCTCTGCCCTGTTCGAACATCTCTTCGGCCATCTTACGCATCTCCTTGAATTCCTTATCGATGTCCTTGAAGCCGAACATATCAGAGAAACCGAACAGATTTCCGAAGGGATCTCTGCGTCCCCGCCTGTCTTCGTCGTCTCTATCTTCATCCTCATCTTTCCTAGCTGTCATATTATCACCATATATTCGTTTTTTTCTTCAGCTCAAATAGTATCTTTTCGACCTCATCTTCTCTAACATTGAAGTATTCAGCTATCTTTTCAGGGTCGGTCTCTCCCGAGTCTAACACATAATAAAGTATCTCTCTTTTATTGTAATCATCGAAATTATCGTGGATATAGCAGTAAGCTTCGGATAGTGCTTTCTCCTTCAATTTCAATAGATATTTTCTTTTCTTTTCCAATCTCCCCAGTTCCTTTTTTATGTTCTGGATCATCTTTCTGTGCCCTTCGAGATAGCTACCTTCTATTATCCCGCTGCCGATCTTTTCCTCGATCTCCTCGAAATCTTCGATATCCTCGTCTCTCAGTTCTTCTATCTCCGTGGCGAACATCTGCGGTCCCACGTCGATCCTGACTGAAAATTCCTTGTTCAACGAATAGGTCTTTGTGGGCGGTCCGCCTCTCTCGCTTTTGCCTTCTTCCGAGACCACTAGTCCTTCTTCCTCCAATTTTTTAAGATGTTTAGAGACCGCCTGCTGACTCGTGTTGAGAGACCGTGAGAGAGCAAGGGGATAGTTCTCTTCTCTACTCAGGAGCTGTAGTATCCTCCTTCTCGTCCTGTTTTGAAGGAGCTGTATTATATCATTGAACTCTTCCTTTTCCATTCAGATCACTCTTTTCAATATATAATCAGAAAAGGGTTTTTGAGAGAGGAAAGAATCAATGTTCTCATTTGATCTCGATCTTCTTTCCTTCCTTTTTCTCCGGTTCCTTTTTGGGCATATCTACCGTCAGGATACCGTTGTCCAGGGAGGCGTTGATCTCGTCGGCTTTCACTTCGTTGGGCAGGGGTAACTCTCTGTAGAAGGACCGGTAACCTCGTTCTCTTCTGAGGTATCCTTCGTCTTCTTCTTCCTTTTCCTCTGTTCTCTCGCCTTCGATCACTATGTTGTCGTCTCGCAATTCTATCTCTATGTCGTCCTTGTCCAGGCCTGGGATCTCTGATTTGAGCCTGTATTCATCACCGAGGTCTCTTAGATCGGTCATTGGGCTCCTCATCGAAGGTACTATACCTTCTCTTTTACTGGTTCTTCCTGGCCTACCGAAAAAGCGATTCAACGTCCTGTCAAGGTCTTCGAAGATACTGTCCATCTCTTTGAATGGGCTAGCGAACCAATCATCTGTCCTTCTGGCCAACCTTCTATCTTCATCCTCCTTTTCTACTTTTTCTCCTTCTTCGGCCATATTTACCACCTCGATTTAACAACATCTCTTTGTAATATTTGCATTTACTAATTATACTGAAGTGGTATTTAAATGTTTTGCCTCTCCGCAACTTTTCTTCAAAACACCGACGCTTTTATATAATCCCCAGCGTTCAAAAGAAACGATGGAAGTGAATGACTTTGATTTCGAGGTGAAGATCAAAACTCCAAGGTTCCCGACCGAGGATAAAGAGAGGATCCTTTCCTGCCTCTCGAAACTTTTTCCCAAGACCGAGTGGACAGTAAAAGAGGAAGAGATCGAGGGCACTTCGAAGTACTTAACCAGATTCAAGATGACCTTGGAAGACATGCAGATCAGAGACACGGCCCGGAACTACATGAAGAATAGACTCATAGGAAACAAATGTTCCTTCACACTTTCCAAGCAGGCGGCCTGCAGTGAAAAGATCAATTTTTCTGAGCGGGAACATTCCTTAGGCGGAGTAGAGGTCGAAATAATATGCGATGATATAGTCAGATTGATAGAGAACCTGACGGAGATAGAGGAATAGTATGATCTTGGTTTCCAACCCGAAATTTTGTTTGGAGCCCTTTGAAGAAGCCCTCGAAGAGGTAGAAAGTGAATTTGAAGGTTGGGAGATCCTGGCGGAAAGACATCACGGCTGGGAACATCGCGAAGAGGTGAAAGATGCGCTCTCAACCACAAAAATTCAGGTGCAGGTCCACGCGCCTCTGAACGATATAAATATAGCTAGTCTGAATCCAGATATCAGAAAGACGAGCGTGGACGAGGTGAAAAAGTCATTGAAGATGGCTTCCATGATCGACGCGGAGATGGTAACGGTTCACCCCGGGATATATTCTCCTCTGAGCCGTTACATGGAAGATATCATAGAGCTTTCAAAGGAATCTCTGATAGAACTGAAAAGATCGGCTGAAGAATACGGAGTGAATTTAGCTGTGGAGAACCTGCCAGAGATGTGGCTCACGCTGTGCAGCGAGCCGGAAAATATAGAATATTTGACAAATGAAGTGGGATTGGATTTCTGCCTGGATATAGGTCACGCCTACATAGCTGATAGCTTAGAGGAATTTTTAAATTTCTCCCCGGTCAATGTTCATATACATGATAACGAGGGAGATAAAGATCTACATCTCCCTTTGGGCGAGGGCGAAATAAACTTAAAAAGAGTACTAAGGTCTTTAAAAAACTTTAAAGGTAACTACGTAATCGAAGGAAGGAACATGGAAGATTTGCTTGAGAGCAGAGATTATTTAAAAAGATTGATAGGTGACTAGTACTTAGAAAATAGGAAAGGGAAGGATAAATGGACTGGATAATAATCGTCTATCTAGCCGCTATAACCTTCTGCCTCTACATGAGTGGTAGATTTTCAGGTACGGAAACAGCTCTCACCGCTTTAGACAAGATAGACATCTCCAAGATGGTAAATAATGGTGAAAAACATGCCGAAAAGATCGAATATCTCAAGGAACATATGGATCAGACGATAACCACTATTTTAGTTGGAAATAATGTCGTCAACGTGGCTGCTCCGACGCTCGTTACGGTGATGGTCAAAGACCTAGTCGGAAACTGGGCGGTCTCTATAGCGAGCGGCATTTTAACTTTGGTCCTTCTTGTCTTCGGTGAGATAACCCCGAAGGGATTCTCGTTGAAAAACAAAAAACGATTCAGTAAAAAAAATGCCGGGATGATCTATTATATGTCCCTGGGTTTGAAACCGTTCATAAAAGCTCTAAACTGGATATCAGACGTCCTGATCAATAGACTGGGAGGGAAGACCGACTTCGATGAGATGGAGGTATCCGAATCGGAGGTCATGCATCTCGCCACCATGTTGGAAGAGAAGGGGATAATAAAGAACATAGAAAAAAAGATTCTCCAGCGGGTATTTTGGTTCGGCGATCAGAAGGTAAAGAACGTGAAAGTCCTCAAAGAAGAGACTTACGCGTTGGATTCTAACCTGCCTTTGAAGGAGGCGACGGATTTCATCAAAGAGCACGGGTTTACGAGACTGCCTGTCATCGAACACGATTCTGAGGAAGTCATAGGTATACTCTACAGCAAAGAGATAATCGGAAAGGAAAAAGGGATGGTCAAGGAACAGATGAGAGAACCGCATTTTGTGAGCAACGATGACGATATAACCGAGGCGTTCAAGTGGATGCGGAAGAACAGGATCCATCAGGCCGTCGTAAGAGACGAAGACGGGGAGTTTGACGGGATAATAACGCTTGAAGACATCCTGGAAGAACTTGTAGGCGAGATATACGATGAATTCGACTGATCGAATGGGCGAAAAAGCTTTTACAAGCTCGTCATAATATATTTTCATCATGATCGGGTCGATATTGGCAGCTCTCTTCATCTTCCTGTTACCTGGCCTGACCCTAGTGAACGCCCTTTTTCCAAGGAAGGGTGAGTTGAACGAGGAACTAGATCTACTTTACAGGTTCACTTACGGCTTAGGTCTTAGCGTCGTGATCGTGATCCTCATCGGTATGTTACTGGGAGACGTTTTGACCTCGATGACAGGCCAAGGTTACTTCGTCGGAATAAATATCTGGTTGGCCCTTGTTGCTGTCACCGTATCTTTCTTCTTACTCGGATGGTATCGAGGGGCCTACAGCTGGCTGAGATACATACATCCCACTCTAGATAGGTCCGAAGAGGCTGAGGAAGGACCTAGAGGAGATGACGAAAGGGAGGAGGTCAAAAAACTTCAGGAACTCTGGAAAGAACAAAGTCTCTTGAAAAAGAAGATAAAAAAGACCGAGAAGAAGATGGAAGCAGGCTCGAAAGAGATGAGGGAACATTACGAGGAGAAGAAAGAGGAGTTGCAAGAACGATTAGAAGAAGTGGAAAAAAGATTGAAGGAGCTGGAAAAGGAAAGAGAAGAAAAGTTCTAAGGTGATGATATGAAGTTCAAATACAAATTGGTTTTAGTGGTCAGAGACGACCTGAATCTTTCTCCGGGAAAATTGGCGGTCCAGGCATCTCATGCGGCTGTGAGCTGTGCTCTGAAAAGTAAGAAGGAAAAAAAGAAATATTTCAAAAGATGGATGGACGAGGGCCAGAAAAAAGTTTTGGTCAACTGTGATGACTTAGAACATATGGAGTTCCTGAAAACGAGGGCCAAAAAAGAGGGGCTGACAACAAAGCTTGTAAGTGATGCAGGACTTACAGAAGTACAGAGCGGGACCAAAACTTGTCTGGGGATCGGCCCGGGGCCCAACAACCTTGTGGATAAGATAACCGGGGACCTCTCTTTGTATTGAATAGAGTTGAAAAAGTGAGAATATGGTGAAGGACCAGGTAAGAGCTATCGGGATCGACGACGCTCCTTTCAAGTTCTCAGAAGAAGATGTTTTGGTGGTTGGAAGTGTCGTCAGGGCGCCAAATTACCTGGAAGGAGTTCTTTCCACTAGGGTTCAGATAGATGGAACCGATGCTACGGAAAATATAATCGAGATGGTGGATAGATCTAAATTCAAAGATCAGGCCAAGATCATCTTCATAGATGGGGCGGCCTTCGGAGGCTTCAACTTGATCGACCTCGAGAAGGTCAATAAAAGAACAAAAATTCCGGTTATCAGCGTATCGCGGGAGAAGCCAGATTTTGATGAGATCGAAAAGGCCATCAAACATCACTTCGAAGAGTGGGAAGAGAAATATAAGCTGGTCAAAAAAGGTGAGATATTCGAAGTCGAAACTGAATACAAACCGATCTATATACAGAAAGAAGGGATAGAGCTGGAAGAGGTAGAAAGATTGATCGATCTTTTCACTCAACTCGGGCGACTGCCCGAGCCGATCAGGATCAGTCATATAATCGCATCAGGGATAGTCAAAGGAGAATCCAAGGGAAAGGCCTGAAAAAAGAAAGTTTTTTTACTTCTTCCCCATCTTGTTAGAAATATCTTTTAGAAGTTCTTCTCCTACCTCTATGGCTCTCTCGTCGTCTCTCTTTTTTCCCTCTTTTATCGATTCTTTCAAGATCTCTTCGGCTTTTCTGTAATCCCCTTTTTCTTCGTAGATCCTGGCTTTCTCGAGGTGGGCCGCCGTGATACCGGAATGTATACTCAGCGATCTCGATGCTTCTTCGACTTCCTTTAAGATCTTCAATGCTCTCTTTTTGTCACCTTTGTCACTCAGGTCGAAGGCGTAACTCAATTTTTCTTTAGCCACTTCTTCTTGATCGTCTAACTCTTCGTAGTTCTTTATCGCCTGCTTTCTATGGGTCAGACATCTTTTCCAATTACCTTTTTCCCTGAAGGCCTGGGCCAATTTATCATGGATCTTAGCCTTGGACCTTGAGACTTTCTCTCTTTTCTTGAGGAACTGGGACCTTTCGGTGAGTTCATCCTCCAACCTTAGAGCTTCTTTCAAGTTCTCCACCCCAGAATCGAATTCGTTCCTTTTCAAATCATACTGGGAACACTTCATAAGAAGATCGATAACCTCTCTATGGTCCTCTCTTCGCTTATGACGGTCTATGGCCTTCTTTAGATACGAGACCGTTTCATCCAGATCACCCACCTTTTCAAATAGAAGACTGAGATTTTCATATATTATTGGCTTCTCACCTCCTTTTTTCAGGGCATCTTTGAACAGGTCTTCAGCCTTTTTATAGTTCTTTTTAGAGATTTGAAGCATCCCCATATTGTTGGCTAGTATCGCCACCCCCTCTTCTCTGTCCTCCAAATCCTCTACAAGAGATCCGGCTTTCTCATAGAAGTTCTCGGCCTTTTCCAGTTCACCTTTCTTCCGGTAAACGGTCCCTAGACTTAGATTCTCTCGAAATTCACCTTCTTTATCGTCCTTTTCCCTGTATTGAGATAAAGCTTTTTTATGAGTCTGGATGGTGTCTTCCCATCTTTCGAGTTTCATCTGCGTCTCGGCGAGTTTCTCTTCCAACCGAGCGGTCTCTTCCTTCCTTTCTATCGCCTTTTCGTAGGACTTCACTGCTCCCTCCCATTCTTTCGAATTGAAATGGATGTCGGCTGTAATTGCGTGATATGTTCCTTTTTCTTCCTCGGACAATTCACCTTCAGGAAAAGCATCGAGAATTTTCTCTCTAAAAGAGCCGCTGAGCTGAGAAAGTTCGGGCACCAACTCCCCCAGCATCTCTAGGGCTTCTAGTGCCTTTTCAGCCATTTCTAGATGATAGAGGATCTCTAATTTTTTCTGGTTATCGATATCTTTCAGTCTTTCAGCAGCCAGTCCGTGCAGTTCCTTCTTTTCTTCCACGGAGGTGTTCTCATAAAAGAAGTCTTTCAGGATGTTGTGCAGTTCGATTTTTCCCTCGGCGGTTTCTTCCACAAGGTTATCATTCTTCAGTTTTATCAGACGTTCAGTTCCACCTTTATCCAACACGATATCTTTTTTGACAGGTTCCCAGAAGACAGATAGACGTTGAAGTAATTTTTTTTCTTCCTTTTCCAGTTCGGAATATATCTCCTTTTCTATGAAATCATTCATCTGGACGGATTCGCCACCGTACTTTTCGTAAAGTTCTACGTGCAGGGGGTGTCCTCCAGTCTTATCTAAAATCTCATCTATACTGATTTCTTCCTCTCCGAGCATCTCCCTTATCCCTTCCTTTGCCAAGGGGCCCAATTTGAGCCTGAACAGGTTACCTCTGAGCTCTTCCCTCACCTCGTAAAACCCCAAGGCTATCCTCGTCATCATCACGGCAGAAAACTTTTTCCCCCTTTTCTTTTCTCTCATAAGCACCTCGAAAAAAGGTCGAAGCTTTGAAGGCATCTCCTCGCAGTTGTCTAAGAAGAAGACTGGTCTTGAGTCACCCGTTATATCTATGAGTTCTCGCGTTATCTCAGGAACAGAAGCTTCGACATCGATTTTTTCGTTTTGGCTCTTTTCACAGAACTCGTTCAGCACTTCCACAAAAGATGACACGTCTTCCCACGGGTGAAAATTGTACCAGAGCGTATCTCTCTTATCACGTATATTTTCTAACAATTCCCGACCTAGTGCCGTCTTACCTATACCGGCTATACCTTCTATCACTATGTGAGGAGGATTTTCTTGTTCGATCTTTTCAGTCAATCGATCCATCTCTTCTGATCTACCAAATATTTTTTTCTTAGCAGGTGCGTGCCTTAAAATCTCTATCTTCTCCTCTCTTTCCTCTCCCAGGAGTTGAGGAGGTATAGAAAAATCATCCAAATTTAATACGTCTTTCTTCCTCATCCGTTCTTCGATATGGAACGGCCTGACTTTCTCTTCTGTTCTCCTGTCGTTCAATTTTTTCACGGCTTCTTCTATTGTTTCAAAGGTCTTTTCCCCTTCCTTTTCTAACTCTTTCTCTTTCAATTCTTCTAAAATACTATCTTTCGCACTTTTTCCCTCTTCAGTCAGTATATAGATCTTTCGCCTTCTGTCGAATCCTTTCACTCTAGCTATCCTTTCTTTGACTAACCCTTCCTCCTTGAGCTTCGATAGTTCTCTACTGACGTTGTTCTTCCTCATATCTAAAGCTTCGCTTATACCGTCCTGCGAAAGCTGGGGAACTGCCATATAGTCTTCCTCGGGATCGTACTCATACTGGCTCAAGAGAAGTAAGATCCTCTCCCGGTTCGTCAGCAGTCTCTTGCTCAAAGGCATCGTTTATACATGGTTATTTGATTATTTATTAGCATCGATTGTGATCTGATAGGTTCACACCACTTTGATAGAATCGGTGATAGAATTGTGCTTCACCCTTATATAGGAAGGAGGAGAATGAATAGATGTGATAAAATGAAAGCAGCAAGAAGCTTAAGTCTGGTTATAGTGGGCTTGATGTTACTATCTTCGCTTGCACTGATGAATACAGCGGATGCAGGGATCGAAGAAGAAGGATGGAGCGTAACGATCGAGAAAGGAACGACGGACGAATTCGGCGGCGGTAATTACACCGATTTTATTTTCCAAAATGAAGAAGGAAAAGAGGATGCCCGTTTCGGGTTGATCTGGGGAACTGAAGAGAATCCGAACTCGATAGTGATGGTCACTAACCAGACCAGATATCTGGGAAGGGTCTCCGTTGAAGCTGAAGGAAGGAACGGCGAACAGGAAAGAGAGATAGAAGGCGAACGATTCATCAAAGTTGGCTCGATGTTCGGCGCAAAAATTACCAAAATCTTTGAATATGAAGATACGCAGGAAGACGGCATAGCGCCCTATATATCCAATGATGGGGCAGCAGAGAATAGCTCGCTGTACAAGTACGTTGATCTTGAGAAGGCAGCGTGGGAAGCTAGCGAAATAGAAGAAAAAGAAAGTGAAGGAAGTAATACCACGTGGGAGATCAGCTTGACAGCTGAAGATCTAGAATACGAATCGATAGTAGGAGAACAGCTCGATCAGGACGAAGTTTTAGACCGGGTGGAGTTCACCTTCCATCTGAAAGCCTCTATCGAAGAGGTCGAGGGTGTCGAGATGCCCCAGTACCGCCTCAGGGTAGAAAAAAGGTCTCAGATAGGTGAAGATCAGTTTGGGATGAAAGACCGACATAGAGTACGGGAGATGGAAAGAAAAGGTGATAAGAACTGCACGGGTGTCGTTGGAAGCTACGAGATGAAATGGGACAAAGAGATAGAAGGATGGGATTTTAATTCGACTAATGAAGATCCCAATCTGGTCGTACTCTTCAGGAACTTCTTTGGAAACCGTGTACAGGACATGGGTAACTGGCAGAGACAGTTCATGCATAGGAGTCGAGAACACGTGAGGATGCGAACTGAAGGATTTGAGACGAATTTTTCCGTAGACCACAAATTCAAAGAACGTAGATTGATGCAGAATCGCATCGAATACGGCGGAGACTGGTCCAGAGTGGGCATGTTCAGGTGGGTCTCTAACGTAACGGTGGACGGAGAAGAGAAAAATGCGACCGCCCAGATATTCGGCGGTATGCCGTGGGTTCATCCCCTTGGGTTCGAACTACCCGAATATGTTGGATTCATGACTTGGGGCGGTCTGAATTATCCCGGCGGCCAGGACATATTCCATGACCCGGCGGTCTCAGGAGACGCCTATCTTTCGCTAGAAGCTGAGAGCGAAGATGATTCTAGTGGTCTATTCGGCAATCTCATGGACACTTTTGGTCCCGTAGGCTCGACCATCCTTCTCGGTTCAGCTATCGTGATTATACTCGTGGCGCTATTTTACAGGAGAAGCGGTGGTAAACCGGGAAAGGAGAACAAGTATGACAAGGAAGAAGAATCGGAGAAAGAAGATTGGAGCGAATATTACGATAGAGACCGGTGAAGGTCCTAAAAAATCCTTTTTTCTTTTTTATATTATAATAAAAGATCTTAGCTGTTTTCGCACCTTTTTCGGTAGCCATCCCAAAGTTTATTAAAGTTCTCCCACGTATTTCAGGATTCGGCAGGATTCACGCACTGAGGCTCTAGATGATTAAGCGAGTGGAAGAAGAGAAAGACAAAGAAGAAGTCCTTGATCTCATGGAACCCCTGATAGCGGACTGGTTCGATAGCAAATTTGACGCTTTGACCGAACCGCAGGGCTACGCCATACCTCTCATACATGAGAGAAAGAACGCGCTCGTCTCTTCTCCGACCGGTTCGGGTAAGACGCTGACCGCCTTTCTATCCATCATCAATGAACTGTTCAAATTGGATAAGAAGGGGGAACTGGAGGACAAGATATACTGCGTTTACGTTTCACCTTTGAAGGCATTGGCTAACGACATCCATAAAAATTTGGAAAAGCCGCTCCAGGAGATCCAAGATCTAGCGGATGAAAGGGACGTCAAAGTTCCCTATATCAGAACTGCGATAAGGTCGGGCGATACACCACAGAATGAGAGGAGGAAGATGGCGAAGAACCCTCCACATATTTTTATAACCACACCAGAGAGTTTGGCTTTAGCTCTCTCTTCCCCAAAGTTCAGGGAGAAGTTTGACGACGTTCAATACTTCATAAATGATGAGATCCACGATATCTCCTCTTCCAAAAGAGGAGTTTATCTCTCACTCAATACTGAAAGATTGGAACAGCACATAAATGGGGATATGACCAGGATAGGTCTTTCAGCAACCCAGGCTCCCATCAAAGAGATCGCCAAATTTTTAGGAGGTTACGAGAACGGAGAGCCTAGACCAGTAAATATAATCGAGGTGATGGGTGAGAAAAACCTCGATCTTTCAGTCATCTCTCCCGTCGACGACATGACTCTTCTACCGTACGAGATAGTTAACTCCAGGATGTACGACCAGTTGAAGGAGATGGTCGAAAAGCACCGGACTACGCTGATTTTTACGAACACGCGGAGCGGCGCCGAAAACGTGGCTTACAAGCTCAGGGATAGAGGTGTCGAGGACGTTGCGGCCCACCACGGCAGTCTGAGTAAAGAGACCCGGCTGGAAGTCGAAGACGACCTAAAATACGGTGATCTTAGAGCCGTGGTCTCTTCAACTTCACTCGAGTTGGGTATAGATATAGGTTATATCGACCTGGTAGTTCAGGTCAATTCCCCTAAAACTGTAGCTAAAGGACTTCAAAGGGTAGGGAGAGCCGGTCATTCGATCGGAGAAACTTCCAAGGGCAGGATAGTGGTCTTCGAAAAGGACGACCTGGTGGAATGTACTGCCCTAACGCACAAGGCCTACCAGCATGATATAGATAGGGTGAGTATACCTGAAAACA
>JAGXLI010000044.1 GCA_018334755.1 Thermoplasmatota archaeon
GGGGCGATGAAAATTTTGATGAAACCGGTCCGTCTCTTCTTTCAGACCTAGATGATGAATTGATTTACACCTCTCACACTTACATCTACACCGAGAGAGAATTAGCTCTCGAAGAACATCTCAAAAACGCTCTTGTTATTGAAAGAGACAACGAACGAATACGCAAAAGTGTGAAGAAGATCGCTGACCGAGAAAAAATATCTATCAAGAATGTCCTGTCAAGGAAGAGATATATCAGAGAGCTATGAAAGACCTTGAAAACATTAATTGATGGACAAAAAGCCTAGATTACAAGTACATTTTAACTCAAAACAGCCATTCCTTCCGAAAACAATAAAACCATAGACACGAATATCGTATTGATGGAGCTCACGGAAGATAAAATAATCGAGGAAATCGAAAATCGTAGTGAAAAGATCAATAAATTCGGTGTCAAAGAGATAGGTCTTTTTGGATCATACCGTAAGAGAGAATATCAAGAAGAGAGCGATATAGATATCTTAGTTCAGTTCAAAGAAGGGGAGAAAACATTCGACAACTACATGGGTCTGAAATTCTTTTTAGAAGATTTATTTGACAAAGAAGTGGATCTTGTCATAAAAGAGGCCTTAAAAGATCACTTGAAAGATGAGATCCTAAGGAGTACCAATTATGCCGCGAGAGTATAGAGATTATTTAGAAGACATTTTTGATTCGATCAGGAAGATAAGAAAGTTCACAAATATAGTCAATGACCCGATTTTTTAACTTTTAAAGGGTTATTGACTAGTTGTGGAGCTCGTAACTTAGTTCAAAAAGTTACGAGTTCCACTATAATATGACCTTCGAGGAGTTTAAAACAGATGAAAAAACTATGGACGCAGTCCTGAGAAACCTCGAAGTGATAGGTGAAGCTGTGAAGAACCTACCTGATGAAATCAAAGAGAACAATCAAGGCATAGATTGGAAAGGAATTTCAGGTCTCAGAGACATCCTCTCACATGCCTATTTTGGAGTAGATGATGAGATCATCTGGGACATCATCCAAAACAAAATCCCGGAATTAGAAGAAAAGATAGAGGAACTGAGGAAAAAGGTGTAATCATACTCTTGCTGATTAATTAAGTAAATATTTAAATTATAAAATCTGTTGGTAACGATACGCTACCATGGTAACGAATGAAAACCATAATCACATAGTCTTTCCTAAAACAATAAAACCATAGACACGAACGTCGTCCCGATGGAGCTTACGGAAGACAAGATTCTTCAGAGAACCTGTAGTATCCCGTATAAGCTTTGATCAGGCAGGTACCTCCTTTGAACACGAAATTTTCTTTGAGATATTCATCTCTAGAGATTTTACTTAGGAGTCTATGTAAATGGAAGTCCTTCTCAACTATATCCTTTCTACCAGTTTCTACGAGTTTGTTAAGTTTAGCGAAAAAATCTTTCGTATTCATTTTTTTAACTCCTTCAAAACTTTCCGTTCGAACGACTTAGAGTAATCCTTCAGATATTTTTTTATCTTACTCGTTTCGATCTTATCTTCATACTGCTTCAGATAATCAGACTGGTCTTCCTTCAGATACGATCTGTATTTCAGGTCTAAGATAGTTTTTTCTGGGTCTGAATATTTGATATTCTTATCTGCGATCACGCCCTGAGAAAAACGTTCTTTTTTGCGTTTGAAAAATTTAAACTTTTGGTCCTGGATCTCTATGACCTTCGTAGTCCTGTAGGAATCGGTCAAAGCATAATCGATATTGAAATACTCATGGGTCATATTATTAAATTTCAAAGCTGTTTCTAAGCCAAAATACCAGTTTTCTATCCCTTTCTTATCCAACCCCATGGCTATCAACTCGTATATTGAATATTCTTCTACGGATCTCTTTCGTTCCTCCAAACTTTTAACATAAAATATCCCACGAAATATCCTCGAAAGGTAGTCCTCCTCCTGAAGATAATACAAGGTGTTTTCTCCGTCTTTACCGATCTTCTCAGCAAGTTCCTTCACTTCTTTAGAAGTTACTATCTCTTTTCCTTCGATCCGAAGTTTTTCCCACACGGCTGAGCCCTTCATTTCTGTCATAACTGCGTATTATATACGGACTTATAACATATATATTTTCCCATGATGAGCTTCTACATGATGACTGAAGAGTGTATAGGACAACGCTCTAGAGATGAATGTACCTTGATCGAAAAGGAAGAGTTTTATGCATATCTAGCAAACAAAACCTTTCCTCCCCGAGCAGGCTCGAAGGGAGTGGAAAAGCCGTCAGAATAAATTCTAACTATCTTTCGGGTGTAACCCTCACGATTTCACTCGGTCAAAAAACAGATCGCTAGTATAGCTCTAGCAAATGATGAAAAACTACTCTCAAATGACGAGGACTTCGAAGTGATGAAAGAAGTCTTCAATCTGAGACTGGAACGGTATTGAGTAACGGGACTGTGAAATGGAAGAAATACCAAGAAACGAAAGAACTCTTCAAAACATCTTATTTTATCCTCAGACTGGTCAAGATTTAAATAGATCGCATATCATTATTTGAATAGGTGTTCTAATGACAGATCCAGTAGAAAAGAAATCATCTACAAAAGAGAAAAACGATATAGTGAAGGATCCGGAGATCATGGGAGGCTCAGCAAGGATAAAAGGAACTCGTATCCGAGTGAGCGATATCGCTGTGGACTACGAATACAGAGATTGGAGTCCTGAAGAGATCGCAGATCAATACCCAACTATATCTCTCTCAGACGTTTATGCCGCTCTAGAATATCATCATAGAAACAAGAAGGAAAGTTGAACTCCACACCGTTGAGGAAAGAGTGATGAGGATCATCCCGGTATTTTATACGTAACTACCCAGTATGCTTCTATAGGTGAAGTCGTACAAGAAGTTGTAAGACACGTAGATCAGTACACAAAGGAAGAATTTCAAGACACTATTTTTTACATACCTTGATCTCTGTAATTGTAAGTCAGAGATTCCAACCTTTCCAATATACCGAAATCAAACTTAACCGTTTCGTGATCACTCCTCATCTTCTACATATCTCTTTACCATATCCATGATCCTCTTCACCTTTTTTCTCCATTTAACGGCATCGGATCTGCTGAAATACTCAGTATGATATTCGGCTGTGCTTTTTTTCTGTAAAATTTGCTGGATAGACCTTCTGTATTTACTCTCCTCACTCTTGATCAAGTTCTTTTGAAGCAGTTCTTTGAAGTAATCTACGGCTTTATCGTGTTTTCCCGGAGTTCTACCCAGTTTCTCTTTAAAAAGAGCGTCCAGTGCCTTTATCATAGCATGAGAAAATTGAGCACATGCCACTCTAGGATTTTCTTCAATTACTGAGCTAGCGGTTTTAAACCAAGTTTCCGCATCTTTTAAATCATCATTCATTGCTATCTTCCTCATAAAGAGTTATACCTTCTTTCTTGATGTTCTCAGAAAAACCATCCCCATGTTTTTCCATCAGTTCAAACCTTTCTTTTTCCATCACATCAGGCATTATCCTTACTGATTCTTCCGAACTTATTTTTTCAGCTATCTGTGAGATCTCATCCTTAGTTTTCTCGTCTTCACCCCGAATCAAGATCAAGATATCGATATCACTGTTGAGATCAGCCGTTCCTCTAGCCACAGATCCAAATAATACGCATTTTTTAACCCCCTCAAACTTATTGATCTCCTCTACGAATCTCTTGGCAGCTTCTTCAAGCTCGTCGATCTCAGCCCTAGATGCCTTCAAGACCCTTTTCAAAACTTTTCTGTTCTTCACATTGACCAACTTTGATTTTCCAACTTCAGTGGTGGAAACAAAATTTCTTTCTTCCAGTCTATTTACCGCTCTCCATACCGTCGTTTTTGAAACCTCGGATTCTTCAACGATATCGTTCAGACCCCAATCTCTATCAGGATATTCCATCAGAGCTTTGATAACTTTCAACTCTTTCTCGCTCTTTGGCAGATACATAATACCAGGAACCTATATTTCACATATGAAACGATCGTTTCACTCATGTAATGATGTAGGCTTATATGAACCTATCGATTGTTTCATGCCTTTTTCCAAAACCAGCGGTCCCTACTAGTGATAGAGAAAGAAATGGTATACACTTTAGAAGATATATCAGAGCTTACTCTAGAGTAAGTATTCGAAAATAAATTTCTATCCCTCAAGTTATCCGAAATTGTTCTTTTCTATCGAAACAATTTAGACTATATTGTTCTAATACATCGAAACAATTAGGATGTAGCCTACTTTTTAAAAAAATGGATCCCACACCTTTCCCTCCAAGCCTAGTGCAGACCTTTCTAACCACTCACCTCCAACTTTATATCACCCGAACCCCTCACCTAGTAACATGAAGGTGGGCTATCCCTGTATTAATAGATCCCTTGAATGCAGAGGGAACAAGACTTTCCGTCTAAAATCCTATTCTGAAGACAGATTGATCGAGACCGTACAGAACAACTTGGATTGTTTACGGCGTATGCTGAAATACAATATCGAACACGAGATGTATTTCTTCAGGATCACTTCCGATCTTGTTCCATTCGCTTCTCACGAAGTCAACGATTACAGCTGGCAGTCACATTTTAAGGATGAGTTCAAAAAAATAGGAAAGCTGATCCGAAAGAACGATATCCGTATCTCTATGCATCCGGACCAGTTCATAGTACTGAATTCAAAGAAGGAAGACGTTGTAGAAAACAGCGTAGAGGAGTTAAGATACCACGCCGACGTCTTGGACCTTTTCAATTTAGACAGTACGGCAAAGATACAGCTCCACGTCGGAGGAGTCTACGGAGATAAAAGCAAAAGTAAGGAACGGTTCGTCGAGAGATTTCAAAAACTGGATGAGAAAATAAAGAGAAGGTTGGTTATCGAAAACGACGACACCTCTTACACTTTGAAAGACTGTTTGGATATACACCAGAACTGCGGAGTGCCCGTACTGTTCGACGATCTTCATCATAGAGTAAACAGTTCCGAAGAAAGTCTAGAAGAAGCTTTACAGAAAACAAAAAGGACGTGGAGTGAAAAGGATGGTATCCCCATGGTGGATTACAGCTCTCAGGATCCTAAAGAACAGGAGGGAAAACACGCCGAGACGATCGACAAAAACGATTTCAAAGACTTCATAGAACGATCTAGACCTCATGAGTTCGATCTGATGCTGGAGATAAAGGATAAAGAAAAGAGCGCTCTCAAAGCTGTAAAGATCCTTTCAGACGACGAAAGGTTCTATTCCCTCTAGCTCGAAAAGCCATATCGGATAATATACACTACCACACTAAATTTTGAGTATACACGGAGGTTTTCTACTGACTTCCAAAGGGGAAGGGACGTGGAATATACTTCGATATCCCAAACCTACAAATACTATAAAACATATATTGTTATGATGAAAAATTCACAAGAACAAAGTATAAATTATAAAACGACGTCGAAGAACGAAGCTCGCCTGTTAGAGACGATAAGATCAGAGGGTCTCCTGACTTTCGGAGTCGACGAGGTCAAAGCTCTGACCGGCTGGAAGAAAACAAGGGTCCACAACACCCTTTCCACTCTGACCAAGAAAGGGCATCTGGTCAAGATCAAAAGAAACACTTACACTCTAGAGAACGAATTTTTCGAAAAAACCTTTGAAGTGATCACCGATGCGATAAAACCTTCATATATAAGTTTCTGGACAGCTCTTTCCTACTACGGATTCACGGAACAGCAGGTCAACACCATACAGCTGGTCTCTACAAAACAGTTGAAAGAACTGAAGATCGGAAGCAAGAGCATAACTATAACCACATTCAAACCGAGTAGATTCTTTGGATACGACAACAGCCAGGGTTTTGTCCTGGCGGAAAAAGAAAAGGCGTTGATAGACTCTCTATACCAGTTAGAAAAATGTGGGGGTCTAGAGGAATATATCAAATGTTTAAAGAACGGCTATGAAGGATTGGACGAACAAAAGTTCACAAAATATCTCATAAGATTTGAGAACAGATCTTTGATATCTAGAACGGGCTTCCTCCTGGAGGAGCTGGGTCTAGCTGAAAAAGAAACCTTGAAGAAATTAAAAGAACAACGGTCTAAAAGCTACGTTCTACTCGACCCCGGCGGAGACGAAATCCAGGATCACAACAGCGATTGGAACGTAAAGATCAATAGAGAGGTGCAGCAGATATGATATCGAGAGAAAAACTGAGAGATATGAACAAAGATTCGTCCCTGCATATGTACCAGCAGGAGAAAGACTACCTGATAAAAGTATTTCTATTCTACTATTTCCGAAGGTACGATTCTGCTATTTTCAAAGGAGGTACGTGCATAAGATACCTTTACGAAACGGATCGCTTCAGCGAAGATATCGATTTTAACCTCACCGTAGAACCAAACAGTTTCCAAAACGAAGTCAGGAAGACCTTGAAGGAATTCGAAAAGATAGATATCGAATGTGGCTTTATCAAGGAAGAGACATTTGAAGATGCCTACACCGCCGATATATGGTTTTACGGGCCTTTACACGAAGGAACTGAACAGACAAGAAACAAGTTCAGGATCGACGCGGGAAAAAGAGGAGGAACTATCCTTGACCCAAGATGGGTTCTGATAGATTCTGGATATCCCGAGACCAAAGAAAAATTTCTCGTCCAGACCATGGATGAATATGAATTGCTGGTAGAAAAAGTCATCACGATGTTGACACGCTCTAAAGGCAGAGATCTCTATGACATCTGGTATCTCCTTAAAAGCGGTACCTCGATAGATGTTGATCTGTTTCAAAAGAAATATCACTCTCTCGTGAACGAAGGTTTTCTGAAGGACGAAATCTCCTGGGAGTCATATCTAAAAAAAGAAGAATACGAGAGAGATATGGAAAAGTTAGCTCCCAAGATCGTACCTTATGAACAAGTGAAAAAAGAGGTTGAAGAGCATATCGAGGATCTGAAGAAGGCATTCCACTGAAGTTTCTGATCGATATTTTCTTCAATCCATATATGCAGTGAAGGAAGGAAAGCCCAGCATGACATAGGTGAGCGTCTTCCCAACTAATCGTGATCTAGGTGATGCTTCATCCCCTTCAAGGACGAAACAAGAAAACCGAAGGCGCTCAAACCGACCGAAGCTATTATCCAAAGATACAGGTCCTGCATGGACCTTTATATGACCGAGGATATTAATTTTTTATTGAAGGTATGACGGATCCCTAGATAGGCGAGCTAGTGACGGATAGCCAAAATCCGGCGGATATAACGCCCGAGAAACGAAAACTACCTCCACTTGTATTCCTTACATTCCGGGCAGTAATAGGCATCGGCCCCGGATTTGTAGACCAGCTCCGTACCGCACTCCTCACATTCGTCTTCGTCCTTAAATAGGCGGGAGAATACGCTTTTTTTCTTCGATCGCTCTTCGACCGAGTATTTTTCCGCGCTCGATTTTTTCTGCGCCTTTTTTTCGCTCTCCGACTCTCCCCATTTACCAGTAGGTTCAGTGAACTTGTCCGCCAGCTTAAGCCACACATAGAGGACAAAAAATCCTGAGAACAGACTCAAAAAACAAAGGAGTGAAGAATGTCCCAATACTGAAGATAGACCAAAGTAAAAGAGGAGAGGGCTTCCAAGTATGACCACGAGCCATAACAGCACACCTTTTTTTCTCATCATCTCACTCGTTAAGTTCTCCATACTTGGTCGCGGCCCAGTCTATCACGGGTCCGTAGGCCAGGCCCGCAAAGAAGCTCGGCCAATCCCTGAAGCCGCTGGTGAGAGTGATAGCCAGTGTTACGATGAGACCTAATAACAAACCGCGTACGACGAAATTTTTATCGGAATCTATGATCTTCAATCCGGAAGCTAAGCCGATCAAGAGGCCCATCACCACCCTGTTGTACCACATCGCAAAAAGAAAAAGTTCGTTGCCTTCAAAACCGATCCGACCCCCGACTCCAACGATACACAGCACACCGAGTGCCGCCCCGACCAGGACCGCTACTTTCACCCTTCGCTTCTTCATATCTCTAAATGAGTATCGCGGTATTAAAAAATGATGCTCCTCAATCTTCTCCGTACTCCTCGGTATGTTCACAGTCTGGATATCCGGTACAGCCCCAGAACTTTCCGTATTCGCCTTCTCTGACCACCATCTCCTCCCCGCACTCGGGGCAGACCTTCTTCTCTTCTCCCTTCAACTTTTTGGCTAAGAAGTGATCTTCTAAAGCCTGCTGAGAGAGTTCGTCGGCCTCTATATTGTTCTCTCGATCGACGTGCTCCACCTTCACCACGTGGTCTTCGTGCTCAAAATGTTCTAGGAGCTCCTTGGCCTCCCTGTAGAGGTCCTTCATGTTATCGGAGTTGACCGACCACTCGCCGTTCACCTGTTTGATCACCAGCTGGGAATCCGATCTCACCACGATGCTTTCGAATTTTAGCTCGGACTCTTTGATCCACTTCAGACCTTTTATGACCGCCTTATATTCCGCGTAATTGTTGGTCGCTCTTTCCTCTAAAAGCATGCCGTAATCTTTCCTAACGGTCTTAGAACCCTTCTTCACCAGGTAACCGTAAGACGCGACACCGCCGTCCTTCCCGCGGTAGGCGCCGTCAGCTTCCAATACAATCTCTGTCATGTTTTCGGCTCCGTCTTCATCTAAACTATCTCACTTATTATAATCTACCGACTGGGATGATCGGTTTGAGAAAAGTTCGAAAGAATTTCACAACATACATGTACCAACTTTTTCCCCTTTATATAAAAATATATTAAATCTTATTTAATCCCCTTTCAGATAAAAATATTTTTATAACTTATCAACGTTATTCTTTTGATTTTGGAGGAACCAAAAATATGTCGATCACAAAAAACGTAACTCTATGCATGGTTATTTTGTTAGTCGTGAGTGTTTCCAGCGCAGGTTTTGGTTCTTCAGCCGAAACATTCACAGATGAATCTGGGTCCGTTACTTTCGCCGGTGGAAGCGGTACTGAAGGAGATCCGTATCTGATCGAAAACGTGGACGAACTTCAGAACATGAGCGCCAATCTGACCGCGCACTACGAACTGATCAACGATATAGATGCGACCGAGACCAGCGATTGGAACGGCGGCGCCGGATTCGATCCCGTAGGTAATAACACCGATCCATTCACAGGGAGTTTTGATGGAAAGGGATACACCGTAAAGAGTCTCTACATCGATAGACCAGGAAAAACCTTCGTAGGTCTTTTCGGGTGCATCAGCCAGGGCGGCTCCGCGGGTAATGTGAGTTTAACTGATACGTCTATAAGCGGAGACTCCTACGTAGGGGGACTCGCCGGGTCTAACCGTGAAAATAGTCACGTTTTCGACTCCGATGTATCGGGAGAGGTGAGTGGAGCTACCGGAGTCGGAGTACTTTTGGGGAGAAATGTCGGGACCATAAGAGATTCTTTCGCTAACGGGACCGCCATCGGGAGTAGCGATGGCATCGGCGGTCTCGTAGGATCTAACGGAGGCACTGTAGAAACATCACAAGCCACGGTCTATGTTGATGCGTCTGGAACCCAGAATGTCGGGGGGCTTATCGGGGCCAGCAATGGTCCGGTCAATAATTCATACGCCACTGGTGACGTCTCCGGCGGTGGAACGAGCGGTGGACTCCTAGGATCTCTTGGTGGTGGAGCTGCGGTGAACAATTCGTATTCGAGAGGGAACGTTAGCGGGAGTGATCCTGTAGGAGGCCTTATAGGGGTGATAAGTGAGAGTAGTCTGGTAAAGAACTCCTACTCGACAGGACAAGTAACTGGAGGGGACATGATGGAAGGTGGTCTCATCGGCTATAATGATGCAAGCTCCGTCGAGGATTCATTCTGGGATACCGAAACATCGGGTATGAGCACGAGCGCCGGCGGAACGGGAAAGACGACCGCGGAGATGAAAGACGTTGCGACTTTCACGGATACTTCAACGGGAGGTTTAACGGAACCGTGGGATTTCGTCGGTGATCCGAACGAAGATACGGGTGATAATGACACGTGGGACATAGATGGAAGCACAAACGACGGATACCCTTTCCTAGCTCGGGCGGCAAAAAAGCTTACCATCAACATACAGGGGAATGGAACCGTAGAGGTCGACGGGCAGAGCGTCGGCGACGGATGGAACGGTACGTTCCAAGAGGGTGATGAAGTCGAGCTGAAGGCGGTCCCTGACACTGACTGGGCATTCGAGAACTGGACGGGCGATCATAAGAGCGGAGAGAATGTGACCACCGTAAAGATGGACGATGATAAGCAGATAACGGCAAATTTCTATGAACCCGCGGGATGGTACGCACTTGAATTGCAAGCTCAGGGAAACGGAACGGTAGAAGTCGATGGAAAAGAGGTCCAAACGCCGTTCACCAAAGAGTATCCTCATGGTGAAGAAGTCAAACTCTCCGCGGACCCGGATGATTGTAACGAGTTCGTCGATTGGACCGGTATAAATGGAACGGAAAAAGAGATCTTTATAATAATGGACGAGAACAAGTCGCTAACGGCTCAATTCCAGGAGATCGAAGTGGTCTACAACATCACCGACTGGAACGAACTTTGTACTATGAGATGTGACCTCGATGGAGATTTCACGTTGGAAAATGATCTGAATGAAACCACGCCGGGCTATAACGAGACCCATGTCGTTTCGAACGAGGTGGAGGAGAAGTTCGGTAAGATGTATGAAGGGAACGAGGCAAACTCTACCTATAGCCTTTTTTATAGTTCAGTAGAAGAAATACTCTCTGCTAAAGATCTTAGAACCGGTTCAGAGGTCGATGTGGATCTAGTTGGTTCAGAAGTAAAATTGAATGAGGATACAGAAGGCGCACTCTTGGTCGAATACAGGCTGTCGGAAGAAAAATTTTTGGGCTGGGAACCTGTCGGAGAATACGGGGGAGAATACGGTGAAGTATACAGGAGCGGGTTCACTGGCAGCTTCGACGGTCAGGGTAATGAGATAACCGGACTGAACATCAGTCGGCCGCATGCAGAGGAAGTTGGATTATTTAGACATATAGAACATGGAAGCGTAGATGATGTAGGTCTTGTCGATGTAAACGTCGTTGGAAACGAAGCTGTCGGGGGACTTGGAGGAAGAGTCAACGGTTCTGTCACGAACGCTTATGTTACCGGAGAAGTGACAGGCGGGGACGTTGAGAATTACGGCAATATGGTCGGCGGACTCGCAGGCGTGAACGGTATAGCCCCGGTAGAGGATTCGTACGCATCAGTGAAAGTCGAAGGAAAAACTCAGGTCGGCGGACTCGTAGGTCTGAACGTCGTGGGAGCGGTCAACAATTCCTATGCTGCCGGAAACGTATATGGCAAAGGATATGTCGGCGGACTCGTAGGATCGAACGCTGGCAACGTGACCAACTCACACGCTCTCGGCGACGTAGAAGGACTCATGGAAGGAAACGGATACATCGGAGGACTCGTAGGGTACAACGGTTACAGAGTAGAGAATTCGTACGCTACCGGTGAAGTCAGTGGTAACGCCAGTATCGGCGGACTCATCGGAATTGGAGGCGAAGTCGTAAAAGATTCATATTCTAATGGTTCTGTGAGTGGTGATGCAGCTCTTGGAGGCCTTATAGGTACCCCTAGAGGAGATATCATCAATTCTCATTACAACATATCTCAAGTTAAGATCAATGGGGAAAACCACTTGACCGTCGGCGGTATTTTCGATGAGCAGTATCAGGATTGGATAGAGAACAAAGAACTGGATATAGAAAATTACAACGATACACTCGTTCCAGTTGATGGATATTATGAGATAAGTGATGTTGAAGGTATTCGCGATATTTTGGGCTTTTCATGGGATGAAGAAAAGGACTTCCGGCTCGGAGCGGATATAAATCTCTCTGGAGCTCCCGGACTCTACATCCCCTATCTCGATACGGACTTCTCCGGGAACGGGCACACCATATCGAATCTGCAGATAGACCTCCCGTTCGTTTCTCAGTTGGGTTTCTTTGGACAGATCGGTGAACATCAATACGGTTCGGAATTGGGTTGGAACCACAACGTCAGCGATTTGAGGATAAAAGATGCGGATGTGACCGGGGGTGCAAATGTCGGAGGTCTTGTAGGATATAGCAACGATGGAGGCATCTACAACTCTTCCGTCACTGGGAATATAAGTGGAACTGCCTCCGTGAGCGACCGTGTTGGAACGAGTGAAAGCGTCTCCGTAGGCGGCCTAGTGGGATACAATGAAAGAGGTGCTGTCGATAAATCTCATGCTGAAGTTGAGGTCAGGGGGAATTATATCGCAGGTGGATTAGTCGGATGGAATAGGCGCCGGGGCAGGATCATCGGTTCATACTCTGCTGGGAAAGTCGACGTCTATGAACAGGCCGACAAAGAAGGTTCCTTTGGTGGTCTGGTGGGGATGAACTCAGGCACGATCGAAACTTCCTATTCCGATGCGAGCGTGAACGGGGCCGTAGGTGTAGGTGGACTCGTTGGAGCAAATTATCACATATTAGAAGCAGAATCTGACACAACTATCGAGAACTCATTCGCTACTGGAGACGTGACCGGGAGTGAAGCAGTCGGTGGACTCGTCGGAGGAAGCCATGGTGCGACTATCAAGAACTCCTACGCTTCAGGAAACGTTATCGGTGATTCTGAAGCGTTGGGAGTAGGGGGGTTGATCGGAGGGGCCTATAACGGTACCTTGGTGAAGAACTCCTACTCTACAGGAGGAGTGAATGGGGGGTATGGTGTTGGAGGTCTCGTCGGATATAACAAGGCAAGCACGGTCGAAGATTCATTCTGGGATACCGAAAGTTCCGGACAAGGTACAAGTGCCGGCGGAACTGGTAAAACGACGGCGGAGATGAAAGACGTTTCGACTTACACGGACACCGCAACGGAAGGGTTAAACGAGCCGTGGGACTTCGTCGACGATCCTAACGATGACGGTGGTTATGAAGATCTATGGGATCTCGACGATTACGATATTACCAACGATGGCTATCCGTTCTTGAGTTGGCAGGAACCAGAAGGACACATCCTTAACATATCGGAACCGGTCGGAAATGGTACGATCGAAATCGATGGAGAGAATGTGACCACCTGGCCCTATGAAGAGATATACGATCACGATACTGAGGTCGTGTTGACAGCGGTTGCCGAGCAAGGCTGGTTCATCGACGATTGGAACGGTACTGAAGAAGGCGGGAAAGAGATAACCCTCACCATGGACGAGCACAAGTGGATAACGCCAGAATTCGCCGAAATCAAAGACCATCTTTTAACCATAGATATCGAAGGAGAAGGGACTACTGTTCCATCCGAGGGCCTTAACACTTATGAAGACGGAGAAGAGGTCACGATCACGGCTCATCCAGAAGAATACTGGGAGTTCGAGAATTGGACCGGAGACCATGTGGGTGATGAAGAGCAGATAACGATCACCATGGACGACGACAAGTCGATAACGGCTAACTTCAAGGAAGCCAAAGTCAGAGAGATCTCCGACTGGTATGATTTAGATGAGGTGAGAGCTGCCCTAGATGAAGACTACGTTTTACTGAACGATCTAAACCAAAGTACGGCAGGTTACGATGAATTGGTCAATACCACGGACGGATGGGATCCGATAGGAGAATATCATAAGGATAAGAACTTCGAATTCACTGGAACTTTCGATGGAAACGGGCACGAGATAAGGGACCTTTACATCGACCGTAATGAAACAAATCATATCGGACTGTTCGGGATCATGGATGAAGGAGCAGAAGTCAAAAATATAGGAGTAGTCGATGCCGACGTGAATGGAGGAGATTCTAATATCGGGATAATCGTTGGAACTGCTGTTAATAGTACTGTAAATAACTCGTACGCCGCCGGTACAGTAAGAGGAAACAGGACCATAAATCCTCCAGAAAGATATGGAGCCACTGTTGGCGGGCTCGTCGGATGGAACGCTGGCGGCACGGTGAAGAACTCGTATGCATCTGGTGAGATGAGTGGATTGTATGCAGGCGGGCTCGTCGGAGTCGTTACCGCCTCTGGAGGCGGGGCATGGACTCATGGCAGTGGAGATATCAGTATGGGCACAGTGGAGAACTCACACTATAACATAGATGAAGTTCTGATCATCGGTGAAAATCGTATCACAGTAGGCGGTCTTTTCGATGCACAGTACAAGGATTGGATAGAAAACAAGAAGTTGGATATAGCGGATTACAGTGATACTCTAACACCCGCAGGAGGATACTATGAGATAAGCGATGCCCAGGGTATCAAAGACCTCTTAGGATTTGCATGGGATGATGATTACAAGTTCCGTCTTGCAGATGATATAGACCTTTCCGCCGAACCCGGTCTGTATATCCCGTATCTTGCCGCGGATTTCGACGGCGCAGGCCATAACATCTCAAATCTATACCTCGATATGTCTTCCGAGAGATCTTTTACTGGCGTGGCAGGAATGTTTGGAGTCGTCGATAACGCGAAGATTACCAATATAGGCATGGTCGATGCAGACGTGAGCGGTGGATGGGGACTGACAGGTGGACTCGTCGGAGCTAACAATGGTACGGTAAAGAACTCATATGTGACCGGTACCGTGAGCGGAGATAATCAACATGTAGGTGGGCTCGTCGGAGGGAACGCGTACGGAGGAACCGTTGAGAACTCGTATTCGGAAGCAGATGTGAGCGGAGCAACTCAATGGGTGATGCAGGTAGGCGGGCTCGTCGGTAAGAACGAAAGAGGCACGGTGAACACCTCCTATGCTACTGGAACCGTCAGCGGAGACTTGAGAGTGGGCGGCCTCGTCGGAGAGAACGAAGGGGGCTCGATAAACAACTCCTACGCTACAGGAAGCGTGGACGGAGAAAGCCGTGTAGGCGGGCTAGTCGGATCGAACCCCGGCTCGGTAAAGAACTCGTATGCTACAGGAAGCGTGAGTGGAAATGAGTATGTAGGCGGGTTAGTCGGAGAGAACACAGGTACGGTCTCCGACTCATTCTGGAACACTGAAACTTCAGGAACCGAAGAGAGCGACGGCGGGACGGGGAAGACCACCGCGGAGATGAAAGATGTATCAACTTATACTGACACTTCGACGGAAGGGTTGACCGAGGCCTGGGACTTCGTCGGAGATCCGAACGACGATGAAGGCGATAGAGATATATGGGATATAGACGGAACGACCAACGACGGCTATCCGTTCATAGTCTTGGAAGGAGACGAATCAGTTGAATATACTCTCACGATAAACATCGTAGGGAATGGCACCACCGAGCCTTCAGAAGGTGCTCACACCTATAAAGAAGGAACCGAGGTCACTATCAAAGCAACAGCTGACGATGGCTGGTACTTCGAAAACTGGACTGGTGATTACCAGGGTCCGGAAGATGAAGTTAACATAACGATGGACAGCGATAAAGACATAACGGCAAATTTTGAAGAGGGAGAGTACTACAATCTTACTGTAAATGTAGATGGAGAAGGCTCGGTAGCTCGCGATCCAGACCAAGAATTGTACGAAGAGGGTACAGAAGTAGCTTTAACAGCTTCCCCTAGCGATGGATGGTACTTCGATGGATGGACGGGCGATCTTGAGAGCGGAGACCGCGAGATCACGCTCACCATGGATTCAGATAAAACGTTGACCGCCCACTTCGGAGAAGTCGGAGAAGATGAGTACGTTTTGACGATAGATCGTGACGGCGAAGGCACTACGCAGCCGGGACCGGGAGATCACGTTTACTCGGCAGGCGAAGAAGTCACTATAGAAGCGATGCCGGACGAAGGTTGGCAGTTCGTCGAGTGGACAGGCGATAACGGAACGATAGCTGACACGACGGCTAACCAGACGACGATAACGATGGACGAAAACTACAGTATAACGGCGCTCTTCGAAGGGATGGGACCGGAGTTCGAAGTGATGAACTTCACTGTAGAACCGACGGAAGGCGAAACACCGCTCGAAGTGACCATAACCGCTCAGATCGAGAATGTCGGGTATTCTGAAGGTACTATAACTCTAGAGACGGACGGTATAGAACTCAATAGTTGGACTCTTGGACCCGATGAGAGCGCAGATGTGGATGAAAATCACACCTATGAAGAAGTGGGACTGTATCACGTTGAGATCGGTGAAGAAAGTAGAGCTGTGGAAGTAGGAGATGTAGCTACCCATACATTAGAAGTAACTACTGAGGGGAATGGCACGGTAGAAGTCGATCCGGACTGGGATGTGTACGAGAATGGAACGGAAGTCGATCTCACGGCACATCCAGACGAAGGTTGGCAGTTCATCAAATGGACAGGGACCGACGAAACAGGAGAGGAGATCACCATCACGATGGACAGCGACATGCAGATAACGGCGCACTTCGAAGAAGTAGGCACCAAATTGTTCGATGTCGGCATCACCAACTACGACAAAAAAGTGGTAAAAGGTGAAGACGTCACTATAGAATATACGGTCCACAATCCGACCGATAAAGTAGTCACAGAAGATATCATACTGATCATAAATGGAGAGGAAGTAGTGGTTAAAGAGGATGTTACCCTCGAACCCGGTGAAGAAAAAACACTAGAATACAAGTGGAAGGCCGACGACGTGGGAGAGTTCACGATCTCGACGGACGATGAGGACGACACGGACCCGGTAACGGTCACGGTAGAAGAAGAGGATGACGGGATGGACATGACGCTGATAGGAGGGATCGTCGCGGTAATAGTGATAATCCTGGCCTTGATAGGGTACATGATGATGAAAGGCAGCGAAGGAAGCGATACGGATATGGAAGAGGAAACAGAAGAGACGGAGGAAAAAGAGATGGAAGAACAGATAGAGGAAGAAGAGGAGACCATGGAAGAAGGATCCGATGAAGAAGAGATGGAAGAGGAAACAGAAGAGGCAGAGGAAGAATCTGATGAGGAAGGATCTGAAAAGGATCTGTAAGGACTGAAAAACTCAAAAAACCTTTTTCTTCTATTTTGTATATGTTCACCAGTGTAACAGGTTTACTCCGATCTCTCATCGCTCCAATCTCCGGTAAAGCCTGACTAGGCAGTCTATGGCGGAACATCCCTCTTTTGAGAAGAGACCTATCATCAGGAAAGCGAGTATCCCGACTGTGAAGATAGCAAAAACGGCGAAAAGCTCAGCTAAGCGAGGACTGCTGAACAAAATAAACACTACCATCCGGTGGGCGTGTACAGCCCTCTCGCTCGGCTCTGCTTTTTGCTATAATCTATCGACGGGAAAGACCATTTACAGAAAAACCCGAAAAATTCATAGGATATATACTCCTTTTAGCTCCCTTTATAGAAATATATAATAAATACTATTTAATACCTATCAGAGTAAAAAATTTTTTATAGCTTCCTTCAGCTAATCTTTTGATTTTGGAGGACCCGAAAATATGTCAATCAAAAAAAGCATGAGTCTATGGGTGATTATTTTGTTAGTCGTGAGTGTTTTTGGCGCAGCTATTGGTTCTACTGGTTCTGTGGCCGAAACATCCGCAGATGACTCTAGGTCCGTCACATTTGCCGGCGGAAGCGGCACTAAAGATGATCCATACATGATCACTAACGTGACCCAGCTGCAAAACATGACTGCGAACGTAACTGCACACTATGAGTTGGCAAACGATATCGATGCATCCAATACAACAGATTGGAATGCTAGCGCGGGTTTCAACCCGGTAGGCACATCCAGTAACAGCTTCACAGGTTCCTTTGACGGACAAAATTACACCATCACCGATCTGTATATCAACCGATCGGACAAGAATGATGGAGGTTTGTTTGGTTATATCAACGACGGAGCAGAAGTTTCTAATGTCGGACTCGTCGATGTAAACATCACCGGCTCCAATAATGTAGGAGGTCTTGTAGGATCCCTTGGATACAACGGTGCGAAGGTGAACAACTCCTATGCTACGGGAGCTGTAAATGGAAGCAGTAATGTAGGCGGACTCGTGGGAACCAACGCTGGCATAGTGAACCACTCGTATGCAACGGGAAACGTGAGTGGAGACGGAACTATAGGTGGACTAGTGGGTAGAAACGGTTATGATGGGACGGTGAACAACTCGTACGCTACGGGAGATGTGAACGGAACAAATTGGGATGTAGGTGGCCTCGTGGGATACAACGAAGGCACGGTAAACTACTCATATGCAACCGGGAACGTGAGTGGAGACAGCTCAGTAGGCGGACTCGTGGGAAATACCGGGTATTTTACCACAATTTCCCACTCATATGCAACTGGTAACGTGAGCGGAAACAGCAATGTAGGTGGACTCCTGGGAATGAGCTATGAGGGATCGGTGTCCATCTCTTATGCGATCGGAAACGTGAGCGGAAACAAGAGTGTAGGCGGGCTCGTGGGAAGGAATGAATATGGCACGGTGTCCAACTCGTATGCTGCGGGAACCGTGAATGGAACCGAAGATGTAGGTGGCTTGGTCGGCAATAATACTGAAGGACTTGTAACATCATCTTTCTATCACGAGGGCATGCCTCAATCCGATGTGGCTAGATCCGAGTGTTTGCCCTTGAGTGATGCAGAGTTCAATTCTATAAGCACGTTCGAATCCGCGGGATGGGATATCGAGATGCTCAATACCGATCGAGATAAACCATTCCTTTCCTGGGAAGAAGATGAAGAAAATCCCACATGGTTCATTCAGGAGACTGAAAAAACCTACAACCTGACTATACAGATCCAAGGGGGAGGTTCAACTGAACCGTCAGAAGGGACTCAAGTTTATTCTGAGAATGGAAAGATAGTCATTGGAGCCATCCCTGAGGAAGGCTGGTACTTTGGTGAGTGGACGGGAAATGAAACAGGTACTAATAAGACGATGGTCATCACGATGGACGAAGACAAGAATATAACAGCGGTATTCGAAGAGTACCCTAGAGAGATATATGATTGGTATGACCTTGATTCTGTTAGGAATGATCTAGACGGTGGATACTCCTTGATGAACGATCTAGACGAGAATACTGATGGTTACGGCGAGTTGGTAGATACTGAAGAAGGTTGGGATCCTATAGGAAATCAAGATGATCAATTTACAGGAACATTCGATGGACAGGGATACAAGATCAAAGGTTTATACATCAACCGTTCGGATGAAAATTACGTAGGTCTTTACGGAGTATCCGAAGGGAAGATCGAAAACGTCGATTTCGTTGATGCAAACATCACTGCAAACGAGTATGTAGGTGTGGTCGCAGGACGAAACGATGGTTATGTACTCAATTCATCAGCTACAGGGGATGTAGTAATTGATTGCTTTTCGGACGTAGGTGTACTCGTTGGAGAGAACAGAGGTACTGTGAACAACTCGTATGCAACGGGAAACGTGAGCGGAGCGAAGTACGAAATGGGCGGGCTCGTGGGATACAACTACGGTGGCACGGTCTCAAACTCGTATGCAACGGGAAACGTGAGCGGAAACGATATGGGAAACGATATGGTCGGCGGGCTCGTGGGAGAGAGCAACGGTGGCACGATCTCAAACTCGTATGCAACGGGAAACGTGAGCGGCACCGACGATGTAGGCGGACTCGTGGGATACAGTAGCGATAGCACAATTTATGGTTCATATGCAACCGGTAACGTGAGCGGAGACAGTTTGGTAGGTGGACTCGTGGGATTGAACCAGGAGGGCTCGGTGAACAACTCGTATGCGACCGGTGAGGTGAGCGGAAACAAATACGTCGGTGGACTGGTTGGAGAAAATGAGGAATACGATGATGATTCAACAGTTTCAAACTCGTATGCAATAGGTAACGTGAGCGGAAAC
>JAGXLI010000045.1 GCA_018334755.1 Thermoplasmatota archaeon
TTCTCTGTAGGATGAGCAAAATGATAGGGACCCATATAGACACCTGCATCGGTGCCGTTATCCATGTTTGTAGTGAATGTATCGTCCACATACGACGTTCCCTCCGTCGCTTTACAGAAAGCGAATCTGTACCCGTCGCCATAGACGCTGTTCCAATCGATATCTCCCTGCCAGTGAGAAACATCTATACCATCAACGTTGGTCTCGTCGGAGGAGTAGTTTATCACGTCCATGTAACTCCCCGACGCCCATACTCTCTGCCCGCCCCAGTAGAATTCATACCATCCAGAATCATCATCTATAGGATAAAATCTCATGTCGTTGTAGACCTCTCCTATGTCCGTATAATCCGTACTCGGCCCGGTCCGAACATTGAGGTAATAACCCACATCGATCTCCAAGTATATATTTTCATCAGTCGGCTGGGCATAAGTGTTCCCTCCATATTCCGCGGCGCACCATGCAGCTCTATCGTCGAACCAAAAATGATACCAAAGGTTGCCCGAAGAATCTAATTGAGTCCCAAGTGCTACATATCTCTGTCCCTGCTGTATATCTCCGATGTCCTGGTACAAGTTACCCTGGTCGTTCGATCCGGCCCCAACCCTAACGTTCAAACTTGATGCGGTGACTTCAAAAACGAACTCATCTCCGTTGTAGCTCCTATCGTTTATATGATACAGATCGACAGACTCGAAATAGGAGAGTTCAGTGGAAAGGGAGATATTCCATCTATCCGACGTATGTCCAGACAGCCCTATCTTATTTGGACCGTCCCATACCACTATCATGGCGTGCTGATATCGATCGCTGCTGTTACCGAATATCACCGGGTCCCCCACGCTGAGCCAATCGGGGGCGTTGCTGGCTGAATATATCCTGTCGGTATCGACTGGCTGATAATTTCGGAGATGTGTATCCAGGTAATCACAGTAAGGGATCGTACCGTTGCTGTAGATGTCGGGTCTGTCGGAATCGGGATAGACGCCGTAACCATCTCCGTTCGTTCCGTTGTGAAGAGAAAGTCCGCCGGCTATCAAAGCCTGTGAAACGAAATTTGCGCAGTCCCCTCCCATACTTGAGAAATCGTTGTAATGTGGGTTCCTACCATCCCACCAGCGGTAAGCGTAACCTTTGGCCGCCGTACGATTATATAGAACGGAACCCTGAGCTTTAGGAGTGGCTTCGGTCCCTACCATCTTTTCAGTTCCTTCAAAAGAGTGAAGGACGGGAAGAACACCTGAGATCAAAAAGAACGTTATTACCACGAAAGAAAAAAGCTTAGACCACTTCATGCTATCTATTATAATAGGGTAGATCAAATTATTTATAGTTTGTTATGACGGGGCCCAGTAGAAAACCTTTTTCGAAGATATAGGTAGTTTTATCAACATTTTTAAATACAGAATTAGATAAGTGCATCCGAGTGCTGGCTGTCTGACGTCCAGTCCTGACAGCCAGCACCAGGAACGGGATGCACTCATGATAGATAAAAACAGATATATTAGCTTTAGCAAAGCTGTCAGGATGGTAGTGAAAACAAGCAACTTGCCTAAGTATACCAGTAAATATTCCCCAAAGAAGTATACAGTACCTCAGAAGATTACATTGCTTGCTTTGAAAGAGTATGAAGACAAAAGTTATAGACACTTTGAAGACTGGTTGATGGTCAGTGATAAAATTGTGGATTTCCTAGATTTGCCAGAAATACCACACTTCACCACGCTCAATAAATTCATGAATCAAATTGGGACCAATGTTGTTCAGAGTATTATCGGTTTGTTCAGTAATGATGAAATGGTCGATCTAGCAATCGATTCTACTGGAATGAGACTAGAACATGGATCTTATTACTATACTAAAAGACTAAAACAGCTAGGTGTTGAAAGGACTCAAACCAACAAACATCTCAAATTGAGCATCGGTGTTAGAACCGATTCTCAATTTATCGTTTCATCAAAACTGAGACGTGGTCCAGCAAGTGATCATATTGACTTTGATTTGCTACTGAAGAAAGCTTCGAGTTGGTCAAATTTACAAACCGTAATTGCAGACAAAGGATATTACACGGAACTTGTTCCGTTTATCGAAGGAATCTACGATTCCTGTAGACCTCCAAGAAATCAAGATGTACCAGTTCATAGAACAAAAGAAATGAAAAGAGACTTTGATAAAGAAAAATACAACCAGAGAAACAAGCAGGATTGACGCTCTTCTGTCCCCAAGCAGAGCTTCACGGACAAAGTAGAAACCGTTAATTCAGTCATCAAAAGATTGGTGAGTGATTCTATCAAATCACGAAAAGTTAGAACTCAAAACAGAGAAATGGTACAGGATTTCATCCTTTCATTCCTCGTTAACACTACGGTTGGAATTCAAGATGCTAGCTTACAATGCTCATCGACAAGCGATGAGCATGTGTAGCTAAGGTTTTCTCCTGAGCCGGATTTGAGAGATTCCAATCTATTTCTGAGGAAAATCGAGAATCAATTTATATCGTCGATATCACTAAAAAGTTGACAGCCTCTTGGATGGATTAATAATATATAACGGTTCCTTCTAATATTACCGTGAGGTACAAAAATGCCCAACCTTCCTAAAATTAGCTTTTTTAGTTTGGTTATAGCGGTCCTATTGATAATAGGAAGCATTTCAAGTGCTACATTGATGGATAGTGAAGAGAACGAGATGGATTATGCTGTTGTAAATACAACTGATACTGAATTTTTACAGGAACATGGCTTAGATGTGGTAGAAAGTTACGGTTCGTTCCTTTTGATAAAAGGAGCTCCCAATAGATTGAATGCCATGGAAGACTCCAGCATCAAAATTAAAGAAAGGTATTCCTTAGACAAGATACGGCTGAAAAGAAAGACTATCGAGGTCGGAAAACCCGGTTCGCTCTCTATAGAAGATCAGAAAGATAACGATTATTATCTGGTGAAGACACTTGGACCTGTGAAGGAAGAGTGGAGAAACAAGATCGAAGAAAAAGTAAAAATCTGTGATTATGTTCCGAAAGATACCTATATAGTGAAGGCCCGAGAAGAGGCCATAATGGACCTGCACCATAAAGACTTTATCTGGTGGATGGGCACATTTAAACCCCAATACAGGATATCACCCGACTTAACCGAGATAGAAGGAAGTACATCAGTCAATGTGCTGACCTACGAAGATCCAGTAAGGATATCGAGAAAGATAGAAGACTTTGGAGAAGTTTTAAACGTGGGGAAAGAAATCATAAAAGCGAATGTAGAAAGCTCCTATGTGAAAGATATCGCTTCCATAAACGGTGTGGCTTGGATAGAACCAACTATGGATATGCATCTCATGAATGCAGAGGCACAATGGACCGTTCAGTCAGCGAGCAGCGGTCAAAGATCGATATGGGACCAAGGTCTGACAGGAAACGGAGAAGTCGTAGGTATTTCCGATACAGGGTTAGATTACGATCATGCTGCATTCCGAGACCCTGAAGGAGATCCGATAGGCTCAAACCATAGAAAAGTTGTCCGATATGTTGCCCACGCCGATGACCACGATCTGGACAGCAGTGGCCATGGTACTCACACCTCCGGTAGTATAGCCGGCAACGACGGACCTTTCGGTTCAAATGACAACGATGGCATGGCAAAAGATGCTAAGTTATCATTCTTCGATATAGGAGGGTCCGGAGATCAGTTAGAGATTCCTTCGGATTATGCCGATATTTTCAATCCTGCCTACAACGACAGTGCGAGGATACACTCCAACAGTTGGGGCGGGCAGGATAGTTCCTACACCAGCGGGGCAAAATCAGTTGATGAGTACATGTGGAACCACAAAGATATGCTCATATTTTTTGCAATGGGCAACAGCGGAGATTCTTCAAACACTGTAGGGTCTCCTGCGACTGCAAAAAATTTAGTTAGTGTGGGTGCGTCTGGAAACGGCCAGCAGTCGCCTTCGATGAACGATATGGCTACTTTCAGCTCAAGAGGTCCTACAGACGACGGAAGGAGAAAACCGACCATAGTGACTCCGGGAGATGGAACAGATGATATAAAATCGGCAGATTCCGATGGTGACCTAAGTACCGATAACAGCGGATACATTACCATGCAGGGAACCAGCATGGCGTGTCCCGTAGCAGCCGGTTCAACAGCTCTTCTACGCCAGTATTTTGTCGACGGTTACTATCCCGGTGGTTCAATCACCCCTAGTGCCAGCCTTATGAAAGCCGTACTCGTTAATGGAGCAGTGGAGATCACAGGAAATGGAGCCTACATGAACTCCCAATCCTATCCAAATAATGACCAAGGATGGGGTAGAGTCAACCTGCAGAATTCCTTAGAGTTCGCTGGTGATTCAAGAAATCTAAGAGTTTTCCAGGAGAAAAACGGTATAAGTACCGGTAACACTTCCACTTACAGCGTAAACGTGGAAGATACCTCCGAGCCGTTAGAGATAACCCTTACCTATACGGACTATCCTGGTTCTACCTCTGCAAGCAAAGCTTTAGTCAATAACTTAGATCTTAAAATCACCGCACCCGATTCCACAGTTTACAAGGGGAATGTTTTTGATGGATCCAATCCTGGGCAATCCACAACAGGAGGAAGCTACGATGACCTGAACCCTGTAGAGAACTTCTTGAGATTGAACCCTCAGAAAGGGAAGTACAAAATTGAAGTCACCGGTTCAGACATTCCAAACGGGCCGCAGCCATTTTCGATAGCTGTAACAGGGGGTCTAGGTGCTCTTTCAAACGGTACTGTGAACTTGGATGAAGATGTCTATTCAGGTAACGACAAGGCCAAGATAACCGTGGTCGATGGAGACCTCAAAAATAAAAGTTCGTTGAATGTAGATATAAAGAGCGATACGGAAACGACTCCGGAATCCGTTACTCTTTCCGAGACATCTAGCGGAGCTTCAGAATTCAAAGGTTCGATAGACATATCTAAGACCGATAAAAGCGGGGTACTGCAGGTATCTCACGGAGATACTATAACAGCAACATATTACGATCAAGATACAGGGGATGGAACTAGTCTGAACAAGCAGATCACTGCATCCGTGGATGCTGTAGCACCAACTCTTAAATCTTCATCACCTTATGATGGAAAAGTAGGAGTCTCAACAAATCTCAGCAAGATATATTTCAATTTCACTGAAAAAGTAGATCCAAGCACTGTAAATTCCTCTTCAGTATCTATAAGTCCCTTTGTGAACCACAGCCTTGAACAAGGTGCTGACTCCTCCAAGTACAAAATATCCATTAAGGGTAAAGGAGGGGGTAACTACGTTGAAGGTAGCACTGGTGCCTCGGCTTACGGGGATTACAGGGACTGCCAATCTTTTGTTCCTAAGGCATCAGACTCTATCACAAAACTGTCACTTTACATGAAAAAGGAGGGATCACCTCCAGGAGATGCTGTGGTAGAGATAATCGAGAACCCGCCGGATGGAACAGCCCTGGGGAGCACAACTATAAAACCATCAGAGGTGGGAACCTCAGCTTCATGGGTTTCTACAAAATTATCGAACCCAATAAACGTAACCAAGGGTACAACCTACGGTATCAGGGTAAAACAGGAAGGTGGACAAGGAGATACAAGCAACAGATACCGGTTGATGGTATCAGGGGATCAATATTCAGACGGGCAATTCTACCAATACGACGGGACCTCTTGGAGTAGCTTTTCGAGTTACGATCTATCTTTCAAATACAGTATGGGATCGCTATTACAAAAAGATACGTGGTATAATGTGACCTTGAATTCTAACATATCCGATGAGGCAGGAAATATTCTTGGCTCCGATTCAAAATTTAAGTTTTATACAGGAGAGGCCTTACCTACCTTCGATATAGAACTCAGTGCGAGCGGAGACGGTTGGAACTTTATATCTTCAAAACTGGTTCCAACCGACAACCAAATATCTGCGATTCTGGAAAATCCTGAGAACGGTATAAGTGGTAACTACGATAAAGTCATGTGGTATGATGGAAAGAACGATGAATGGAAGAGCTATAACCCAAATAGGGCCGATAAGTTCAATGACCTCAGTATCTTCGAAATAGACAGAGGATACTGGATTCAAATGTCTCAAAACGACACCCTTACCGTGAAAGGTACATACCCTTCTTCTACGATCATAACGCTCGATCCAGGATGGAACATGGTTGGATATCCCGCTGATTCCAATACAACAGCAGATTCAACTCTACCTCAAGAAGTCACAAAGATAGGCACATTCAAAGGTACTAAAAAATACGATGTAAAATATCAAACTGACCTTTCAAAAGTGACATTGACAATTGGAGAAGGTTATTGGATGTATAACAGTGGGAACACGAGCGTAGAATGGACAGTCAAATATTAAAACCCTTTCTCTTTTTTAAACTTTTTATTACCTCCGGGATAGGAGCGGAGAGATTGGAGAACGGACCAGGTGAACTAAGAATTACACCTTCACAGGGTGCTTTGATCTCTTTGATTGGCCGCGGAAAAAGGTAAGAATCGATAATCGACTGGGCAAAATGTTTTAAAACTGGTATTATTTTTATAGTCAAATACATAACTTTTGGTGTTTTCAATTATGTCTTTGACTTCTACATGAATACTTAGCATTCATTCGATTCGAGGAATTTGATTCCTCATAAAGTTGTGGATGACAAAACGAATTGGTTATGATCACTAGAACTTGTTTCGAGTGAGAGTAGGAATAGATTGCTACGGAGTTATGTCTTCCATCTATGATATAATTCAGTAATCTTGTTTATTGTAAGTGGATTTTTAGTCTTTATCTCGTCAAAAAGAATAAATCGAGTAAAGGAAGATAATGTACAAAATGTTGTAAGGTAAATGTTGTAAGGTGAGAGTGTATTAAACTGTAATGATAATGGACCCAGCGGGATTTGAACCCGCGGCCTTCACCTTTCTCGCCAACAGGTTATCGATTCCTGCGGATGCAAGGGTGACGATCTGCCAACTGATCTATGGGCCCTGAACGAGTGCTAACGAGTGAAGGGTCCATAGAAACGAGGAATCTTTGATTCCTCCGCATCTATGGGCCCAAAATGAGCGTTAGCGAATGAGTAGTAGCTTTTGCCAAATCGGGTGCATAGATATTTGGAGCATGGCTCCGAAACTATCTATGGCTTTGCGAACGATCCTACGATGAGATAATGAGAACGACCTTATTTTTAAGGGTTTTGATTCTTGAACCTAGGATCTCTATTCTCGTTACAGGAACAACAGGTAAAGGATGACGCTGGCAAGCATAGTCAGACCTATACCGATGAGTACCCGCAGAGAGATTATCTTAGGTCCGAAGAAAGCCAATCCATAGACTATCTTACCGCCGCCTATAGCTCCGTAGCCGATCATCATGGCGATGACCGCGGCGAGACTGACGCCGCTCTGCTGTAACCCTCTTATTATCGGATACACCGCATAAGGACCGCCCTGCAGTATCCCGCCGAGGAAACCTCCCGTTACCACGCCGCCGAAGCCGGATTCAGGTCCAAGATAAGTTTTTACCAATTCGGTCGGAAGCAGCACCTGTATCGCACTCGCCAGTAATACGGCCGCGAATATCAAAGTCAAAAGTCCCTTGAAGGTGTTCAAACCTTCCCTCGCGCCTTCTTCAGCGTCCTCTTTTCTGGTCAGATACATATAGATGTACAAGAACAAGGTTCCAAAAATTATCGCCCGCTGGCTCCAACTCCTCCCGATGATCATTCCCCACAACATTTCAATCACCAAATATGTAGTAGATCGCGACACAGGACAGTACTGCCAAACTTACACCTAAAACAACACGGATCGCGATTATCTCGGCTTCAAATATAGCTAATCCAAACACTATCCTGCCGCTGCCGATTATAGAGTAGCCGACCAGCATCGATATGACGACCGATAGACCGACGCCTTCTTCTTGAAGTCCTTTTATTATGGGATAGACTGCGTAAGGACCGCCCTGGAGCAGTCCCGCCAGTAAACCGCCGGTAAGAACACCTCTCAGCCCCGCACTGGGTCCCAAGTACTTCTGTATCAGATCCTTCGGGATCAAGACCTGTATAGCGCTCGCCAAGAGTATAGCCGCGAAAACAAGAGTCAAAAGGCCGAAGAACATCATGACTCCATTGGACAAGCTCCTCCAGGCGTCTTTCGGTCTGAATATGAGCATGTAGAGATAGAGGACAGCGGTACCCAGGATTATACCTCTCTGACCCCAGTTCCTACCGATTATCATCTCCAAGTCCATCTCATCACTTCGTTTTTAACAGCTTAGAAGAGCAGGATGACGAGCTTCAAAACCCCCGCTCCGTGGTCCCTATTCCAAAATAGGGGTTTTAAAAGGAAATCTTGCGAAAATAAGTTTTTTGGTGAGCTGGATCGTCAGATCTATCACAAGATCGATAAAAAAGACGTTAAGATGATGAATGGAAAGTCAAACTAAATTCTGAAAAGATCAGGCTTTAGCTCTGGAGAACTATCTCGATGTGGACCTCATCAGGAACTTGTATACGCATCAACTGTCTCAAAGCTCTCTCGTCCGCATCTATATCGATGAGCCGTTTATGAACGCGCATCTCCCAGCGCTCCCAGGTCTCGTTACCTTCTCCATCAGGAGCTTTTCTGCAGGGGACAGTTAGTTTCTTGGTGGGTAACGGGATAGGTCCCTTCATCTCCACGCCCGTTCTTTCCGATATCTCTCTTATCTGGTCGCAGATGTCTTCCATCCGATCTGGTTTAGTTCCGCTCAGCGAGATTCTTGCTTTCTGTGCCATGTAACTTTACCTCACAAAGAAATAGTATAAAAGGGTTTGGTGAAAATTTTTTTCCGGTCTACATCTCTTTTTCTTCTATATCGATGACTTGACCTGCCGCCACAGTCTTACCCATGTCTCTGATGGCGAACCTTCCGAGTTCAGAGAACTCTTCGACTCTCTCTACGGATAGGTTGCGCGTAGGTTTCACTTTTACCATCGCGGCTTCACCGGTCTTGAGGAAGTCTGGATTCTCTTCCTTCACTTCACCGGTCTTGGAATCCAATTTCTTCTCTAATTCCATGAACTTACAGGCGACCTGTGCGGTGTGCGTGTGGAATACCGGGGTGTAACCTTCGGTCACTACGCTCGGATGATCGATGATTATTATCCGCGCGGTAAAGTTATCAGCGACCGTCGGGGGATCATCTGAAGGACCACAGACGTCTCCTCTGCGGATATCGTCCTTTCCTACTCCTCTAACGTTGAATCCTACGTTGTCGCCGGGTCCCGCCTTGGGTATCTCTTCGTGATGCTGCTCTATCGATTTGACTTCCCCGCTGACGTCTGCAGGCATGAATGTCACTTTGTCACCGGGTTCCATGACTCCGGTCTCTACACGACCGACAGGAACTGTACCGATACCGGTGATCGAATAGACGTCCTGAATGGGTAATCTCAACGACTTTTCGATCGGTTTCTCCGGTTCATCAAAGTCGTTTATCGCTTTAAGGAAGCGCTTTCCGTCCCACCAGTCTATCTGATCTCCTCCTCTTGTTATGTTGTGTCCTTTTAGAGCGCTGGTCGGGATCAGGTCGTACTGATCTTCTTGATAACCTACGGACTGCAAAAGCTGGCTTATCTCCTCTTTGACTTCGTTGAATCTTTCTTCGCTGAATTCTGGCTTGGTGGCGTCCATCTTGTTGACCGCTACAACCAACTGTTCGACTCCCAGGGTCTTCGCGAGGAAAGTATGTTCCCGGGTCTGAGCCATCACGCCCTCTGGTGCCGCTACAACCAAAACCGCGGCATCAGCCTGAGAAGTACCGGTGATCATGTTCTTGACGAAGTCCTGGTGGCCCGGTGCATCGATGATGGTGAAATAATACTTATCGGTATCGAACCGCTTATGCATAACATCGATCGTAAGGCCACGATCTCTTTCTTCCTCAAGTTGATCCATAGCCCAAGCATAAGCGAAAGTTCCTTTTCCTTTCTCTTCAGCTTCTTCTTTATATTCCTCGATAACGTGGTCCTTGATAGCACCTGTCTCGAACAGTGTTCTCCCTACAAGTGTGGATTTACCGTGGTCGACGTGACCTATGAACACGAGGTTTAGATGCGGTTTATCTGATTCATCTGGCATGTTTTGTACCTCCAATTATCTGTTTTTCTGCTCCTCTTAATGAGTTGGGCTATTTATAATTTTATACTCAACCCGCCCTTTTAGAAAACTTTCCTAGGTGAGATCCTACTTCCAAATTAGACTTACATTTACATCCTCTTCTAACTCTCAAAATCCATTTAGCGCCTTAATTTTGAAGGAAAAGGAATTCTCCCCTTAGAATCTATCTCGTTTTTCGGACATCTGAACCGCAACTTGGACATTTTTCCAAGTTATGTCCCTCACCTACATCGAGTTCATACCCACACGTCTCACAGAAGGTGAACTCGTCACTATCTAATACAAAGAAAACTTTCTTCAACTTAGAATGATAATTATCAGCGGTCTTCTTGAAGCAGTGATGGTGATATTTCAGGAATACGAGTAATATCACTGCCATGAATACCGAAATTATGTACACTCCTCCATAAGCTGCGAAACCAACAACGAATAGAAGGGGGAAATAGATAACTAGAGTGGAGATCAATATCTCCGAAAAAAAACCGTATTCTACATCGATAGTTTTCTTCTTCTCGAACACGACCTCGGCCGATCCTCTTTTGTTGTCCTTAACGGACCATCTAGAACCGAACTTTACTTCTATTTTGTTTTCGCTAGAATCTTTTACTTTTAAATTGTGATCTCTTTCAAGCTGATCTAGAGCAGGTTTGTAAAGCTTATCTAGTGATCTATCAACTTCGATCTCTTTTTCGAACAGGGGGCCCACTCCCTTTAAAAGCCCCCTCATCTGAAATAGTCCTTCACCTCTCTTTGAATAGTCCTTCCCGTCCTCACTGAAATAATCCTTTACGTTGCCTTTGAAAAGATAGACTAGAAGGAATATGTTCAAAATTAGGGAAACCGTTGAAGCACCTTCTTTTAATCTTATCAAATTGAATATCGGTACCGCAATGGCTAGCAAAACGATTATTATTCCAGCTATCCTACCCCACGATAAACCCTTCCAAAGGCCATAGGCGATGGGAAAAGCTGCCACGCCAACTATCAACTTGTGAAAAAAATCTAGGTCCCATGTCAACCCTGAGGCGACAGTTAACAGCGCTATTATCCCATTTATTATGAACAATGCGGTTAGAATTTTTATCCCTAGAGGCGTTTCCTTGCCCTCTTCTTTAGAATGAGGTTCTCCAAAAGTCTGAGAATCCGGATCCTCCCGGTCACATTTGGAAAAATCATCGTCAGATCCAGATCCACCGCTGTTATTCATACGACTATCATCCTACGGGGTAGGATATTAAATAAAAATTAATAAATCTTTTGTATCTTGGCCATGGAACAACTCAACCCGCCCTAATCTGCGCGGTCTTTAGGACCTGCTCTTAATCTTCAAATATATATATCCGTTTACCCCTAATGTATTAAGTAGAGGAAAGAGTTAGAAGATGTCCATAGAAGTAAGAAAGGCGGAAGAAAAAGATCTAGATGAAGTCGTCGAGATGTGGTATGATCTAGCCACCGACCACGAGAAGATGATGGAGGGGTACGATCTTTCTGAGAATGCTAGAGAGAACTGGAAAGATTTCGTCGAAAAAGGTTTAGAGAGAAATGGGATGTGCACTTTCGTCGCGGAAGACGAGGAGGAATTATTAGGATTCCTGAACGTGATAATCAGAGAAAGATTGGCCATCTTTAAGGAAACTGAGATAGGTATGATCTTGGATGTTTTCGTGAAGGAGGAACGGAGAGATGAGGGTGTCGGATCAAAATTGACCGAGCGTGCTGAAAGATGGATAGATGAAAAAGGTGTGAATGTGGCCGTGATTACGGTCTCCCCGGAGAATGAAGGCGGTGTGAAATTTTGGGATGACAGAGGGTACGAAACTTATCTATTGAAGAAGAGGGTCGAACTTTCTTAAGAAATTATCAGCGGTCGAAATGATCGTATCCACCCTGAAGTCTTTCTTTTTTACCGTCAGGATCGATAAGATAGCGTCCTTCTTCAGTCATCTTTCCTACCACTATCGGCTCTATCTCTTCGATCTCATCTAACCTTTCTTCAGGTATGGTGAAAACGAGTTCAAAATCTTCCCCGCCGGAGAGCGCCCACTGTAGAGGATCTTTATTCAAGGTCTCGCCGGTCCTTGTAGTCTCTTTAGAGATGGGGATCTTATCCTTCTCGATCTCTGCACCGAGACCACTCTCATCCGCGATATGGGTAACTTCCGAGGCTAGGCCGTCACTGACGTCTATCATCGCGTTCACGTGAGGCGCGATGGTCCTCGCAACCTCTAGCTTACAGTCCGGTTGAAGGTAAAAGTCGGTATAGCCCTCTTTTCCAGCCTTCAACGATTCTAGACCTGCCCAGCTCTTACCCAGATCGCCCGAGACACATATCAAGTCACCAGATTCAGCGTCCTCTCTCAGGGAGAGATGATCATTGTCCACTTTTCCCGTGACGGCGATATTGATGGTAAGAAGATCTCCATGGGTCGTATCTCCACCGATGATCTTCAAGCCGTACTCTTCCGAAGCGTCCACCATGCCCTGCATCAGTTCGTCTGCAAAAGGAACCGTCGTTTCTTCGGGGAACGCGACGGAGATCAGCCCCCATTCCGGAATACCTCCCATGGCGGCGATATCAGAAATGTTCACGATAACGGACTTCCACCCTATCTGCCAGGGGGTCTGCCACTCCCGGTCAAAATGATCACCTTCGACCAGCATATCCGTGGTCAAAAGTATGTTCGTTTCTCCCTCTAGAACTACCGCGCAGTCATCGCCGATGCCTTTGACTATCCGTTCATCCGGCTCATCCTTTAATTTTTCCGCTATCTTGTCGATCAAACCGAACTCTCCCAGACTAGATAGTTTCTCCAAACTCTCACCTCGCTTTCCTTTTTACCTCTTTGATCTTCTCCTCGAAGGTGCGGATGTTTTCTGCCAGATCTCCCACTCTGGTCACGCTCGATATCGCACAGATCATGTCAAATGACTCTGATAGAACGGATAAGTCTTCCTCTTCTATCCCGCCGATAGCCGCGGTGGGTAGATCGATCCGATCGGCAATCTGTTTAGCTTTTTGAATCTCCAACTCATCACTGGTATCCTCTTTTGTGCCTGTCTCATGCACGGGTCCTATCCCCACGTAATCGGCCACTTTTTCCGCCTTCTCCGCCTGTTCCAAAGTATGAGTGGATACACCGATCAGTATGTCTCTATATCTCTTCCGGACCTCAGAGGGAGGAAGATCGCTCTGCCCTAGATGGACTCCGTCGGCCTCTCCTAGAACCGCTATATCAACCCGGTCGTCGATGATAAGAAGGGCCTTGTCCTCACAGATCTCTTTTATCTCTTTCACTTCTTTATACCTTTCCTCATCACTACCCGATTTTCTCCTGTACTGGATCATCTTGACCCCGTTCTCGACCGCAAGTTTTACCTGTTCGGGTAAAGGTACCCCTGCTTTTTCATCCGTTATATAGTAATAGTTCACCAGTTTCAAGGCACTCCTCTTATCCATATAGAGAGTAAGAATCTTATCAGATTAAAGGATTTTGTCTATTCCGTTTATCTCAAAGAACGCGCGGCCCTGAACAGCTCGTCTTCTTTGATCTCTTCCACTTCTTCTCCCTTGAATTCGACTGTTGGTCCACCTTCCTTCACCTCTCCGATCACCTTTCCTCGTTCCAACTCAAAATTTTCTGGGACCGTAGCCAGTAAACAGCCCGAAGAGATCAATCTTAATGGGTCTATACCTAACCTCTTCGTTATCTTCCTCGTCTCGTCCATCATTAGGGGATCGGAATCGATGACGTACTTTTTATTTGAAGCCTGGGCCATCTCATATAAGCCCTGGAGTATGCCGCCCTCGGTGGGGTCGTGCATCGAGCTGACTTTGTCTCTTATCTCTAAAGCGGGGTCGACGACGCTTATCTTTTTCTCTAGACCCTTGGCTCTCTGTATGATTTCTTCATCTACGCCATTCTTTCTGAGTCCATTTTCAAAATCGCACGCCAATATCCAAGTACCTTCTATACCGACTTCACCTATCTGCACTATCTTATCTTCAGGTTTCGATTCAGCGGTGAAGATCGGTTCTTCCGTCGTACCCATCATAGTCGTGGTCACTAAGGGGTGGTCTATCCCGTCTATCATCTCGGAATGTCCGCCGATTATGTCGATGTCCAGATCGACCGAGGCCTCATAAAGGTCCAGTATGACTTTTTTGATCTCCTCTTTAGGATGAGCATCTGGAAACTGTAAAGAGGGTAACGCCCACCGGGGAGAGGCGCCGCATACCGCTATATCGTTGGCCGCGATGTTCAGGGCGAGCCATCCTATATTTTCTACCGCGCCAGATATGGGATCCGAATGCGCTACCAAAAATTCATCTCCAACCTTCAATACCGCCGCATCTTCACCATATTTCGGCCCTAGAACGACGTCTTCGTCTTTTATATCTCTCTCAAATATCAGGTCTTCCATCATCCCTCTTTCCAGCTTTGCCATAATATCGGTCTCTCACATAGATATGGGTATGCTTTCCATCTCTTTCTCTGCCTTCTCCGCCATCCAGCTCGCGCCGCTGCCAGAGAAGGACAAAATAGCCTTTCGATAGTTCTCTGCCAATTTTTCTTTGTCCCCCCGTCTTTCCTGTAATTTCGCCATCGAGAAGTAAGCCAACCCGAGTCTGTAGGAGGAACCTAGTCTCTGGAATATCGATATGGCCTTGTTGAGTTCTTCTTCCGCCTTTTCCTCTTCCTCCTTCATGCTGTAGGCCTTGCTGAGCAGGGAATGGGCTAAAGCTTTCTCCTCCTCTTGGTCCAGTTCTTCCAGAATATCTTTAGCTTCTAGAGAGACTTCGATCGCTTTATCCAGCTTTCCTCTCTCCATATAACATTCTATCAGGGACAATAAGGCTGAAGCTTTCAACTGCCAGTATCCAAATTTTTCTGACGTGTCTACCGCCTCTTTCAGATACTCCTCGGCATCATCCAATTCTCTTAGTATGGTGTAAAGCGAACCGATCTCTTTTAAGCCGCCAACCCTCTGATAGGTCTCGTCGAGCTCCTCCCAGTGATCCAATCCAGTTTCAAAATGATCGATCGAATCCTCTAGATCCCCCATCGACTTCTCTATCCTAGCTAACATGAAATATGCCGAGGTCAGGAGTGAATGGCTGTCCTTCTCAAGTGTCTCTATAGCTCTGTTGAGAACTTCCTTAGCTTCTCCATACTCCCTTTTCTTGTTCCATAAAGAGCCCGATCTGAGATATGAAATGCCTAGGAGTCGATCCCTTTTTGACTCTTCTTCTATTTTCTCTCCAACTTCGATGGATTTTTTGTGCTCGTGGACCGCCTCATCATATTCGCCTTCAGTCTCTTTTATCTTGGCGACGCCGTGGTGAGTGTGGATCTTTATCTCCAGGTCGTCGGTAGCTTCCAGTACCTCCCTATATCTGTCCAAGGCGGAAGAGGACCTATCCATCTTCCTCTCAGCTTCCGCCATTATGAACTCCATCGAGGGTTTTAATTCGCTATGTTGTTTCCGATTTTTATAATCCTCTATTATATCTACCACCGGGCCACTGTATCCGGATGAAAGCAGAGTTCTTCCGAGTTCACTCAACCTCTCTTCAAAGAGGGCAAAATCATCCATATTGGCCAGGTGGTAAAGCTCTTCGACATTTTCTATATCCCTTGAGATCTTTAGTCCAGAATAATACCGGTAGGCTGTTTCATGCAGATCTTTTATCCTATCCTCGTCTTCGTCAAGCATCTCCAAAACGACCTCTCTTACGGACGGATGGATGAGAACTTTATCCTCCGATGTCAGATTTGACAAAGGAGTCTTGAGCAGATTATTCACGGTGTTTATATTCGCTTCATCGACATTACTAAGCACTTCTTTCTTGACCGGTTCTCTGAGCACCGACATAAAAGCTAGAGCCCAGAACTCACCTTCAGTCACATGATTTCTTATAATGATATCGAGCAGGTCTTCAGTCCTCTCGTTCCTGTCGATCCCATAGGTCTCTTTTAATACACTTTTAAGGCCCTGAGTAGGATCTACGTGAAGAGTTCGGTCCTCTTCATCAGATCCTAGGATCTCCTTCTTTTCAGAGGACACAAGGATCTTCATGGAAGATATATCTTCTAGACCCGCTATATCTTTGATTAATTGTTGGAGTTCATCGTTCTTATCTATATCATCGAACAGCAGCAGTGAGGGTACAGAGTCCAGGTCGTTGGTCAGGTTCGCAAATATTTCCCTCTTATTCTGATCCTCCGCCGCCTCCAGATATGAGAAAAGTCGATGGCGTCCTATACGCTTCAGAAATCGTCCTAAAAATCGCCATAGATGGATCTTCCTTTGCCAGTCCTCCAACTTGAGATAAAAGATATTGGTTTTACTTTTCATCCGCTCGGCGAATTGACTGAGAACCGTAGTCTTTCCCGCTCCTTCTTTTCCGATGATCGTGGCTGCTTTTTCATCCTCATCCCACCAATCTTCGAGTTCCTCTACCAAGGAGGGATCTTCAGATCCTGGCTTGGGTAGATTCTTAAGATAGGTCTTGTAGGACCTTCCTTCTTCATAGCCCTTCCGTTGAAAACCCTCTCCTTCTTCCACTCTCCTGATGATCTCCGTAAGTGGTAGATTCAGGTGAAAATAAGCGTTGACCTCTCCGATCTTTATCTTTTTTTCTTCCCCGTCCAGTTCGACCTCTATCTCGGTGTTTTCCATCTTATCCTTGATATCTTCCGCTCTACTGACCGCTTCTTCGTTCAAAAAATATGCCTTTCTCTTCTGTTTTTTTCCCTTTATCCTCCGGGTCTCCTCGGATATCGATCCCTCTTCCACCAGGTTTCTAACGGCATAAGAAACGGTATTTTGTTTCAGACCCACCTTGTCGGCGATGCCCTCCTGCGTCAGGGCAACAGGAAGAGTATAACTGTCGCTTTTCCCATAGTAATCTAAGAGATGGACTAGTATCTTTTCTTTCGCGGTGAAATTGGTTTTCATGTGCATTTGCTGTTAGGCCTATATACTATTTGAAATTTTTTGATAGATGAGCGTAGGTTTTATTTATCTCCTCAGAGAGCCAAGGTTTATTTATCTCTCCTATTTTACTTACTACCGTGAAAAAGAAAGCAGGAGAGATCGCGGAAAAGGTCCTTTCTGCGGAAGAGGTCCAGATAATATCTCACATAGATGCCGACGGGATAACTTCGGCCAGTATAGCTTATCGAGCCTTGGAGAGAGCCGGTGAAGCTGTAGAGGTAGAATTCATCAAACAGCTGGACGAAGCCAAGATAGAGGAGATCAGAGACGGAGATCACGGGTTACTCTGGTTCACCGACCTGGGTAGCGGGCAGATCAACTCGTTGAAGGGGCTGGATTGTGTCATAACGGACCATCATGAACCCGTAAACCGGGAAGAAAAGTTGGGCATAAAGGAAAGGGAAAATATACTGAATTACAGCACTTCCGAGATCCTGAAACTGAACCCACACCACCACGGGATCAACGGTGCAAAGGAACTCTCGGGTTCAGGTACCACTTACCTGGTGGCAAAACAGATGGACCGGAAAAACAAAGACCTCAGCAAACTTGCGGTCCTGGGAGCGGTCGGGGATCTTCAGGCCTCTGAAGGAGGCAGATTGATAGGAAAGAACAGGGAGATACTGCAGGACGGTGTCGAGGAAGGCGTGGTAGAAAAAAGGACAGATGCGTCCCTGTACGGGATCGAAAGCAGACCGATACCCAAGGTTCTAGAGTATGCCTCAGATCCCATCCTTCCCGGTCTTAGCGGGCAGGAGTCCGCCTGTGTGAATTTCCTGGTCGAAAATGACATACAGCTCAAGGAGAACGGGAGATGGAACAGATGGTACCTCCTTTCCAAGGAAGAAAAGAGAAAGATCCTTTCAGGACTAGCGAAAAGGATGCTTAACCAGGGCTTTCCGGTCAGAAATGTTAAAAGGCTTATAGGTGAGATATATGAGTTCCCGGAAGAGGAAAGGGGTACGATGCTCCACCAGGCCAAGGAGTTCTCAACGCTCTTGAATTCCTGCGGGAGATACGGCGAGGGAAAGATCGGGCTCAAGGTCTGCCTTGGAGATAGGGATGAATATCTAAAAAAAGCCAAAGACCTGTTGGAAGGCCATCAGAAGATACTGGTAGATTGTCTAGACTACGTGGAGTCGATCGGAGTGGAAGAAAGAGATCACTTCCAGTTCTTCCACGGGCAGGACAGGATACCGGACACCGTGGTCGGAACGGTAGCCGGGATGGTACTCAGCTCAGGTGACGTAGACAAAAAACTTCCTATAGTCGCTTTCGCTCGGTCCGACGAAAGAGACGGGATCAAGGTCTCATCTCGTGGGACCAAGCAGTTGGTGGACAAGGGGCTGGATCTTTCTGTGATAATGGATGAATGTTCAAAAGAAGTCGGTGGTGAAGGTGGAGGACACGACGTCGCTGCCGGTGCTTTTATCCCTCATGGAAAAGAGGAAGAATTTTTGGAAGAGGTCGGAGATATGATCGACAGTCAGCTGGACTGGTAGACTCTATTTTCCGCTCTTCCTTTGTTCACCAGTAGATCGAGGTTGATCGGGAGATCGAGTTCTTCTGGAAGGTGAACTTCATCCTTATAGTAATCCATCAGTTCCTCGTGGTCAAGTTCCTCTTTATTTATATTGCTTATCAGGGTGAAGAGCCCTATAGGGAACGGATTCCCGTCCTTCAATTCTTTCATAACGTCTATACTCTGCTTATGATATCGTTTAGCATTCTCTTCGTTGTCTTTTAGCTGGTATAGATTACCTATATACGCTAGGATCTTCGCCATCTGGCCCTTATCGTCTATATCCTCTTTCAATTCAGCCGCTCGATCGAAAGAATCTATAGCCTCCTCCAACTTTCCCAATCTCTCGTACGTCAGGCCCAAGTGATAGTACGATTCAGACAGTTCCGTATTTTCATCCAGATCTTCTCTGATATCTATGGCCTGTTTGAAGTACTCCTTCGAGGTGAAGTAATTATCTTTTTTTATGGAGTAAAGCAGGCCTAGATTATGATAGGATCGGGCCTTTTCAGAATCGTCTGACGACCTTTTGGCCGCATTCTTAGCCATCTTAAAATTTCTCAATGCAGTCCTTATATCCTCATTGCCAAAGTGTTCCATACCTTTTTCATTCAGATCCTCCGGTGCCGCTCCACAACTATCTTCCATATAGATCACGCTTTTGTCATACATATCGTCATACAAAATGAGGGGTTTTGTCATATAAATGTGTTTCGGAAGTGAGCTTTTGTAAGAGGAAAAAAACAAATATCTATCTTCAGTGGATGTAGGGATGGAAACGATACTCGGGATCCACGATGGACACGATGCTGGGGCCGCCCTGATCCAAGGGGAAAAAATCTACGCCGTGAATGAAGAACGGCTCAGCAGAGAAAAATACCACCGCGGTTTTCCAAAAAGGTCGATCAGAAAAGTGCTGGAGACCTCTGGAAGTTGTCCAGAGGAGATCGATAAGGTCGCGGTCGCGGGCATCTACAGGAAGAAAAAGAGACTTTTAAGACTGAAGGAAGAATTGAAGGGCATTTCAGATGATTTGTCTGACAAAATCATAACGGTTTC
>JAGXLI010000046.1 GCA_018334755.1 Thermoplasmatota archaeon
CGTGGACGCTCCTTCCAATTCTACAGAGAAAGACACGGGTGTCTTTGAATATACCTTCGACGTCGTGAATACCGGGAATGTAGAAGACACTTATTCCTTGACGGCGGATTCCACCGGCTGGAGCGTTGAGACCCGCTCTTCTATATCCGTCGAAGCCGGAGCTACTGAACCGGTGAAAGTCAACGTCACCATCCCGAGTGATGCTGCCGACGGCGACAGCAGCGACGTGACCTTGACCGCGGAGAGTCAGGATGACTCGAGTGTTTCTGATTCCGGTACGATGACGGTCACTTACACGCCGGAAGATATCGAATATGAACTGAATATCGATGCTGGAGACGGGGGTACGACGAACCCTTCGCCCGGCACTTATACCTATTCGGAAGGGAAAGAAGTCAGTATCGAAGCTATCCCCGACGAGGGCTGGTCCTTCAGCCATTGGGCGGGCGACTATCCATCTGGAGAACAGGAAGAGAACGTCACGACCATCGTTATGGACAGCAACAAATCGCTGACTGCCTACTTTGAGGACATCAACCAAGACGTGGAATATGAACTCTCCATATCCATCGAAGGTGGAGGCACCACCGAGCCTGTTGAGGGGACTCATACATATTACAGCGGCGAGCAGGTATCAGTAACGGCGAACCCGGAACAGGGATGGGGGTTCTCAGAATGGACGGGCGATTATCAGTCGGAAGAAGAAGAGATCACTATAACTATGGATAGTAACAAGTCGATAACGGCACACTTTGAAGAATTGGCCCCGCCCGATTTTAAGGTGGAGATAATCGAATACGACCAAGAAGTGGTCGAGGGGGAAGAACTGATCGCTGAATATAGGATCACAAATACTGGCGAGGAAGAAGGGACTCAAGATATCGTTTTCCGCGTACAAGACAGGGATACGGACAAAGTAGTACAAGAAAGCCTGAGACTCGTCGGCAACGAGAGCTACTCAGCTGAATTGACCTGGTCGCCTACAAGCGGAGACGCGGGTGTCCGAACCCTTGAGGTGGTCAGTGACGATGATACCGCACAAGTGAATGTCACAGTTTTGAAACCAGCAGAATTCGAATTATCGGAGCTGAGAGCAGTACCAGAAGAGGCAAGCGTCGGTGAAGAGGTCGTATTGATGATAAATGTCACCAATCTAGGGGACGAAACGGGCGAACGGACCGTTGAATTCTATAGAGAGGGGGGAGAATCCATCGGATCTGACGTGGTTACTGTAAAAGGAGGAGAGACCGAGACGGCCTCGATCATGTACAGTGAAAACACAGCTGGTGAGTACGATATAGAGGTAGGAGATAACACGGCTACAGCGACTTTTGAAGATGAAGGCGAGGAGAGTTCTATCCTTGACTACTGGTGGTTGTTTGTAATCATTATAGTGATCGCGGTGATACTACTCGGGGTCCTCTGGATGAAGAAGTATCGGGGATATGACTTCCCTACAAAAGATGATAAGTAGGTCGAAAGCGCCCGGAGATAAGAAGATGAAAAGAACGCTGAGTAAATTCCTTAATTTTTTCTTTTTTTTTTTTTGAGGTTAATTGATTAAAGAGAGCCGACTTACTGGTGATGTGAATTTAGGAATTCGAGAGACATATATTTTTTAAACCCGTAAAACTTTATATGATTAAATCTATTTACCTCCTCGATGGAAGGAATAAGAGTTGCTGGACAGGGTTTATTTTCCCAAGAGAATAAAGAAAGTGCAAAAGATAAGGTTCAGTCTGTCGTTTGGTCGAAGGGGATGAATATAGATCCCGTTCCTAACAAAGGGCACGGACAACGAACACAGGCACCGGCAACTCAAGGGATAAGATCTCAGGATATCATAGAGGCGAGCAGCACCTTGAATTCCATCGAAGTCCGGTTCCAGAATTATCAAGGTGGAATCAGGATAGACGTAGACCACGGTATAACTCCGATCGGATTGATCCTAGGCGTTATCGGACTCTTCATTTTCGGTTTAGGATTGATACTCTTTCTGTTTTGGTTCCTGAAATATAATGAGCTCAAGGACGAACTTAACAGGACCTTCCCGGCATATCTGCCTCCCGGACAACAACAGTATGGTGGTCGTCAAACCGCACCGCCTCGGCAAGGTCAAAATCAGAGCCAGGCGCCTCCACCGCAGCAGGGAACCGGAACGAATTCTTCAGAAGAACAGAGTCCGAACGGGCCTCCTCCGGAAGGATCTCAGTCGAAAGAAGAGAAAGATCAGTCCGATAACGATTACAAAGGTCCTGAAGAATATGTAGAGAACTGAGTTATTAAAGAAAGATGATAGGTTTAATCTTTACCATCATGACCATCAAGTTCCTTCAAAAATCGATCGAGGGCGGCCTGCAGATCTTCGTTATCTGATGCGACGCCTTTGGCATTTTCGAAACACTCGATTACTTCTTTCCGGGGATTATGATAATATATGTTTTTTTGCCCTTTAACTAGCTCTTCATCGAGCATTTTCTCCTCTCGAAATAATCTATGTATTATTATACATATGTTTGTTAAGGTAAATAAGTTTTAGGGTAACTGCAGAACTGGTGCTTGCAAAGAGATATTCAAGGTAAAAAACGTTAAACTAATTACCTTCTTTATTTATTGATGGGATCGATGTATCATCTGAAATGTAAATGCATGCTGATGAAGGAAGACGAGTTCGTTCTAGGCGAGGGAAAATCAGAGCTCCTACAACTCGTTGATGAAAAGGGCTCCATATCGGCTGCCGCAGAAGATATGGATATGTCCTACAGGCATGCCTGGGGACTCATAAAGGAGATAGAGGAGAGGACGGGAGAAGAACTCATAAAGAGCCAGAGAGGGGGCAGCAGAGAAAGAGGATCGGCCTTGACTCCCGCCGGAAAGCAGTTACTCTCCGATTATAATGCGATGAAAGAAGAGCATAAGAGTAAAGTCTATCGGAACCCGTCTTTAACCGTAGACGGGATCTTGACTGAAGGAGAAAAGATAGTACTGATAGAGAGGAAAAATCCTCCCTTTGAAGGTTCCTACGCTCTTCCCGGAGGTTTCGTAGAATATGAGGAAACAGTAGAAGAGGCCGTCGTCAGGGAGGTCGAAGAGGAGACGGGGTTTAAGACCGAGATAGAAGACCTAGTCGGCGTTTACTCCTCACCGGACCGGGACCCTAGAGGACATATGGTCTCTACCGTATTCTCTCTCAAAATGGTGGGTGGAGAGTTGGAAGAAGGCAGTGACGCTGCATCGGCGAAATTCTTCGATCTGGAAGACCTTCCAGATCTGGCTTTTGATCACCAGCAGATCATAAAAGATTTCCTAGTCCTTTCTAGTGATCAACCGGAAACGGGTGTCGGTCCCTCTTAGAGCCCTCGTAAGTTCTTCGACCATCTTGCTGTATTCGGAGGGTGTGTCATAGTCCTGAGCAAAATCATACTCCCCTACTACGGGCTCGAACCCTATCTCTTTCAAACTCTCTACCACTTCTAATGGATCTTTACCAGATGGACTGAAATATAGTTCTACATACAACCTCATAGATAAGATTATATGGGCAAAAATATTAAAAGATTATGGTCTTTTAGTAAATTTTTAGACCCTTACTCGACGGGATGAAGCCATCTTTGATATTCTTCTAGTTCACCACTGACCGCTTTCATGTACCTCTTTTGGATCTCATCGGTGATGGGTCCTTTTTTATCGGATATCTTCCTTCTATCGACCTTTCTTATAGGAGTCACCTCGGCCGCCGTGCCGGTGAAGAAGGCCTCATCAGAGATGTATATCTGATCTCTAGTTATGGGTGTCAAGTTAACTTCGTAACCAAGATCTTCAGCTATCTTTATGACGGAATCTCGAGTTATACCTTCGAGCACTTCGGCCGTATGTACCGTAAAGAGTTCATCGTCTCTGACCAAAAATAGGTTCTCACCGGTCCCTTCGGCCACGTAACCTTGGGGATTCAGCATGATAGATTCCACGTACCCATTCTCTACGGCTTCCATCTTGGCCATCACCGAGTTCAGGTAATTTCCGGAAGCTTTAGCTTTGGTCGGGAAGATGTTGGGATGATGTCTGGACCAGGATGAAGTCTGTACCTCTACGCCCTTTTCAAGGGCGCCTTCACCCAGGTACTCTCCCCAGGGCCAGACAGCTATGCTCACCTTGACCGGATTTTCTAGAGGATTAACGCCCATGCTCTCGTAACCCCTGTAAGCTACCGGTCTGATATAACAGGAAGTGAGTCCATTTCTCGATATCAGGTCCTCTATGACCTCTATCAGTTCTTCTTTGCTGTAGTCCAGCTCCATGTTGATTATCTCGGCTGAATTGATGAAACGCTCCATGTGCTCGTCGAGCCTGAAAACAGCAGGTCTTCCCTCGTTCTCGTAGGCTCTTATCCCTTCAAAAACACCTGTCCCGTAGTGGATCACGTGACTAAGGACGTGGATATTGGCGTCCTCCCAATCCACGAACTCTCCATCCATCCAGATATAGTCTACTTCTTTCATAGCGCTTACCTATTATCAAGAAAATAAAAGTTTTTTCGGTACATCGGTACGATTAAATATCGTCCCTCGATATTTAGCATATGGATAAGAGGATAGTCTCGGCTGGTCTAGTGATACTCATAATAGGTTTCTTTTTAGTCGTAGCTTTCTGGCCCATCTTCGGGGTATCGGGCAGCGGGCTCGCAGATGATAGAAAAGATAACGAATACGGATCTTACGACGAGGGTGACGAAGTCCTGGTCCACGGAACGATAACCGAGAAAAGTGAGCCCCCTGAATGGTTAGATATCATAGAAGACGTGGAGAAGAGGGTCTATATCGAGATAGATGATGACTTCAGCTTGATCCTAAAAGGAAAGAATTCGACGGACTTTGAAGTCGGAGACGATGTATATTGTGAACTCAAACTGAAAAAGGGAACTTTTTTAACCGAAGATTACGAATACTGGGAGATGGAAGGCGATCTCAGTTCCAAGACATTGGTAGATTATCTGTTCTACGGCATCACGGGGACCGGTATCGTCATCGCCGTGGTAGGTGCCGTGAAGGATTAAGTTAAAATAAGGTCGGAGAACTCGTCTAGATACGATGGTAACTGCTTCTGATGACGGGAAGAAAAAAAATTCTCACGAGGACTGGACCGAAAAGTACAGGCCGAAAGAGCTCTCCAACGTGGTAGGGAATGAGAGTGCCACGACGGAGCTGAAAAATTGGGCCAGTAAATGGGTATCGGGTAAACCATCAAAGAACGCGGTGATCCTAGCCGGTAAAGCCGGTATCGGAAAAACTACCTCGGCGTTCGCTCTAGCCAACGAGATGGGATGGGAATATCTGGAGATGAACGCATCCGACAAGAGGAATCGAGATTCTATCAAAAGTTTCGTCGGAAGAAGCGCCGTCGACGATACATTTTCTAAGTCCGGTGATTTCGAACCTTACAAGGAGGGAAAACGTACACTCCTGGTAGTCGACGAAGCGGATAACATCTTCGGGAACGAAGATAGGGGCGGTATCAACGAGATCAAACAGACGATCCAAAGGACCGAGCAGCCCATCGTTCTCATCGCTAACGATTATTACGACCTGACTAGACGTTCTAACGAGTTGAAGAAGCTGTGTAAAAAGATAGAGTTCGAGCCCGTAGAAAAAGAAAAGATCGTGAGGCTTTTGAAAGAAATCTGTAAGAGTGAAGGTGTCGAATACGATATAGGTGCATTAAGAGCGATAGCTAAAAGATCAGAGGGTGACGTTAGATCCGCGGTCAGGGATCTTGAGAGCGTCGCTTTAGGCAGAAAGGAACGCATCAGCAGACAGGATATCGGGTTCTTGGGGAGCAGGGATAGAGAGGCCGAGATATTCCCCACTTTGACAAAGATACTGCAGAACAAAGACCCCATCAAAGCTAGAGAGAGCGTCAGATTTCTAGATGAGGAACCAGCTGATCTTATGATCTGGATAGATGAAAATTTACCCAGAGAATACAGCGATGAGAGAGATCTCGCAGCCGGTTACGAGTGGCTTTCCAAGGCCGACGTATATCTGGGTAGAGTCATGAGTCGCCAATGGTATCGTTCCTGGGCCTATGCTAAAGACATCATGACAGCCGGTGTCTCTTCAGCTAAAAATAAAGCCCACAGAGGGTGGACAAAATATGCCTTCCCAACGTGGATAAGAAAGATGAGCAGTTCGAAGGGTGTTAGAAATATAAAAAGGAGGATAGGTAGGAAGTTAGCGCCCGAGATCCATTCTACGACCACACAGATCAACTCCGATCTGTTTTCCTTCTTGCAGGGCCTTTTCAAAAGAGAGGAGGACATCAGAAAAGATCTGATTGATTCCTGTGACCTTCAACCGGACGAGGTCGCGTATCTATTAGAAACGAAAGCAGACTCAAAAGAGGTTCGTTCACTGTTCCCCGGAAAAGAAGAGGAGGAAGAGAAAACGGGGAAGAAAGAAGAAGAGAAGGAAGAAGAAAGAAAAAGAGACGAGGGAAAGGAAAAAGAGGAAGCCGAAGAAGACGAAAAACAAAAATCTCTACTGGAGTTTTGAGATATGGACGAAGAGAAGAAGGACATCTTTAAAAAACACGGTTATGCCCTGACCGGGGAGGAAAGTGGAGTGAAATTATGTCACTGGATAAGTGAGAAACTTATCGAGGGGCGATCCTGTTACAAGGAAGATTTCTACGGGATAGACTGCCATAGATGCCTCCAGATGTCTCCGGCTTTAGACGTGTGTAATCAGAACTGTCTTTTCTGCTGGAGATATCAAGATTATGGGGAAAGGAAAGAGAAAGATTTAGAGTTCGATGATCCTGAAGAGATCGTAGAGAGAAGTATAGAGGCACAGAAAAAACTCGTCAGCGGCTTCAGGGGAGACCAGAGATGTTCAGAAGATATGTGGAGGGAGGCTAGAGAGCCGAATCAGGTCGCCATAAGCCTGTCGGGGGAGCCATCCATGTATCCACGCCTAGGAGAGCTTATCGAGGAATACGAAAAGAGGGGTATGACCACTTTTCTAGTTTCGAACGGTACGAGGCCGGACGTACTGGAAGAACTGGAGGACTTACCGACTCAGTTGTATATCACTCTAGCCGCTCCGAACGAAGAGATCTTCAAAAAATTGTGCGTACCAAATACCGCATCGCTCTGGGACAGGGTCAAAGAGTCCTTAGACCTGTTACCATCTCTCGACACGAGGACCGTCGTTAGACATACTCTGGTCAAAGATTGGAATATCGGTTGGGAATCCGAATATGCAGACCTTGTTAAGAGAGGGGATCCGGATTTCATAGAAGCTAAAGGTTACGTTTTTGTGGGAGATTCTAGAAGGAGGATGACGATAGATAATATGCCCTCGCATGATACGATCAAAGGATTTGCAGAAAGGGAGGCCGATCTTCTCGGGCTTGAAACATTACAGGAGAAGGAGAGCAGTAGAGTGGTACTGCTCGGGAGCGTTGATTCTCGGCAAAAGATCGAATGAAAGAATTTAATCTTTAAACTGTAAACGATAAATAGATTTTTTCAAGACGTACGATGAAATTTGGTGTTTATCCACCAGCCGGTACGGGTTTGATTACGTAGGAGGTGATCCATCTGCAGGTTCCCCTACAGATACCTTGTTACGACTTAACCCTCCTTGCTGACCCCAGATTCGAACATCTCGAAAGGGATGTCCTCATCTAGGATCAACTCGGATGGTTTGACGGGCGGTGTGTGCAAGGAGCAGGGGCATATTCACCGCGCCATTTTGAGGCGCGATTACTACCGAATCCAGCGTTCGTGAGGGCGAATTACAGCCCTCAATCCGAACTATGACTAGGTTTCGGGATTACCTTCCTCTCTCGAGGTTGGAACCCATTGTCCTAGCCTTTGTAGCGCGCGTGTAGCCCGGGGGATTCGGGGCATACTGACCTACCGTAGACCTCTCCTTCCTCTGACTTAGCGCCAGCGGTCCCCCTAGTGTGCTCCGATTCTAGCGAATCGGTTAGTAACTAGGAGCGAGGGTCTCGTTCGTTATCTGACTTAACAGAACGCCTTACGGCACGAACTGATGACGGCCATGCACCACCTCTCTGACATTTAAGCAAAGTCGTCAGCTTGGCTCACATTCGTCAGTCGCCCCCGGTGAGTTTTCCGGCGTTGAATCCAATTGAACCGCACGCTCCTCCGGTTGCGGTGCTCCCCCGCCAATTCCTTTAAGTTTCGGTCTTGCGACTGTACTTCCCAAGCGGCGGGCTTAACAATTTTTCTTCGGCACCGGGCGCCCGCGTAGGACCCCCGACACCAAGCCCGCATTGTTTACACCCTGGACTACCCGGGTATCTAATCCGGTTCGCGCCCCAGGGCTTCGTCCCTCACCGTCGGGTCCGTTCAAGCCAGACGCTTTCGCCACTGGTGGTCCTCCTAGGATTACAGAATTTTACTTCTACCCCAGGAGTACCTCTGACCTCTCCCGGCCCCAAGTCTAGCAGTTTCTCTGGAATTCGAACGGTTGAGCCGTCCGATTTACCCAGAGATTTACCAGACCGGCTACGGACGCTTTAAGCTCAATAAAAATGGCCACCACTCGGGCCGCGGGTGTTACCGCGGCGGCTGGCACCCGTCTTACCCGGCCCTTATTCTACCTGCACTTTAGACAGGTGAAAAGCCAGCACTAGGTGCTGGCACTTGGAGTCCCCTCATCGTGGTTTCCCACATTGTGAAGGTTTCGCAACTGCTGCACCCCGTAGGGTCTGGACTCGTGTCTCAGAGTCCATCTCCGGGCTCCCCCTCTCAGGGCCCGTACCCGTCATTGGCTAGTGGGTTCCTTACACCCACTACTACCTGATAGGCCGCAGACTCATCCTTAGGCGCAGATGCTTTCGACCTCGGCGCATTCCAGCCTCCGAGATCTATGGAGTATTGTCCTCAGTTTCCCGAGGTTATACCCCACCTAAGGGTAGATTATCCACGTGTTACTGAGCCGTTTGCTGGGCGCGCAAGGCACCCTCAACTCGCATGTCTTAATCAGACTCCAATAGCAGTGGCCGCCGGCAGGATCAACCGGAATTGAGATGTGGAAAGTACATCATTTGCGGAATGTAGTTACAGGATCGTGTTGAATCCAAAAGAAAAGATACCCTGCAACGGCGGTGGATAAATTACACCTTTCATCGTACGTCTGTCGGACTCAAGAGATCACGGAGAACTCTCCTCCGGGTTTCTTGAATCCCCATCTAAATCAGTCAATCCCAGAATGGGACACGTATATAAATTTTCCCATCAACCCCATCTGGGCATTTTCGAACTTAAATTCTTCTCGTATATAGGGATTCATATCATTACGTTAAGGAGTATTTAATCCTTTTCACAATAGATAATTTTTGAGGAATGACATTCACCGATGACTACCGTTAGTCAATCTTTATCTTTAGATAGATCTGAAACTTTATGTTCTCTCAAATTTTCTCTGACATCGTGTAATATCTCCTCGTGTACCTGCAAAAAGGACATGGTTATGGAATCATCTATCTTCTCTTCCTGCTCTCTGAGTTCTTCTACCTTCTTTTGTATCGCTTTCTCGATAGCGTCCCACTTGACATATTCCGGATCTTCATCCATCTTTTTGGACCTCAATATATATATTATATAACTCACTAATACAGTTTTTCATCTTTTTTTTCCCTCTGAAGATGAAACGGTATATACGATCGCCATACACTTATTCTCTCGACCCAAAAGCTTTTATTTACCTTTTCTTTTCCAAGCCCGATGGAAAGAGAACGTTCACCACTCAGGCTCTTTATCTATTTACTTATCTCGGTCATCCTACCGGTTGCCGGGATCTTGGTCAACCATCTTTACAGACCGGACCATATCGTTATCTCTCTATTTTTGGTGATATGGATGGGATTCTTTTTACTGGTCCTAAGTCCATTCAACACTGAGGAGCATGAACTCGTCGAACCTTAGTATATCAGCACTCAAGATCTTCATCATCGCCTTTTTGGTCTAAAGGCTCAGTAAGGGTCTTCTCATCATCTACTTTTCTATAACACCAGGTGAAGATAAACTTTTCTCTTTATCTGCAGCAGACTTTTTTATTATATCCGTAGTCCAAGAGAGATCTTACTCTTTTCCTTCAATATCGTCTATATCATAGCTACCGTGGTCCTGCACTTCTTTGTCTTTCTTGAAAAGGTAATAAGGTACCGCCAAGATGGAGACGATGACGAATCCAACGATAAAGACCGTCATCGCTATACTGATAGATATACCAGCCCAGATCGCGATCATCACGAAGATGTCCAGGAAATAAAAGACGGAGATCATTAGCAACGAAGCTATGAGGGCCGCTAATACAATATGATATTTTTTCATGCTCTTCGATCCGATAACTTTTGGGATCAGCCAAATGATATATCGGGGCCGTCAGATCCGCTGCTATCGCTAGATATATACGGGTTTAACGATGCAGCTAGATCTTGAAGAGTCATGCTCTGCAGCCATATCTTCCCGGGACCCTGGAGCGTGGTCATGAATAGACCTTCGCCGGAGAAAAGCGAGCTTTTGATACCTCCAGTCCTCTGAACATCGTATTCGACCGACGGTTCGAATGCGGCCACGTGACCGGTCGAAACCTTCAGTACCTGGTTCGGCTGAAGTTCTTTTTCTATAAGATCTCCCGGAACGTGGATGAAAGCTAGACCGTTCCCGGAAAGTCTTTGGAGAATCAAACCTTCGCCGCCGAAAAGCCCTTTACCGAGTCCCGTTGTCTCTATATCCAAGTCGACACCCGATTCGGCGCAGAGGAATGCGTCTTTCTGGGCTATATATTCTACTCCCGGTTGAAGCTTCAATGGAACTATCCTCCCCGGAGCTTGACCTGAAAAGGCCACTATACCTGTTCCTCCATTGGTGGTGAATTCGGTCAAAAAGAAGGATTCGCCGGAAAATTTTCTTTTCAAACCCTTCATGAAACCACCCGAGGCCTCCGCGCTCATTTGGACGTTGCCAGAAATGTACGACATGGATCCGGCCTCGCCGTAGACCATCTCGTTTCCTCCGATCTGGAGGGACACGACTTCAAGATTATCCCCATTGATCTGATATTCCATCAATCTTCACCTTAATGTTTAAAAATATACATATTATTTATAATCTCCGATATTCGATACGGGTCTTTTTTTGATCTTGGGAAATGGTTGTGGGACGAAGAGGATATATGAACGACGGATATAACATCTCTCTTAGAACTCAAGTGTTAAATAGGATAATGGAGATACAAGTCCATGTTGGGATTTTCGAAGGACAAACCGATCGTGGGGGTAGTCCATCTTTTGCCTCTGCCGGGAAGTCCCCGCTTTGAGAGCATGGAAAGCGTGAAAGAAAGAGCTCTTAATGATGCAAAAGATATGATCCAGAATGGCGTGGATGGCTTGATAATAGAAAACTATGGAGACAAACCATTCAAGAAGACCGTATCCAAGATGACCGTCTCGGCTCTCTCCGCTGTCTGTAGTAAGGTCAAGGATAGATTCGACGTGCCTATAGGACTGAATGTCTTAAGGAACGATTGGAAGAGCGCCCTCTCCATCTCTCATACATTAGACCTTGACTTCGTGAGGATCAACGTGTACTCGGGTTGTTACGGCACCCCTTCAGGGTACATAGAAGGGGAAGCAGGCGAGATACAGAGGTTCCGTGAAAAATTCGATATGGAAACTTTTATCATGGCGGATATAGACGTCAAACACGCTAAATCCATATATCCCGAGGATATCAAGACCGCGGCTCTAGATGCCACTGAACGGGGAATGGCCGACGGATTGATAGTGACCGGAGACCGTACCGGAAGAGCGGTCGATCTCGAGGACCTGAAAGCTGCGAGAGAAAACGTAAATGTTCCCATCTTCGCTGGCTCCGGTGTCGATGACCAGAACGTGATAGATGTGCTGAGAAATTCGGACGGCATCATCGTGGGTACCTATCTCAAAGAGGACGGGATCACGTCCAATAGAGTTTCTCCTGAGAGGGTGAAAAACTTGGTTAAGAAAGTAGAAGAGATCCGTACTTGAAATCCATAACCAAAATGATTTATTAACTCCTTTTAATTCCGCAAATATGAAAGTGATAAACGATAGTTTTAAAGTCAGCACTCAAAAGGATCTAGACGTTAAGAACATCACCGACCAGGGACAGACGATAGTGGACAAATCCGGGATAGAAGAAGGCACGGCTCTATTTTTCGTTTCAGGATCCACGGCCGCGATAACGAACATAGAATATGAAGGCGGGCTACTGAATGACATCTCGGAAGCACTGGATAGACTCTTTCCGAAGGATATCCATTACAAGCATCACGAGAAATGGCACGACGGAAACGGGCACTCGCACATCAGGGCTTCCTTCATCGGTCCCAGCTTTACCGCCCCGGTAACGAACGGGCGGCTCGACCTTGGGACCTGGCAGCAGATCATACTCTGCGACATGGACGTAAAAGCGAGAGAAAGAGAGATCAAGGTCAAAATCATGGGCGAGTAAGAAAGAACGGGTTCAGCGTTTGGTTGCTATATCGGCAAGGAGCGCTTCCAGCTGGATCATCTCGTCGGCTCCCTCTACCAGTCTGAATTCGGCCTCGCCGATCCTATCGACCAGTTCCATCTTTTTCTGGGTATCCATTGGGACCTCGTATATCTCATTATGGATCTGCTGGATTATGTCTTCTCCGGAAAGGCCGTCCTCTATTATCAGCTCGTCCAACCTGCTCTTCGCCTCGAGAAAATTTCCTTTGAAAGCGGTCTTGATAAGATCTCTTATCTCTTCTGGTCTTGCTATATTGGCGCTGCGCCTGACCACTTCCCCTGTTATATCCGAGGTGGTCGAAGCCGATATCTGGAGTAGATTCGTTATCCTTCTGAGGTCACCTTTACAGACCCGGACGAGTAAGCTTTTCGCCTCTTCCGAGACATCAAGGCCTTCCTCCTCCGCGAGGTAATCTATCCAGTCATTCACGTCATCTTCAGTCAGACTCCTAAATCGGAAAACGGCACATCTTGATTGGATGGGATCTATTATCTTCGAAGAGTAATTACAGGAAAGGATGAACCGACAGTTGTGGGAGTACTTCTCCATGGTCCTTCTGAGAGCGGCCTGGGCATCCGATGTCAGAGAATCCGCCTCGTCCATGAAGATTATCTTGAATCCTATATCGCTCCTGGTGGATGTCCTGGCGTACTCCTTGATCTTGTTCCTGATGACATCGATCCCTCTCTCGTCAGAAGCGTTCAATTCAAAGAAGTTAGCATCCCAATCATCACCGTACATCTCTTTGGAGAGTGCGATAGCGGAGGTCGTTTTACCGACTCCAGCCTGGCCAGAAAACAGAAGATGGGGCATACTCTTCTTCTTCACATAGGCCTTCAATCTCTCTATGACTCTTTGTTGTCCGTAAACATCGTCTAGTCTATCTGGGCGGTACTTCTCTGTCCAAATCTTCTGCATTCTACCGATGAAGGATAGGTGAGTCCATGATAAAATTTTTTTCCTATGTTTCGAACTCCTTACCTTTCAAAAAAAATAAAATAATATAATCCCGATAAGGTATTTAGATACTATGGATAATATAGAAGAGAGAGCGGAAGAACTCGTAGAGGAACATACTAGAAAAGAGCTCAACAAGATAGCTCTGGAGGAGGGTATCAAGGAGCCAGAAGATTTTCCCAGGAAGATGGCCGTCGCCAAAGAGATCGTAAGAGCCAGAAAGGCGAAAGAACATGTTAAAAAACCGACGGGACTCTATATCAGCGAAAGGGATTGAAAACTGAGTTCCTGCCGCGCAAATTTTATTAATCCTCCGGAGGTATTGGAGGCGTTGAGAACAGATGAAGATCGGTAGAAGAGGCCCTAGGAAAGCCAGCGCCATCCAGAAAAAGAACCTGATCCAGAATGCCAAAAAGTTGGCAGAAGATCCCCTAAAGGTGATCCCGAAGTGCGAAGACAGCTGCCTTATCTGTAAGTTCGGAAGGGCCAAAAGGAAGATAAAAAAGATAGCGAAATATTCAGATGATAAAAGAAAGCTGAAAAAATATGCCAAGCGAGGACCTGACCTTTCTAAAGCCGTTGCGGCTACCATCCTTTTTGGGATCGAGGAAGAAGCTGACCTGATAACCACAGCTAGAACACCTGAAGGTGAGATCGCCTACGCCAAAAAGGGTAAAGCCAGCAAGAAAAGATTGATCGGGGTCCAGCATTTTAACGATCCAAAGAAAAGGTTGATAGCTTACAGCAAAGAGTCAAAGAAAGGTTTCTATTTTTATTCGATGGAAGATAAGGTCGTCTGTACCGGTAAGAAAGCAAAACCGCCCAAAAAATTTGTGAAGGATGCTATTAAAAGGGTGCCTTATGACCTCTCTAAAGAAAAAGGAGTTTATTCATGTGGTCACACAGATGGAGATACCGAAAAGACATATTTCACTTTGAACTGGAAGGGCGCTGGGAAAAAATTTTCGGTGTGTGAAAGGTGCGCTAGGAAGGAAGTGAACCTCTTCGTCATCTTCACAGAGAGGATGCTCTCAAAAGATACTTCTGACTCGTTTTCCCTCGAAGGTACCCTCAACATGAGATGCGAGGGGGACTGTGAAAATTGTAAGTTCGACGGCAGGATATCCGTTTCCGATGATCTGAGGGAGAAGTACTTCAAAGGTCTTTCCGATGACCAGTTCCTTCAAAAATACGGTGAAGATGCAAAATCCGTACTCAAGAGCAGGAACGAGCTCTTCATCAAAGGAGACGTCTGCTACGGCGAAGATATGAAGACGTTCCTTGAAAATCTAGATTTCGAAAGATGGGAGAAACCCGCCATCGTTATCCTTCTGAAGAAAGCCGGGGGCGCCGTTTTAGAAGACGGCACCATAAACGAACTTTTAGAAGAACACTGGAAAGATCACGAGATCGAGGTCATGAGATCCATACTGGACGATAGAGGGACCATCAAAGAAGTTTTGGACAAGGACCTTCGTCCAAGAGAGATGCTGAGAGAGCTTTACAGCAAGAAAAAGAAGAAAAAGGAGATGAAGGATCTTCCAGAATTCAAAAAATTACCGCCGGAGGGTCGTTTTGCAGACAAGATAGGCAGGGTCTACAAGGTCAAAGGGGAAGAGGAGGCCATAAATAAGATAGAAGAGTACAGCCTCTCGAACAAGCGGGTCAAAGCGATAGCTTACGGATTTTACGTGGTCTTCGGGAGAGCGGACTCGAAGAAGTGGAAGTACGAAGATTCAGAAGTCGAGTCGGGAGAATTTTTAGCCGATTATATTGAAGAGCTTTTGGAAGCGAAGGGCGAGGATTACGCGGGAAAACTCCAGGAAGTGGTCAAGATGAGCGGTTCTACAGAAGCGGTTATCCTCGAAAACGGTAGGGAGATGAGATGAGCGAAGTCGGATGTAGTCTAAAATTGGAATATGAGGATGAAGAGACCGCCCGGATGATAGCCGAATCGATAGAGCCGGATAACGAGGGTTACTTGGATCTTCAGGTTAAAGGTTCCGAACTTCTCTGTGAAACCGAAGGAGAGGACCCTTTACAGGTATTACACACAGTGGACGATCTGCTGATGTGTGTGAATATCGCGGAAGAGACCTCTAGAGTAGAATAGAACTCGATATGAAGGAATTTTCAGGTGTTACCTCTATTCAGATACCGCACGATATAACCGGCGATCTTGTTCCTCATCTGGTTAGAATCCACGTCGGTAAGTTCTTCGACTTTCTCTTTGTTATGCTCATAGTCATCTGGATCGAACTCTTCTGGATACGTCTCGATCAGCTCGATCGCAACTCTTTTGATATATGTTGGCCTTATGTTTCCCATGTTTAATCCTCGTGGCGCATCGGTCCGATTTAACTTCACCAATATAAAAGTTGTCCTTGGAAAAAATAAAAAAAAGTTAGAGGTTTAGAGGATGAACCCTCAAATTTTCTTGGCCATGGCCTCCTTCAACCTGTCTATTCCCTTTTCGATCTCGTCCAGCGAGCTCGCATATGAAAGGCGAAGATATCCTTCACCCTGGCTGCCGAAGGCAGTACCCGGAAGTAGACAGACGCCGGCTTCTTCCAGCAGATAATCGGCCAGTTCTTCACTCTCCATGCCCGTCTCTTTTATGTTCGGGAAGACGTAGAAAGCGCCTTTGGGATAGATGCAGCTGAATCCCGGGACCTCGTTGAGTCCTGAAACTATAGCTTCCCTTCTTTCGGCGAAGTGATCCATTATGTGATCTACGAAGTCCTGTGAGTTCCTCAAAGCTTCGACGCCGCCTTTCTGGACAAAGGAAGTCGTGCAGGAAACGGCGTCCGCGAGCAACAGGTCCATCTTGTGGATTATTTCTTCCGGAGCTATGACATAACCCAGTCTCCAGCCCGTCATGGAGTAGGCCTTCGAGAAGCCGTCTATCAGTATCGTTCTTTCCTCACACTCGTCCAGATAGGCAGGGGAATGATGGTCCAGGCCTTCGTAAAGCATCTTGCTGTAGACCTCGTCGGAAAGGACGTAGATGTCGTGCTCTTCCGCCATCTCCGCTATCGCTTCCACGTCGTCCTTTGTTAAAACGGAGCCGGTCGGATTCTGAGGAGTGTTCAGTAAAATCAGTTCCGTTTCATCGGTGATCCTCTCCTTTATCTGCTCCGGCGTCATCCTGAACTCGTCTTCCTCGTGGAGCGGTATCTGTACCTTCTTCCCTCCCATGTACCCGATCATGGAGTCGTAGGTAAAATAGAAGGGATTCTGGTAGATGACCTCGTCTCCCTGCTGTATAGTCGCCATCAGGCCGAAGAAAAGCCCCGGTTTGGCACCTGGAAGGACCATGACCTGTTCCTTCGAAGGGCGGAATCCCCTCGTCCCCTCGATATCATCCTGTATCGCCTCTTTTAGTTCCGGTATCCCTGTGGTGGGCACGTAATCGGTGAAATTATCATCCAAAGCTCTTTTAGCGGCGTCCTTCACATTCTCAGGGCTGTTAAAATCCGGCTGTCCTATCTCGAATCTAACGACGTCCCTGCCTTCTCTTTCCATCCGATTCGCTTTGGTCAGGAACTTGATCGGCGGCTCTCCCCTCAGCATGGAGAAGTCGCCAGCTAGACCTTTAGTCATGAGGCACACCTTGATTTACGGCTGCGGGATACAGAGGTCTTCCGCTCCATGTTCAGAAAGTTCTAGTTCGGGATACTCGTCCTGGATTATGTCGTGTATTATCTCCGCGTGCTTGACTTTCTCTTTGATCAGGAATTGGTGGAATTCGGGGTCTGTCCAGGGCTTGTACATTCCGCCGGTAGCCGCAAGGCCTTCACCGGGTTCGATCTTGAAGTAGCAGGGTGAAGCAACGCGGGCCATATCCGGTCCCTCATAGAATCTGTTGAAACCGCCCATGGATTCCGCAAGTTCGATATGAATATCTATCGGTATGTCTATAGCCTGTCTTATGGATGCGAACATCGGTATGCTTATATCGCCCAGCGGGTTGAAGGTGCCGGCGCCGAGGTCTTCTAATAACTTTCCTCCGGCGGCGTTCGCGTGTCCCGCATATATCGATACTTTGAAAGTCACATCTTCCGGGATCAGACCTTTCTTCTTGAGCTCATCCGCCAGCCAGAGCATGCCTTCGTCGGTCACCAAGAAACCTTTGAAGCCGAAGTCGATACATCTTTTAACATCTTTGAAAGCTCTCACGAGGTTGTCGGAGCCCCTGACTCTCAAACCGGATAACGCTCCTTCTGGGGTAGCGACTTGTCTGCCCGTGTTCCAGCCCGATCTCGGGCCAGGAGTGATTATAACTTCCATATCGTTGTCCTGCGCTAGCTGTGCGAATTCTTCGAGTTCATCATCGGTAAGATAAGTGCTGCCCATGACAGTAGAAATCAACCTGTGTATCGGTATGTTCCTTTTCTCCCTCTCCTCTATAAGAGCTCTCAACGTAGATGGTCGTTCCACTCCGGAGATCTCCATCCTGTAATTCGCGCCGTCGGGAAAAGTCTTCTCCGACTTAGGTAGCCCCTTCGGATCTTCGCTCGGTACGCCAACATCTTCCATAGCCTTCAATATTTCATCCATTTCACTCATGATTGACCCAACCTTATATTACTATATATTATACCAATTAGGGAATTGACTATGACTATATAATTTCTTTGAATCCTCATCATATTTCTATTGGCACGCTGTTAAGAATGTTTACTAGAGAGTTAAAAACACAGTATTGGACTATCCATCTATTCTGCTTCTCTCCCCGGGATCAGGTCCATCCCGTATTTGGTCCCTAAGATCCCTCCTACGCCGGTGATGCCCCAATACCAGACCAACCTATCCAGAAAAACAGCCATGGCGGCAACACCCGATGGAACACCTAAAAATATGAAAACAGCGGCCATCCCTCCTTCATAAACGCCTATGTTGCCAGGAATCCCCGGGATCAGTAATAGGGTTATGCTCAAACCTATCGCGATAAAGATGCTCACGAAGCCGATCTGATAACCCAGCGCAGCTAGAAGAACATAATACTTCATCCCTGTGAAACTTTTCCTCATGAAAGAAAGGGTGAGGGCCTGGCTGAATATACCTTTATCTTGGAGAGCTCTCTTGAAATTCTGTCGGAATCCTTCGTACTTCTCTAAGATGTCCTCTTTATGCTCTTTCACCCTACTTATGTGTTTACAGGCCCAGAGGACTACACGATTCACTATATTCAGGTCATAATAGATATCTAGGATAACGAAGACTATGAGAGAGGAGATAAGGGTGAACACAAGGATTATACCGAATATCCAGGGCGGTGGACTCATAAAGACCAAAAGAAGGATCAAAGCCGACATGACTATGACCCCATCCACTATGAACTCCATGGTCAGGTCTGAAGCTACAGTCGCAAAG
>JAGXLI010000005.1 GCA_018334755.1 Thermoplasmatota archaeon
GGGCTGTGTAGAAAACCTTTTTTGAAGATATAGGTAGTTTTATCAATATTTTTAAATACAGAAGTAGATAAGTGCATCCGAGTGCTGGCTGTCTGACGTCCAGTCCTGACAGCCAGCACCAGGAACGGGATGCACTCATGATAGATAAAAACAGATATATTAGCTTTTGCAAAGCTATTATGAAGGTGGTGGAAACAAGCAATTTACCCAAGTATACTAGCAAATATTCTCCAAAGAAGTATACAGTTGTCCAGCATATTACATTGCTAGCTTTGAAAGAGTATGAAAATAAAAGCTATAGACATTTCAAAGAGTGGTTGATGGTTACTGATAAAATCGTGGATTTCCTAGATCTGCCAGATATACCACACTTCACGACGCTCAATAAATTCATGAATCGAGTCAATACCAATGTTGTTCAGACAATAATTGGTTTGTTCAGTAATGATGAAATAGTCAATCTAGCAATTGATTCTACAGGAATGAGGCTAGAGCATGGATCTTATTACTATACTAAACGATTAAAACAGCTTGGTGTTGAAAGGACTCAAACCAACAAACATCTCAAATTGAGCATCGGTGTTGAAACCGATTCTCAATTTATAGTTTCTTCAAAATTGAGACGTGGTCCAGCAAGTGATCATATCGATTTTGATTTACTACTGAAGAAAGCTTCTAGTTGGTCTGATTTAAAAACCGTCATAGCAGATAAAGGATATGATTCTGAACAGAATCATAAAATTGCTAGAGAAGAATTCAACAGCGAATCAATCATATCTCCAAGAAATCAAGATGTACCTGTCCATAGAACAAAAGGTTGGTACAGGAAGAAAATGAAACGAGACTTTGATAAAGAAAAATACAATCAGAGAAACAAAGTAGAAACTGTAAATTCAGTCATCAAAAGAGTGATGGATGACTCTATTAAATCAAGAAATGTAAAAACTCAAAATAGAGAAATGGAATTCAAAATGCTAGCTTATAATGCTCATCGACAAGCGATGAGCATGTGTAGCTAAGGTTTTCTACACAGCCAAGGAAAGGAAGATTTTATATATATACTTCGCGTATTCAACAAAGAAGAGGGAGACTTGGTGTATGATGTCGATAAAAACACTTCTCATAGACGATGAAAGATCGTTATTGGAGCAGGCCGAGAAATTTATACAAAAGATGGATCCAGAAATAGAAGTTTTTACCGCTATCTCTGCCGAAAAAGGACTTAAGGTCATAGACGAAAAGACGATCGATGTGATAGTTTCAGATTACCAGATGCCCAAAACAGATGGAATAGAACTTTTAAAGAAGGTCCGAGAAGATTACGGTGACATCCCTTTCATAATCTTGACTGGGAGAGGGAGAGAAGAAGTCGTCATGGAGGCTTTGAACCATGGAGCTGACGGATATCTAAAAAAGGAAGGTGATACTGACGCTCTATGGGATCTAGTCACGAGAGCGATACATCGTGAATATGATCGATGGAAAACTGAGAAGGAATTTGAGGAGAACAAAAAGAAAATAGAAGACCTGCACCAGGTGGCCTCTAACTTGATCTCGTGCGATGATGAAAAAGAGGCCTACTCTCTGACAATGGAGGCTGCAGAAAAGATATTGAATTACGATTACTGCGGGATAGCGGAGGTGATCAATGGTATCTTCAAAAGAAGAGCGACTTCTTCTAACTTAAAGTCCGAAGATATCGTCGAGAGGTCTGTCGAAGACGGAGGTATAGACAAAGAGACTTGGATAAATAAAGAAAAATTCCTGATAGATGATGTCGATGAAGATAGTAGAGCAAACCCGGTGATAAACAATCGTGATTTCCGTTCGCTCATAAGCTTACCGGTAGATGATATTGGCATATTCCAAGCCATCTCTAATGAACCAGGTTTCTTCAACGAGAACGATCTACAGATGTCCGAACTCCTCGTATCTCATCTCGCTAATGCAATAAAAAGGATAAGATCCAAAAAAGAACTAGAAAGGAAGGAAAAGCTCTACAGGAAGATATTCGAAACAACCGGCAGTGCCATGGCACTAATAGATGAGGACATGAAGATCTCGCTAGCGAACGATAAATTTCACAGATTATTAGGATATTACGACGAGAGTATGGAAGGACTCGACTTCCTTAAACTCATGGTAGAAGAGGACGTGCAAAGAGTTGAAAGACACTGTGAGGAAACTAAAGAAGATCCCGAAGGTATGCCCACCCAGTTTAATATGCAGATCAAAACCCAAACCGATGAGGTTCTTAACGTACTCGTCACACTCGGTTACACCGACGAAGTAAACCGATTCGTTTTTTCTCTATTAGAAATTCACTGAGGATAGGCGTAGAAAGAGATAGGGATCTACGGAAATGTTTGATCTGTCACTTTCTGTAAACCTATAAGTTAAACCCCGTATATATAGTAAGAAAAGTGCTCCCGGGGGGATTCGAACCCCCGTGATCGGCTTTCCCTGGCCTTCATCGGCCTCGAAAGGCCGAGATGATTGGCCGGACTACACCACAGGAGCAAATTACGATAGTAATTTGCGATTTATCGGAACTTCGTTCCGAGGCAGGAGCGAAAGCGAATGGAAAGAGATTTCGCGACTGAGAGGAATCGAAGATTTCTCGTGGGAGCAAATTACGGAGTAATTTGCGACTTAGTGGAACTTTGTTCCAAATCAGGGCATATGGCTCTTAAGGACCAAAAGTCGTGTACTCCTCTAAACGTACTTGATATATAAATCCAATGATGAAGGTCCCGAGCACTGAAGAAAGCGTACAACTGAAGACAGATAAATATTTTTCTCCGTTTCGTGAAAACTCGGGCCCGAAAAACTTATACTCACTTCGTATTACCGTTATTGGTGGTAACTTGGAAAGAGACCCTTTCGTATATGCCCACGAGCGGGAAGATGATATAGTTTGGATGAGCCAGAATACCAATCAACTCGAGACCTCTCCAGAAATCCTAAGAGCCATGAAGGACGCTCTGGAAGAAGGTAAGCACAACCTTTATCCTCATAGCGACGGGATCTTAGGCCTCAAAGAGATGGTTTTGGAAGATCTAGGACTGCAGGACGGTTTCGACGCCCTTATCACCAACGGTGGGATAGAAGGAACTTATACTCTGACCAGGGCCATGCTGAAGGCCGGCGATAACGTTATCGCTTCAGACCCCAGCTTCATGCCCATACACCATCAGATAGAGTTGTGCGGCGCCGAGCCCAAGGAGATAGACATCTACAAGGACCCCTACAAGATGAAAGTGGAGGAGGTCAAGGAAACCGTGGACGACGATACGGAGATGATACTCCTTATAGACCCGCTCAATCCATTAGGAAGTTCTTACACCAAAAAAGAAGTGAAAGGCATCAGTCAGATCGCGGAGGATAACGACTTACTGCTGATTCATGACGTCACTTACCGGGATTTCGACTACGACCATACTTTGGCTTCAGAATTCGTCCCGGAAAGGACCGTATTCGCCTGTTCATTCTCCAAGAACATCGGTTTCGCCGGGATGAGGCTGGGCGCTTTGGTTATGCCCGATGAATACTCCGACATATTGCACAAGTACCGCACCAACGTTCTTTCGGCCAACGTGATAGCCCAGGTCGGCGCGAAAAAAGCGCTGGAGACCAAGGAGGAATGGTTACCTGACATGCTGGAGCAGTCCAGGAAGAATCAGAGGATCATAAAGGACGCGGTGGAAGAGATACCCGACATACATCTGCCCGTCTTCCCTTCGAGCACCAACATGTTCGTGATAGACATAGAAGAAACGGGTTTGGATCCACAGGAGGTACAGAAAAAGTTACTCTACGAACATAACGTGTTCGTGCGAGGGGGCAACTACCTTTCCAAGACCGCCGGCGACAAGTTCATCAGGATATCCTTCACCGTACCCGAAGAGGGTGTTAGAAAATTTGCCGATAAGCTGCCAGAAGTATTAGAAGAGATGAGATGAACGAAAAGAGAGTTGTATCCGACGGAGTTTACAAGATCGAAGATGATTATTACACGTTGAACTTAGTTCCAGGCGAGTCTGTTTATGGTGAAAAACTGCTTCAAATCGATGATTTCGAGTACAGGAGATGGGACCCTAACAGGAGCAAACTCGGCGCGTTCTTGATAAAAGAGAAAGGTCTACCTTTCAGACATGACTCAGAAATTCTTTACTTGGGCGCTGGAGACGGGACAACGATTTCCCATCTCTCTGACATCCTGACTGAGGGTAAAATTTACGCGGTAGAAGTTGCTAAAAACCCGTACAGAAATCTGCTCGACCTGTCCAAAGAAAGAAAGAACATTTTTCCGATACTGGCCGACGCGGGAGATCCTGACCTCTATAAAGACATGGTAGGGAAGGTAGATATAGTATACCAGGATATAGCGCAGAGAAATCAGGTGGGGATATTCCTAAAGAACCTGCAATTTCTAAAGGGAGAACGATATGGCTTGCTCGCGGTCAAATGTAGAAGCATCGACGTGGCAAAATCTCCTGAGAAGACCGTAGAAGAAGCAGAAGAGAAACTCAAAGACGAAGGGCACAAAATACACTCAAAGACGGGTATCTCGAGATGGCAGAAGGACCACACGATCCTTTTGATCTCCTGAAAACCCAAATTTATTTTATATCCTCGCCTATATCTCGACTGATGGTAGAGGAAAAAGGAGAAACGGGATTCTTTGACACTCTCTGGGGTAGGATCATACTCTTTTTTCTCCCCTTTCTGATCGCCGGTTCGTACATCTATCTGCTTTACATCATCATGTACGACAAGAGCGTGTTTTGGATCGTCGGCACGGGGATGTTCGGTTATTTCTTCCCGCCGGCGGGAAAGGAAAGCGTCATACCTCTGACCATAGGGGCTTTGAGATCGCAGTTCAACTTATCCACGCTCGCCACCATAACCCTCGTTTCCGGCTCCATAGCTTTCGTCGATATAGTGACCTCCTATTTCCTTCTTTATAACTTTTACATAGCCAAAGCCATCCCGTATCTTGGGGGTTGGATAGAAAAGTTTGAAAATTTCGGCGCGAAAAAGATGAAAGAAAAAGAGTGGATATCCAAGATCGCTTTTGTAGGGGTCGCGCTTTTCGTCTTTTTCCCGTTCCAGGGGAGCGGAGGCGTAGGAGCGTCCATCCTAGGTAAAGTGATCGGGATGGATAAATACAAAGCATGGCTCTCTATAATCCTCGGCGCGTTCGTAGGCTGCTTTATGATCGGTATAATATCATTCTACCTGAGCGGCGCCGTTCTGTCCATATTCAAAAGCAGCGTCTTTCAAGGCTTGGGTGTATTGGTCGTCATAATCGCAATGTTTATTTTCTTCTACTATTACTTAGAAGAAAGATCCGCAATGTTAGAACTAAAGGAGGAAAAAAATGAAGCTTGAAAATAGGAAGATACTTTTGACCGGTGCGGCGGGTTTCATAGGGAGCCATCTAGCCGACGCCCTGGTCGAAGACAACAAGGTCATAGGATACGACAATCTATCTAGTGGAAAAAAAGAGCTCGTCGAGCACCTTTCAGATGAGGATGATTTCGAACTAGTGATCGGAGACGTACTGGACGAAGAAAAACTCTCAGAGCAGATGGAAAGATGTGACATGGTATTCCATCTAGCCGCCAACCCGGACGTTAAAGTGGGGGCGGACGACACCTACGTGCATCTTGAACAGAACGTTATCTCCACCCACAAAGTCTTGGATACGATGAGAAAGAAAGACGTCGACGAGATCATATTCACCTCGACTTCTACCGTCTACGGCGAGACCGAAACGATCCCCACGCCGGAATATCTGGGACCCTTAAAACCTATCTCGCTTTACGGTTCATCTAAACTCAGTAGCGAGGCCCTGATCTCCGCATTCTGTCATACGTTCGATATGAGGTCCGTTTCGTTCAGATTCGCCAACGTGGTCGGACCTAGAAGCACACACGGAGTTACCTACGATTTCGTTCAGAAGTTGAAAGAAGATCCCAACGAACTGGAAATTCTAGGTGCCCCTCCGGGAACGACCAAATCTTATTTTTACATCAGCGACTGTATCGACGGGATGCTCCACGGGACTAAGAACGCTGAAGATAGAGTAGAATATTTCAATCTGGGTTCCGAGGATTACATCAACGTTAAAGAGATAGCCGATATCGTCTGTGAGGAGATGGGTCTGGAGGATGTAGATTACAACTGGACTGAAGGAGAAGAAGGAAGTAAAGGGGGCTGGAAAGGGGACGTCAAGACGATGCTTCTCTCCCTAGAAAAGATGAAAAAATTAGGATGGACGCCAGAGTATGATAGCAAGGAATCTATCGCTAAAACGGTCAGGGCATTGATAGAGTGAAAGATTCCCGGATTATAGCAGAGAACTCACTATACCGGTCGGATTGGCAACCAACACCGCAACCAGTAGGCAGCTGGTGAAGTAGATGTAATATAAGATGTCGTATTTTTGCTCAGATAACGTTTCCATCATACTCTCTGTCATACAAATACACCATATCTGTCATACTTTATTATGACATATTTATTAGGATTAGAAGGTGTATATAAGGTTTTTTCATATATAACTAGATCATATATGACAGGAAATAATATTTTAAGCACATCCTTTAGAGGAGTCGGTGAAATCAACCAAAAAAATATAAGTAGCTAAATTACTATCTTTTTGATAGTTGAGGAATCTGAATGGATAAAATAATCCATAAAAAAATAGACAAGCAGGATGAATCTGTCACCATCACGGACATACAAGAGATGATGGAAGAGATTCAAGAAGAGAATCCAGATAGAGAAGTATTCTTTGATGGAGACGAATACGCGATCTGTAGTAGAAAAAAGGAAGGGTGAGCCTTGATTCTGATCAAATTAGGTGGGAGCGTTTTAACTAACAAAGATAGAGAATACTGCTTTAGGACCGATGTTGTAGAAAGGCTGATAAGAGAGATCAAAAAAAGTTCCGCGGAAGAATATATAATCGTTCACGGTGGAGGAAGTTTCGGCCATCCCGGAGCCGAAAAATACGACCTGAATAAGGAAAATACGGAAAAACCCGCGGAAGGTATGTCTAAAGTTCAACTAGACATGAGAAGGATGAACAACCATATTTTGGAGATGATGCTGGACGAGGATATCTGGGGGGTCTCGATCCCGGGAGGTTTGGTGACGATCTTTGAGGATGGTGAACTCTACGAACTGGACCACGAAATATTTCAGCGGTATCTCTCTCTAGGTACAGTACCGGTTTCCTTCGGCGACGTTGCTATCGATAAAGATAGAAGGGTGACGATCTGCTCCGGAGATGACATAATGCTGGGACTGTCTTCATTGGCCGATAAAGCCATATTCGTCAGTGACGTGGACGGTATCTATAAAGATAAAAATCTGAAAGATGAATTTACGGAAGATATGTTACCTCTCGAACCAGAAGATCTGCCGGAACAAGAAGAAGCTATAGACGTTACAGGAGGGATGAATCAAAAAGTAAAGAAGATGGTCGAGATAGCTAAAAAGACCGAGACCTACCTGATAAATGGCGATGAGAAGGACCGGCTACGTAAAATATTAAACGGAGATGAAGTTATCTGCACAGAGGTAAAACGATGATAGAATCAAGAAAATCCGATCACGTGAAGATCTGCCTGGACGAGGACGTGGAGGTAGAAAAAAATTATTGGAACGATATCAAGTTCTATCATCAAGCCGCACCAGAAATAGATTTTGAAGATATAAGCTTAGGTGTGGATTTTTTGGGAAAACGCTTGAGCGCGCCCATAATCATCGCGGGGATGACGGGAGGATATGAAGGAGCTGAAGTCCTCAACAGACGGCTAGCCGAAACTGCAGAAGAGATGAGAGTAGGATTAGGAGTCGGTAGTCAGAGAGCCGCACTTGAAGATAAAGATTTAAGAAAAAGCTATGAATTGATCTCCGATCATTCCATACCATTGCTCTTTGGAAATATCGGGGCACCACAGCTCATCAGTCAGGACGAAGAGCAACCGTTCGGGATCTCAAAGGGAAAAGAAGCTTTGGAGATGATAGACGGTGATTATCTAGCGGTACATTTCAATTACCTTCAAGAAGCCGTTCAGCCCGAAGGGGACATGAAGTCCAAAGGTGTGACCAAGGCTCTAAAGGACCTGTCAAAAGAGGTCCCTATCATAGCGAAAGAGACCGGAGCGGGTATCTCACCCGGAACGGCGATGAGTTTCCGTGATGCCGGGGTCGAAGCGATAGATGTTGGCGGTATGGGAGGAACATCATTCTCTGGAGTCGAGCACTACAGGATAGATGATGAGAATAAAAAGATGAAAGATATCGCAAAGGACCTGTGGGACTGGGGTATACCGACGCCCGTATCCGTCGTAGAATGCAGGGGCAGAGTGTCTTTACCCATCATAGCTACCGGGGGTATAAGAAGCGGTATCCAGATAGCCAAGGCGTTGGCTCTAGGTGCGGACGCCGTAGGGATAGCTGGAGGCCTGCTGCCTGCCATAGAAAAAAGCAAGAAGACAGCGATCGATTATCTGAAAAGACTGAAGAGAGAACTCAAGATCACCATGTTCCTTTTAGGTTGTGAAGATCTTGATGATCTCATGAGCGTTAATAGAGTGATCACAGGGGAATTAAAAGACTGGATAGAATAGAGATCGATAGCAAGGAGCGAACATTATGGATGTGATTGATGAGTTGGATCAAAGAAAAAGAAAAGTAGAAGATCGGATCGATCAGATATTCGACGGGGATCGAGATCATCCGTTATGGAACTCCATGGCCTATTATCCCCGGGCAGGGGGAAAAAAACTCCGACCGTTTTTAGTCATGATCACCACCGGTGCCTTCGATAAATCGGAAGAGGTCGCGTTACCTTATGCTACGGCCCTCGAATTGGTCCATAATTTTACGTTGATTCACGATGACATCATGGATAAGGACGAGATGCGGAGAGGGAAAGCCACTCTGCATAAAAGAATCGGCGAAGCCCACGCTATCAATGCTGGTGACGGCCTTTTCGCTTTAGCTTTCAAGATTTTATCCAATACTGAAGTAGAGGACGAAAAATTGAGATTGCTTTTAGAAGAATTGTCCACCTCGGTAGTCAAGGTAGCCGAAGGCCAGGAGGAAGATATCAGCTTCGAAGAGACCTACGATATCACCGAGGAAGAGTTCTTAGATATGATAGAGAAAAAGACGAGCTATCTTTTCAGAGCCGCGGCACGTGGGGGCGCAATAATAGGTGGTGGAGATGAGGAGGAAATAAGAAGTATGGGTGAATATGCTAGAAAGATGGGTGTAGCGTTCCAGATCCAGGACGATTATTTGGATCTCGTCGGAGACGAAAATAAGATCGGTAAAGATGTCGGCAGTGATATCAAGGAAGGAAAAAGGACCTTGATGGTCATAAATGCATTATCCGAGCTGCCCGAGCAAAAGAGAAAGAGGTTGATAGAGATCCTTGAAAAGGAAGATAACACCACAGAAGAGATCAGAAAAGCTCTTGGTCTGATAGAAGATGCTAAAGCTATCCAGCATTCCAAAGATCTAGCTCACGAATATGCAGAGGAGGCAAAATCGGAGTTGGAAATACTCCCGGACGGAAAATATAAAAGAATGCTCGAAGAGATCGTAGACTTTATGATATCCAGGGAGAAATAAAGATTCCACCCGATCTGGACGAAGATGTTTTTAATCTTCTATTTTGCTTTTTAGGAGTGTCAAAGTATCAAAAAAGTGAATGCCATGACCAGCATCCCCAGCACTATACCCAATATGGCCGAGTGAGAAGAATCGTAGTCATGCGCTAGAGGGAGCAGTTCGTCAAAAGAGATGTAAACCATTATCCCCGCGACGAAAGCAAGCATCGTGACTATTAAGGGCGGTGTCAAAAAGTTCCATAATATCAGAAACGCTACTAGCGCACCTATGGGTTCGGCCACTCCCGCGACCAGCGAATGAAGAAAAGCTTTGAACTTATCTCCCGTGGCATAGTAGTAGGGTACCGCGACAGCTATACCTTCAGGGATGTTGTGGATCGCTACCGCTATCGCGATCAGCGCTCCCAATCTTATGTCGACAAGGACCGTAAAGAAGGTGATCATACCTTCTGGAAAATTATGTCCCGCGATCGCATAGGCAGTGAGTTTACTGGTGCTGAGTAATTTAGTCTCCTTTTCTTTATCTCCTTTAGTGATAGCTGATAGGTCATAAGATTCTTTTTCTGGGATGATATAATCGACGACTCCCAGGAGGATGATGCCCAAAAAGAACGCCAGGATCCCTATCCCTTCACCTGCTTCTTCTAAGGCTTCAGGTAGTAATTTCATGAATGAAATATAGATCATGACGCCACCGGCAAAACCTAGAGCTAGAGATAAGTATACTGTCTTCGGTTTTTTGATGAAGTAGATGATCAATCCTCCCGCGCCGGTCGATATACCGGCTAGGAAAGTCAAAAGTAGAGCTATACCTACCGTCCCTATTTCCATGGTGATAGATGATTTAGGTCAAGGTATAATAATTTTCTTTTTTAGGAGATTCTACAAAAAATTGAAAAAAGAGGGGACTTTCCCCTTCTTAAGGAGTTTTCATTCTAGGAATTTTGAGACGAAAGGAGACGTGTCTCCTTTCCGCAGATAGTGGCCCGAAGGCCCTTCATCTAAAAATTCCGAGAACCAGGACTCGTGCTGTATCTCCTCGTGTAATATCGCCTTGGCAAGGTCGTACGTGCGGTGGTCCTTTCCTGCTGTCATGTTACAAATATTGGTGTACTGTCTCACGGCGCACCTTTCAGCTCCGACCAGAACTTCCATGATTGCCTCAACATCGTTAGCCTCCTCGGGCAGATAAGCCGGCGGACAACCGGATATATCATGGAAATCTTTCATGTCTCTTGGGAGTTCTCCTCCGAGTTCGTAGATCCTAGGCATCAAAGCTTCGAAATGATTCCGGTCCTCTATCCTCGCGGTCTCTGCTATCTCTTTCAACCCTTCTCCATCGAGCCCCGTCAGGTTCACCCGAAGGATCGTGTAATAATAGAACGTGGTCAATTCGGCCGCCGCGTTCTTGACCAAAAGGTCCACCAATTCATCTACATCTACTCCAGCATCTTCTACCATCTTTCTCGTTACTTCTGCCATATTATCAAACCTCCCGTCTAAGGGGATAGAATAATGAGGTTGCGGTATTTAAGTTTTTCTTAGGTGATGATAATTTTTTCACTCTCAAAACTCGTCTTTCAAAAGATGTTCAGCCTTGTACAGCGCAATAACGGTATGAGGATGGCTGATCTCATTTCTTTCCAACATCTCGTAAGTCTCCTTTATGGAAAGCATAATCACTTCTATATCTTCCCCTTCGTCGTGATCTACTTCGCCTCCTTTTTTAGCCTCACCTACGAAAAGATGGGCTTCTTGATCATTCAAGCTCGCCACCGGATGGTACTCACACAGTTTTTCACATTTTTCCAGAACAAATCCGGTTTCTTCTTCTAGCTCTCTTCCCGCCGCTTCTTCCGGGGTTTCACCTTCGTCGATAAAACCTGCGGGGAGTTCGAGAACCATCTCATCTATGGGATACCTGTAATTCTTTACCATTATCAATTCGTCGTCTAAAACCGGAAGGACTCCTGCAAAATCGGGGAGATCGAGCATAGTATAAGTCTTCTCAGTACCATCTGGAAGGACGACGTTGTCCTCACTCAAAGTAAAAAGAGTCGACTCAGCGACCTTCCGAGAACTCTTTTTTTCCCAGCGAGACATGTTGATATTAAAACAGGAGGTTATATTTTTTAATTATCCAAAGAATAGGGTCTCTATCAAGAAAAGTATCCCTAAACTGATGAATACGATTGAATTTATGATTTTTACTTTGTGGTCCTCTAGAATATCTCCCAACTTAGATCCGATCAGGACACTGATTATCAAGATGGCGGCTAATCCACCCAAACCGCCGATCAGAACGGGGATAGGGGCCCCATATTTTACCGTCAGGGCGATGACCAAAAGTTGTGTTTTATCTCCAAATTCAGAGACGAAAGAGAGAAGAAAAGAAGTGCTCATGATCTTGCCTCTATCTACATATTCCTCTTCTTCATCGCTCTCTTCTTCTTCCAAGTAGAGAATATAAAATCCAAAAAGAAGGAATATTATCGCCGCGATCACCTTTAAATAGATCACGGGGACTATCCTGAAGATTATAGTGCCCAAAGTGATCCCCAGGATGGTTATAACCGCCAATCCCAAGAAAAATCCCAAAAATACGCTTCTCTTTTCATATTTAGAGGCAAGAGAGATGGCCATAAGTTGACTTTTATCCCCCAACTCTGCGAGGGTTATAGAAAAAAAGGCCACCGCTATTATCAGATACCACATCATCATACCGGGGTTTGATTTCACTATATAAATTATTTACCCTCGCATGAGAACATGAGTCTCTTGAGGATTAGATTTATATCCTATAGGGAGCTATGTGAGTTAGGTGTTGCCTTGAGGATATCACCTGTGATTACCCGTCCTTATCATGTTTATCTCTTTAAAAATTTCATCGAGGAGATAGAGAAAAAGGGACATGAAGTTTTAACTTTCTCTATGAAGAACGATCTAACCGATGACCTATTGAAAAATTTAAAAATACCTAATAAAAAATACGGGCAGCACCTTAGTTATCCACTGTCGGAGATCATCGGGCCTTTTTACGACCGCTGTTCTTTACTGAATAAGATCAATGGATTTGATCCAGATCTTCTCTTATCCGTTAACAACCTACCGTTAGCCCCGTTATCTTCTCTTCTCGACACACCCGCCGTGGTTTTTTTAGAACTGAAACCGAATCGAAAAAATGAACACCTGATCTTCAATCATGCGAGCAAAATAGTCACTCCAGATTGTTATCATTCCGATATCCCGAAGGAAAAGCATCTGAGCCATGCAAGTTATCATTCTCTAGCTTATCTGCACCCTAACAGATTCACTCCTGATGATGAATTCCTAGATAAGATGGATTTGGGCTCGGAAGACTACGTGATGGTGAGTTTCAGTAAAAGGACCTCGCATGACCTTGATATGAAAAGACCTAAATTGCAGAGGAGGGAGATGATCGATCTGGTCAGAACCCTTGACAACCACTGCCGGGTCTTTATTGATGATAGGGGCCGGGTGCCCGAGCCGTTGAAAGAGTATGAACCATCGATACCTTACCACAAGTATCTCGATCTGATGGCTAAGTCTGAACTCGTTATAGGAGACAACCCGATAACTTCCTCCGAGGCCGGAGTTCTCGGCATCCCCTGGATCTATATCTCGGACTCATTACCATATACACTTGAGGATCAGGAAGTCCATTATGAGATCGGCACTCATGTACATGATGTTGAAGACGGAGAAGAACTGGCGGAGATGATCTTGACCGGTGAGATAGAACCCGATCTCGAAACATCTCGTAAAAAGATCCTGAAGGATAAAACGGATCTCACCAGTTGGATGTTGACTTTAGTTCAGGCCATGAAGAAATTCAACTACATCAAGTGAGGTGTGATGATATTTTGGTAGAACTATCACCACGATATACAGATTGAAGATGACCACGGCGCTGAAAAGAACTACCAAGTAAGAAGTCCATCTGGAAGGAAACGGTCCGATGGAACTCAAGAGTGCTATAGAACTCCCTAAGAGGGATAGAGAAAAGCCAAAGATCACTATCCTCAAACAATAGGGGACAAAATCTTTTTTATATGCTTCCAGATGATCTGTCTTTTTCTCCCCTTCGAAGTGCCTCTCCATCTCTTTTATCAATACGGACCTTCTCATGAAAAACCAGATGCTGATGATCAGAAAAAAAGAAGACAAGACAAAAACCAAGTTCTTATAGGTCAAAGTGAGGTCACGGAAAGAATAAAAGAAGGATGAGGCCAAAAAGAAGATACCCATATCCACAAGTTTCTTTTTTCCAAAGTATAATCCCACGACCGAAAGGACCCCAAAGATGGGGGAAAACCACCAGATCGGTCCTCCGAAGAGATGGATCGAAGCAACTAGAGTCAAAGTTAGTACTAACATAGAAAGGACGAGATTGGCTATATCTCCTTTCATCTCTTTTCCCAGTATCTTATCACCTCCTCTAGAGAGGCCTTCAGCGGCTCGTTCGGATCCCAGTCCACTACAAGACTGTATCTCCATAACCTGTCCAAAAGTATATCTCGTTCCAACTGTGAAAGCTGTTCCTCTAAACTGCTGTACTCATCCAGCAATTCCTTTTCTATCTCGAGCGGGTCGGGCGAGATCACCATCACGTTGAATTCCCTCATACAGATGTCCACTATCGTTTCAGTTATCTTTTCGGACTGGAGCGGAGATATGAAGACGACCATGCTCCTCTCAGGGAAGAAACGGTTCAATAACCATTCTGCATCCTTCAACTCCCAAACCTCTCCTTTCTCTACCGTGCTGAGTTTCTCCATCATCTTGTAAAATTGATACCTCCCCGAATCGGGATAGACCCATTTAAGATAATCTCCCAAGACTATAAGACCCGCTCTATTCCTGTCCGCGAGTATAGAAGAAGCGAGAGATCCGGCAGCTTCGATCGAAGCATCGATGGTATTTGTTTCCGAGGTACCGATATTGCTTTGTCTAGAAGCATCTACAACGATGATAACATCCCCTGACCTTTCGGCAACGAATTCATTGGTTATAGGTTCTTGATGCCTAGCCGTAGCTTTCCAGTTGATCTTCTTCATCTCGTCTCCGGGACTGTATTCCCCCAAAGAAAAAAATTCAGACCCGATCCCCATATTCTGAGATCTTACATTTCCAATCCAACTCCTAGTATAAAGCGGTCTTATATTCACGCCTTCTAGATCCTGGATCGAAGGTAAAACAAAGAGTTCGAGCATTTTCTGGCTCGTCCATTCTTCCACGTAAAGATCGAGAGGATCTCTGTACCTCAGCCTGATCGGACCCACTTCTATCTTACCTCTTTTAGGGCAGAAAAGCTTGTATCTCACGGTTTTTTCTTCCTTCTCATCTATCTTCAGAAGATGATGGTTGGAACCCTCGACCACCTCCGCTCCGGAAGGTAATTCGTCGTATATCTCAAGATACTTTAAGGCCCTTCCTTCGTTCCTTATGGATAGCTCTATCCATATCTCATTTCCCTCATAGACATTTATCTTTTCGGATTTTCTTTCTACCCTCAGTTCTATATCGCGCTTCACCGACCCTTTAGTTCCAACTGCCAACAGAGAAAAATTGGCTATGGAAAGGATCAAGAAGACCCAGTTATCAAGGACCACACCTATGATGAGCGAGATCAGGGTCACTGCTACCAGGACAAGATTAGTAGTTGATTTCATCTATCTTCTCCCTCCCAGCGTGATATTCTTTCTATTACCTTCTTGAGGTTTCTTTCATAGGCCGCATCCCTCTGATCTGGGCCATTCAGATATCTTTCTATAAAATTCAGGTTGCTGTTATCTTCTCTTCTTATCACTTCTTTGTACCGTTTGCTGTTCAACAGAAAATCGATTATGGTCTCGTCTTCCACATATCCTTCCAGTTTTGAGCGATCTTGCAGAATATCTTTTACCGCCTCGCGGGATAATCCTTTTTCGTCTTTTATCTTCTCAATGATGCTTTTTCTAAGGCGTTCCTCTGCAATAGCCTGGCTAAGTTCCCTTCCTTTTAAAGCCCTCTCTATCATATCAGAATTCTTTTCAAGGGGGAGATTAACGAATTTTCTGTGGTCCTTCTCTCTCTTCCATCTAGGGATGGTTTTTACGTCTTCTTTGGTCACACGGAAGAGCAAAAAAGCGATCCAAACGACCAAGAGCACGGCGGTGAGCTGTTTGCCCCTTCCCACAAAGAAAAAGAGTAAAAAAGACAAAATTAAAATTGTCAAAAGATGAAATTTATATGAAGGTAAAGTCTGCTCTTCTTCAGGCCCAGCTTTTTGAAGCCAGCTGGGTTTAAGTACTAATTTCTCCACAGTGGTATCTTCCGCTTTAGGGGTCATCTCAACCTCTCCTTCAGATCTTTTAAGTACTGGAGAGCCTTCTCTCTTTCATCTTCCCCCAGTTGGTGAGGGCTATATCTGGCCTCTTCGAATAGAAAAGTTATCTTCGATATCAACTTTTCTGGTGCGGAAATCTTTGTTACAGTCTCGTCTTTAAATTCCCGAGGTGTCATGAATTCAGCGTTCTTCACTCCACTTTTTTCTAAGATGTCACTCATCTCTTTGTAGCATCGTATGATGGTGGTCCGCACGTCTAGGCCCTCATCCAGTTCAAGTATAGCCTTATCAAGGGTCGAAGATATGGACCTCTCGATCTCTTCTTCACTTTCTTCCTCCTCAGCTAACTCCTTCGTTTTGAAGTGATCGATACCTGTCCCTTTTTTCTCCCGTCTCTCTTTCAAAAGTGAGGTATATACCAAAGAAAGAAAAAGTAGCCCGCTCAGAGTTATGATCAGAACAAATCCTATATCGATAAGGTAGGAGAAGTAAGGCCCTCCTTCCGGTAAATAGATCTCAAGCCCGATGGTAGATCCAAGTTTCGGTATGGTATAAAAGACGAGAAAAACGGCTCCCAAAAACGCGAATATCCAGAATCCTAGGAGAAGAAAGAGAACCAATAGTGACCCTTTCTTTTTGCCATAGACGAACCATAGGAAGAATAGGTATCCTAAAGCCACCATGATCAAGAGCCCGGAGGCGAACAGAAAGACATATCCTCTAAGTTCAGATATGAATGGATCCTGGATACCTTCAGAGAGGGTGAGATCCATCAAGTTCCCTATAAACCAAGAAGATATCAGTACCACTAGAACTGATAATACACCGATCTCCCTCAACTTCAGCTTCGGCATCGATACATTTCATTTATGAGAGAGTATTAGATATTTTCCATCTTACACCTAAAGGGTATCACGGCCGAACATTTTATTTATCTCGATTTGAATCGATTAGATATCATGTTCGAAGAAGAGTACCGGTTAAACTACTTTGAAAAAGAAGGTTTCACGAGAAAAAAGTGTCAGGAATGCGGCTCTTATTTCTGGACCTTGGATGAAGATATGGAGACCTGTCAGGACGCGCCCTGTATCGAGTTCGACTTCATAGGAAACCCACCTTCAGATAGAACACTCTCGGTAAAAGAGATGCGCCAATTTTTCCTAAATTTTTTTGTTGAAAGGGAACATACCAAGGTGGATAGATATCCTGTAGTGGCCAGGTGGAGGGATGATGTTCTTCTCGTTCACGCCAGTATATATGACTTTCAACCTCATGTCACCTCGGGTCTGGTCGAACCGCCGGCAAATCCCTTAGCAGTCTCTCAGACCTGCGTGAGACTGCCAGATGTGGACGAAGTCGGCAGAACCGGAAAGCATCAAACAGCTTTCGAGATGCTGGGACATCATTCGTTCAACTCTTCCGAAGATCCAGTTTACTGGAAGGAAGAAACCGTGAAGTACTGTCACGAGATGTTGAAAGAGATGGGCATCTCCGAAGACCTAATAGCGTACAAAGAATACCCCTGGATAGGAGGAGGGAACGCCGGACCCGCATTAGAAGTGAATATACAGGGTCTAGAAGTGGCAACGCTGGTCTTCATGAACATGGAAAAAGATCCCCAGGGTGATGTAGACCTGGACGGCGATCTCTATTCCCCTCTAGACCTAAACGTGGTCGATACCGGTTACGGTCTAGAGAGACTCGCGTGGATCACCGAAGGATCGCCCACGATCTACGACTCCGTATATCCCCAGATGGTCAAGACCATCATAAGCAGTTTGGATATGGAACATCCTCTCGAAGATGAAAGTTACAAGAAGATGCTGGAGGAGTACACCAATCTAGCCGGGACCTCGGACCGGGATTTCGAGGACGAAGAACTGATGGACGAACTCATGGATAGGATATCCGGATACGATGTAGAAATGGAGAGAGAGGAGATAGTCGAAAAGCTGTCAGAGCTGAGATCTGTTTATATCTTAGCAGATCATAGTTATGCCATCGCACTGATGCTCTCCGACGGCGTCGTGCCTTCAAATGTAGAAGAAGGTTATCTCGCGAGGATGATGATAAGACGGGCATTAAGACAGATAGATAACCTGGGGCGAAATCACTCTCTTTCCTCACTGGTCGAAAAGCAGATGGATATCCATTCCGACATAATCGACCAGGATAAGAAAGAACTGGTCTTCGATATGTTGGAGAACGAGATAGATAAGTACTATTCTACCCTTGAAAAAGGTAAGAGGATGGTCAAGAGAGAACTGAAAGAATTAGAAGAGGGCGAGCAATTATCCATAGATGAACTGATAGAGTTCTATGACACCCACGGGATACATCCAACGATCGTTAAAGATATCGCTGGTGATTTTGACGTCGATATAGAGATCCCGGAAAATTTCAACGCCATATTGGCGGAGCGCCATGAAACAGTTGAAAAGGAGGGACAGAAAGAGGAGGAAACAAAAGAAACGTACGACTTACCGGATACAGAACCCCTTTACTATGACAATCCCACGGCTAAGACATTTGAAGGCGTCGTTCTCCACTCGGAAGATGATGAGGTCATACTAGATCAAACTTTATTTTATCCAGAAGGTGGGGGCCAGCCGTCTGACCACGGTCATCTGCTAACTGAAGAGGAGAGCTTTCCCGTAAAACACGTCCGGAAAGAGAACGGGATCATAATCCATGAGATCGAAGGTGAGATCCCAGAGGGGGAAGTCGTGGAGGGGAAAATAGACTGGAAGAGAAGGATGGCTCTGACCAGGCATCACACCGCCACCCACATAATAATGAGCGCCGCTAGAGACCTGCTGGGCGATCACATCTGGCAGAGAGGGGCTCAAAAGGGTGTTGAGAGCGCGCGTTTAGACCTCTCCCATTACAAAAGGATCAGTAGAGAGGAGATAAAAGAGATAGAAAGACGCGCCAACGAAATTGTTCTAGAGGATATCCCGGTGGAGAAGGAAGAACTGACCCGGGACGAAGCCGAAAAGAGGTTCGGATTCGAACTGTATCAGGGAGGTGTCCCCCAGAGCGACGTGATAAGGGTCGTTCATATCTCCGATGTTCAGGATTACGACGCTCAAGCCTGTGGAGGAACTCATGTTGAAAGGACTTCTGAAGTGGGCGCGATAAAGATCTTGAATACACAGAGGATCCAGGACGGCGTCGAGAGATTGACCTACTCGGCCGGATTGGCCACTGTTGAAAAAGTCCAGCATCAGGAGGATCTTTTGTTAGATACGGCTTCAAAATTCAGTGTAGATACCGAAAAACTTCCAGATACGGCGGAGAGGTTCTTCAACGAGTGGAAGGAGCGCGGTAAGGAACTGGAAAAGTTGAAGAAGTACAAATCCATAGCTATAGCCGAAGAACTGGTACCTGGAGAGGAAGAAAAAGGTGTCGAGTTCATAGTAGATACTGTAAACATGGAAACGAAAGAGATGATATCAACTGCCGAGAGACTGACCTCGGAAGAGGATCGGGTCGTCCTCTTGGCCTCGGAAGGAGAAAAGGTGCAGCTGGTTTTCTCGAGGAGTGATGATCTCAACGTGGATATGTCGGAGGTACTTAGAGAAGCCGCCAAAGAGATAAATGGCGGCGGTGGAGGTTCGCCTAAAACCGCTCAGGGCGGTGGAAGTAAAGCCGAAGGGAGAGATAACGCGCTGGAGAGAGCTAAGAGCCTTGTGATAGAAAAATTGGATTGAACGGGAAAAAGATTATAATCACTTCAAGAACATTAGGGTGTATGGGAGAAAATAGTGATTTGATAATACTCCAGATGAACGACAGCCACGGTTATCTGGAGAAGCATCATGAATATTTCTGGAAAGATGGAAAACAGGAGTATAAAGAAGTCGGTGGATATGGGAGGATAACGACATATTTTGAAGAGGTTAGAGAAGAAAATCCTGATTCCGTTATATCCCTTGATAACGGAGATACGATCCATGGAACGTATCCAGTGGTTCAGAGTAAGGGGAACGTCATGAAACCCATATTGAACAGGATGGGGTTCGACGCGTGGACCGCTCACTGGGATTTCGCCTATGGACCCGAACATCTGATAGATTATGCAGAGGATCTCGAGTATCCTCTTCTAGCGATAAATTGTTATCATGAGGAAAACGAAGAACTAGTTTTCGATCCCTACCGGGTTGTAAATAAAAATGGAATCAAAGTGGGGGTCATCGGCATCGCAAATACCATCGTGGATGAAACGATGCCCGACCATTTCAGTGAAGGAGTTTATTTGACACTTGGAGATGAAGAGCTGCCCGGATATGTACAAGAATTGAAGGAAGAAAAGAATGTCGATCTGATAGTAGTTCTAGCTCATCTTGGTTATCCGCAGGAGGTAAAATTGGCCAAAGAAGTAGAGGGTATCGATGTCTTAATCAGCGGACATACCCACAACAGACTCTACGAACCCGTGAAAGTGAATGATACACTGATGATCCAATCTGGATGTCATGGGTCCTTCATAGGGAGATTGGATTTGAAGGTAGAAAATGAAAGTGTAAAGGCCTATGACCACGAACTCGTCAAGATCGATGGATCGATGAAACCAGATGAAGAAGTTCAGCGGCTGGTAGATAAAGCGACCGAGCCGCATAGAGAGATGCTTAACCAGGTAGTAGGTGAAACAAAAATAGGGTTAGCTAGAGACAGAGCGATGGAAACGACCATGGACAATCTTCTGCTGAAAGCTTTGATCGAGGCCAGTGGAGCGGAGATGGCTTTTTCGAACGGTTGGCGTTATGGTTCTCCAGTACCACCGGGAGAGATAAGCATGGAAGACCTGTGGAACATCATACCGACGAACCCTCCTGTTTCGATCTGTAAAATCAGGGGGCAGGAACTCTGGGATATGATGGAAGAGAACTTACAGAACACGTTTGCCAGGGACCCGTATGATCAGAAAGGTGGTTATGTAAAAAGATGCTATGGTATAAACGTGTATTTCAAAGTTGAAAACGCTGAAGATACCAGGATCCATGAGTTCTTCGTGGGCGATGAGAGGTTGGATAAAGATAAGGTCTATGAAGCCTGTTTTGTCACAACCCAGGGGATACCGGCCGAGTACGGACACGATAGAAAGGATCTAGATATAAAGGCGGTAGAGGCCTTGAAGAAGTATATAGAAAAAAGAGAAGTAGTTGAACCCGCGATAAAAGGTTCGATAGTGCCAATATAGTAAAAAGTGGACCTGTCACAATCAAAGATCCTAACTTACCACTTTTCAAAGAAAAGTGGACTCTAAAGAATACTCACGCATTCTCTATGCCCACTAAAATCGAAGATTTATTAGTGGACCCAATCAGAATGCTAACATTCTGAGGGGCCAAGGAAAATTAAAATTTTCCTAATGGACCAGAGGGGATTTGAACCCCTGGCCTCCACCATTCCGGCCGTGGCGTAAAAACCACAGATGCCAAGGTGGCGATCTGCCAACTGATCTACTGGCCCAAAACGAGTAACCATGAGTTTTGGGGCATAGAGCATAGGAAACTACTTCCTACAAATCTACTGGCCCATATGACGTCAAAACGATAGCTCGAAGTCACATAAAAAGGTTATGTAAGCGGGAAGAGATTAAGGAAAACGGAAGTAAAGTTTAAATAAAGTCGAGCAGGGATTAGGATAAGATGTCAGAAGAGATAGAGATTATAGTGAAATTTTTTGCGATGGCCCGACAGGCGGTGGGCAAGAAAAAGATGGATATGCAGATCGATGAAGATACGAAAGCCGGGGAATTAGTTGATCAAGTGACCGAGGAATATCCAGAATTGGAAGACATCAAGAGTTCATTGATAATCTCCGTGAACAAAAATCGAGTCGATGAAGAGCACGTATTGAGTGAAGGAGACGAAGTGGCGATAATGCCTCCTGTAGCCGGAGGTTAGTCTCTTTTTTTTATCCGATAACTCTATTTAGCTTATTTTTGATTTGAGGGCTATCGGGGATAGCCCTACAGTGTTTTTAGTGCATTTTTTTGTGAAAAAATGCGAGGGATGGGATTTGAACCCACGGACCCCTACGGGACAGGATTTCTTATCGGACCCTTTTAGGTGTTGATCTTAAGTCCTGCGCCGTTGGCCATGCTTGGCTACCCTCGCATTTTGAATGCCAACGATAAATCGAGGGGGTATGAGGAATATTTTATTCCTCGGCTACCCTCGCTTTATGAGCGTGAGGAATTCTTTGGGCGAGTAAAGAGAAAGAACGAGCTTGTTCTTCTCCATTGCCGAACTGAAAATCTTTTGCTTCTAAATCCATCTACTCTAAACTTGAAATGATATAAATATCTGACTATCCTAGTAGGATCTGGGAGAGTGAACTAACCACAAAACATAATACAGCCCGCTGCCTCTATCCAAACGTATGAGATTATCGACAGGATGTAACTCACTAGATTCCCTACTCGGAGGCGGGATCGAATCCGGCATTATAACTGAATTCTTTGGTAAGGGCGGGAGTGGAAAATCGAATATTTGTCTTCAGCTGGCAAAAAATATAGCTTTAAAGGACAAAAAATCCATATATATCGATACCGAGGGGGTCTCTATAGAGAGGTTAGAGCAGATTTCTGGTAAAAAATCTGAAAAAATATTGAAGAACACCCTCTTTTTCAGAGCACATTCTTTCTCAGAACAAGGCGACTTTATACAGAAGAGTTCAAAGTTGGTTTCGGAAAGTGACGGCGAGATAAGCCTCGTCATCGTGGACTGCTTCACCGTTTTTTACAGGACCCTGCTCAATAAAGAAGGGGAAGAAGATCTTTCGGCCCGTCTGGGAAGGCAGCTGATCGAACTGATGAAGATAGCGAGAAAGGAAGATATCCCCGTGGTTATTACCACGCAGGTTTACGAAAGTGATGACGGTAAGAGACCGGTAGGGGGACATATACTTTACCACAATGCCAAAACCATCACATTATTGAAAATCTTAAATTCCCATCTGCGGAAAGGGGTGCTGAAAAAACATCGATCTCAACCCGAGGGAAAAAGCGGAAAGTTCAAGATCACGGAGAAAGGCATAGTTACACCGGGATAAAAAATTGTTCTCGATAACATTCAAAAGGATTAAATATCCACAGTAAATTTGATGACCATGCGACAAGTCAGGCCCGCCGATATAAGAGATATCTATGCACTCCGCGCCGAAACGATAGACTATTTTTTTCCGGACAGAGAAGAGGAAATCGATTTTTGGGCGGATCTGATAGGAGATTATGGTGAAGACGTTCTTCATCTCCTGTGTGGGACCGCGGAGATATCCATGGGGTTAGCGAAGAGAGGTTTTAACGTTACCGGTCTCGACCTCACTGAAGAGATGATATATGTTGCAGAAGATAAGGTTGAAGAAGAAAAAGAAAATCAAGAAGAACTGAACATAGAATTGGTTAATGATGACGCCCGTTATTTTAATATTAATAAAAAATTTAACTTTTCTTTCATCTCTACTGGAGATTTTCACCACTTTAAGGACAGAGAAGATATCAATTCGGTCTTAGCCAAAACTTACGCACATCTGAGATCTGGAGGGGCTGTAGCTCTTGAGCTATTTCCCCTACCCGATGAGGACTTCCATAGAGAAGAGAAAAAATTTGATCCTATGAGGGCACCTCCCAATGGGATGGATATCTGGAAGACCAATCAAACGAGCTACCACTTGGACAGCCAGATCCTGGAGATAAAAGAAGAACTGTTCGTCGACCGTCGAGATAAGGGCGAAGTGGAAACCGGGGAGTACGAGATACAGTTGAAACTATTTTCTAAAGGAGAGATCAAAGAGATTCTCCAGGAGCAGGGATTTGAAAACATTGAGTTTTTGGATAATCATGAATTCACACCTTACCTAAAAGATTCCGATACCCTAGTGGTTACCGGAGAAAGGTAGCTATTCAAGTGAAGTCCTCTAATGTGACTTCTTCACTTTTATCTATCTTTTTCGATCCTTCTTTTCTTTTCTCTTCTTCTTCATCTGGTTTTTTCTTATCCCCTACATCTTTTTCAGCAAATTCATCCGAGAATAAGTCTGACTGCTTGGTGCCAGAAAGGAGTGCTTTTTCATCCCAGCTAAATACCTCGGTAACTCTCGCCAAGGTCTTCGCGATCCTTCTAGCATAATATTCCCAATCAGGTTCTTCCTCGAATTTATGATCGGGTAACCAGGGCTCGACCTTTTGAGGGGTCTGACTGGCATCGATCACTATCCATGAAACTTTCATCCCTGGAGTGAATTTGTAATCTAACTCCTTCATCTTTTTTGCGGCTTGTACATTAGGCATGCTTTCTGGATTCTTGTAACGACTGAATTTTTTACAGGTCCGCGAGATGACAAGGTTCTCCAGATCCACTTCACCCCTTCTTAACTCCTCTATCCAGTCTTTCGCTCTTTCTATCGCTCCCTCTATGTCGTCATCCAATATATATTGAAATATCTCTCTAAGAGCTCTGTCCTGTGCTTCGAATGAATCGCTTCTTCTCAGCTCGTAACCTCTTACGAGCATGTCCTCTTCCGGCCATATGATCCTACCGACATACCTTTTCTTCCTCCCGTGGCTGAAAAAAGGATTCAAAACCTTTTCGAATTCGAGTATTATCTCTTCCCTGCTGTATTCCTCTGCTATCCTCTCGCTTATCTCGATGGTATCCTCCAGATCGGACTTGGGGGACTGGAAGAAGACGCTGTCGGTATCGGAATAGATCACTTTTATATCTTCATCTTGTAATTCCTCTATAAGTTTCTTAATATTCTCTCTAGCGGATGCGGTTATGCTCTCCCCGATGTCCGGGTTTGTAAATCTATAGAAAGAAGAAGCGAAGACGCCATAAAATGAATTCATCAAAACTTTTATAGCGTTCTGAAGGCCCCGGAAATATCTCTCTTTTTTCCCCTCGGCTTTTTTCATCTTTTCTTTGACTTCGTCCCTTTCCTTCATCAGATCCTCTAAAATCTCCGGTAAAAGCCCTTTCTTCTTTTCTGGGCTTACGAACTTGACACCGGTTGGACTTTCGATCTCACCGGATTTTGAAATAGTAGTAAAGCAGATATTGTTTTGTATGATAATACTGGGATACATACTTTTGAAATCGAGCACGCTGACCCAATGATAGAGTCCTGGATCTACAGAATGAACATAACCTCCTTTGATCTTACTTCCTTTACCTCCATGGGAGGTCAGAGGCACGCCTATGTCGTTCCGATCGGCTTTTCTTATCAAGATCGAATCGACGAGTGTTGAAGTCCTCGGATTCAATCCCTCCTCTACCGGTAATCTTGCCACTGTCCCCATATCCATCGCTTTATCGAGTACTTCAAGCTCCAATAGTATCTCTAACGCCAGTTCCGCATCCTTAACACAGTATCTTTTAACTTTCTCTGGATTCTCTTCCCATTCATCATCGATCTCGGACGGGTCTACATCGTCTTTCTCCTCATTCAATAGCTCTTTTGAAACGTGATTTAGAGTCTCTCTTTTAAGGTTCAATTCTGATTTTACGCTCCACCAGGCGTCCGCTATTATACGTCCATTCACAGTCCAGTATCGGTTGCTTTTTTTCCTCAACTTGTCCCGGTCCCTGCCCAATCTCAACTCATCTAGATCGATCTCTTCAACCCTTTCTTTCAGAAGAGGAAGGTCATATCCGTTTATATTGTAGCCCGTGATTATATCAGGATCTTTGTCCAAAACATACTGCTGAAATTTCTCTATGATCTCCTTCTCTCCACCGTCGAAACTTTCCGTTTCTTTTGTTTCGGCTCCCTTTAACACACATGCTATCGTAAATATACTATCGTCATCCAAACTGTTCTCTATGTCAAAACTCAGGACCCGAAATTCAGGTTTTATAGGTTCGGTCTCCTCAAATCCTTGGACTTTCATCACCCGGTCTGTAGTATAAGATCCCTCTTCAATCATATCTCCTTTTGCAAGAACGGTAGACCCTAAATCCAAGTCATAGATGAAACGGTGAACGAAAGGTATATCGGCCGCCAGGACTTTACAGCGATCTTTTAACTTTTTTCGGTAACCGGGAACTTTCCAGGGATAGGTACAAATGATCTTTTTACAGGACCTGGACTCACCGTCAACCCAGAGCTCTTCATCCACTATCTCTCGGATCTCTTCATCCTCTTTGAGATCTTCTATCACATCCTCCGGCGGTTCGACCAGTTCAAAATAGGGTCTGAAATCCTCATATATGAGCGTGATAGATTCTTCATTCTCAGTCTTCCCGAAGAGTTCGATATTCACTCCTTCGTCAGCCCTGCTGTAAGACCCCGAAACTATCCTTACGGTCTTTTCCTTCATATTCTACTCCGAAACTATCTTTATTATATCTCCATCACTCAGTTCATGATCCCCCCCGATGACTCTCTCGGTCCTAGCGTCGATCGCCCTGATAAAACCTTCTCCTATATCGGTATGGACCTTGAAAGCTAAATCTTCTGCCGTACTGCCTTCTTTCAATAGGTAAGCATCCGGTAGAACTCTGCCCTCCTTATCCGTGTAATCGTTCTCGTCTTCCACGGGATAGACCACGATCATGTCCAGCATCTCATAAACGGCCTTTTCCAGGGTCCTCTGCACACCAAGACCGTCATTCTCTTCCATGAAATCTCTGATCTTCTTTAGACCTTCTTTCTGTTCATCCGATATGTCGTCCTTCAATATCGTGAATTCCTTTGCCCCTGGAGTGTAATCCACTATATCTTTTTCCGAGGCCTTTCGAAGAGCTAGTTCATATTCTGCCGAAGTCGAGACGACCGGATAATCTAGATCTTTTAGTTCCTCTATCCTCCCAGGTCCGCATATATCGGCTTTGTTAGCCGCTATTATAAGCGGTTTACTTTTTTTCCTGATCTTCTGGGCCAATTCAAAGAGCTTTTCATCATCCCATCCCGCAGGTTCATCGGGAGATTCCATTTCTCTCAATGCATTTACTACTCTTCCTTCTGAGATGCCTAGACCAGAAAGTTGATCGTATATCACTTTCTCGATCTTAGCCCCACTGACTTCGATCTTTCGGGATACTTTCCCCCAATTCTCTTTTAATATCCCCTTCAACCAATGATCTATCTCTTTCTCCAAAAATTTGATGTCATCTTCAGGATCGTGCTCTCCAACCTCACAGGGATTTCCTTCTCCGTCCGTGGAACCGCTTATATCGATTATATGTATCAGACTAGAAGCTTCTCTAAGGTCATCTAAAAATTTGTTCCCCAATCCTCTACCGGAATGTGCATCTTTTACGAGACCCGCGACATCGATCAATTTGACCGGTACCATCCTGGTTCCGTCCTTACAGGGCGCATTGTTAGGATCGCATTCAAGCCCTAACTCCCCGTGAGGACAATCATGGGTTACGTATCCTATCCCTCTATTTGCATCGATGGTTGTGAAGGGATAAGAGGCCATCTCCACTTTTGTCATTGTTGCGGCGGAAAAAAATGTACTCTTGCCAACGTTTGGCTTTCCTACCAGCCCTACTTCCATCTTCTCTACCTTCTCGATCAACGAAGGACTTTTTGAACTTGGAACGCTTCAGCGAAAGAAAACCAAGCCGACGTTCAAACAAGATAAGTATCTAATCTTAATCTTCTAATTCTGAACCGCAGGCATAACACATCTCTGCATCTGGACTCAACTCCGTTCCACACACGGGACAGGCGTCTCCATCTCCCGATTCTTCTCTATCCAACTCGGCGCCGCAGGCATAACACATCTCTGCATCTGGACTCAATTCCGTTCCGCACTCCGGACATTCTATCGAAGCTCCTTCTGATTCTTCCTCCTCCTGCTCTTCCTCTTCTTCTGATTCAGATAGATCGGCGCCGCAGGCATAACACATCTCTGCATCTGGACTCAGTTCCGTTCCACACTCCGGACATTCCATGGATTCTTCTTCGGCTTCTTCCTCTTCAGACACTTCCTCTGCCTCTTCTCCCGGCTCTTCTTCAGCCTCTTCTTCAGCCTCTTCTTCCTCAGAAACTTCAATCTCGGTCAAATCGGCTCCGCATGAATAGCAGACCTCAACGTCTGGATCCACCATTATGCCGCACTCCGGACATTCGATTTTTCCTTCTTCTTCAGCCTCTTCTTCCTCTTCGGCTTCTTCTTCAACTTCTTCCTCGGACTCAACTTCCTCTTCCGGCTCTTCTTCCGGCTCTTCGGCTTCCTCTTCAACTTCTTCTTCGGGTTCCACTTCTTCTTCAGACTCTTCCTCTGCCTCTTCTTCAGATTCCTCTTCGGCCTCTTCAACTTCTTCTTCCTCGGCTTCACCAGTTGGTTCTCTTTCTTCCTCGATCTCTTCTTCAGGCACCTCTTCGACCTCTTCAGGGATCTCTTCCCTTTCGGGCATCTCTTCTACACTGACCTCAGGGAGTTCTATCTCTTCTTCGACGACCTCGTCCTGCTGTTCCAGCATCTCTTTGTGTGCCTTTAGAAGCCTTCCTCTTTTATTGGCTAGATTGCTGTCCGTGTCCAATAGGCTTCTTTCTTTCTTGAGTATACTCCTGCTCTCTTCCAGACTCTTTTCAAGTTGAGATTGCAATTCGGAGAGATTTTGAAGCGTTCCTTTTCTCTCCGTCAGAACTTCCTTTTCTTCCTCGACTATCTCGTTCTCTCTTTCGTCTAGATTCTTTTCTTTCTCTACAATGGCTTCTTCTCTTTCGAGGAGTTCTTCCTGTTTCTCTGAGATGTCTTCTTTTATCTCTTTGACTTCCTCTAATTCGCTAGAATACTCATTTTTAAGCTGCTCAACTTCTTCCCTTTCGGAATCTACAGATTCCCTAACATCTTTGATCTTATCTCTCTGAGAAGTCAATTTCTGCTTGATCTTTTTAAGCTTTTCTTCTTTATCAAACAATTCTGATTTTTTTTCGGAGATGCGTTCTTCTTTCTCCTCAACTTCTCCCTCTCTTTTTTCTAGTTCCTCTTCTCTTTCATCTAAATTTTCCTTACGCTGCTTCAACTTTTGAACGTATCCTTCCATCTCGGAGAGCATCTCGCCTTCTTCCTCTTCTTCTGCCACTTTAATACCTCCTTTATCTTATTACTGTGGTATATTTAACTTCAAGATATGGTATCTAAGTTAAGTAAGTTACGGGTGAAGTCTATTCGAAAAGGGGGCCTAAAACTTTTAGACCATCTTTACCAACCTCTAGAGCGTGTTTCTCCATAGTGTGATTACACGCCCTCATCTTCTCGACCTGTAAATACCTGGTGAGCTTCCCCTTCTTCCTATCTATACTAAGGCTGATCAACCCGTCGACCAGGAAACCTTCATCCCCTAATAAGTTCGCTTCACTTCCCTGGGTTCTCTCCATGACTATGAAGCAATAGAGATTTAGCTCTCTGAGGAAATTGAAAAATGAGAACATCCTTTTTCTCATGTTCTCTCTGTTTTCCATCAAAGAGTAAAGTGCCCCGAGAGAATCTAGCGCAAAGATAGTGAACTGGTCGCCTTTCTCATCTTTCCGATGCCTCAAGATATCCTCTATGAACTCGACATAATCCGTTCCCTCTTCATCTACTATCTGATCGATCTCTCTCAGATCAGTGATATCCGATATCTGCAGCTCGTCTACTAGGTCCACCCCTATATCTTTCATATTTTTTACCTGACTCTTTTTTGGTTCCTCCAGAGTAACATAAAGCCCTGAGTTCCCAGTTTCTTCTAAATATTTAGTCATTATGTCGTAACAGAAACTGGTTTTCAAAGAGCCGGGTGGTCCAGTCACTAAGACTACCTTCGGACTCTCAGTGTCTGTTGTGAATATCCTCTCTAATCCGGGTATCGTGTCTTTAAACATGTCGAATCAAATTACTTTATTTCACCGCGGGATTTAATTTTATCGCTCTTTTAAGGTCATTGTAAACCAAAATGTTATTTTTATCCTCTCAATTTGAGTAACATGGTAAAATTCAGATCAAGGTTGTTCGGGACGGAATTCGATCCTCCTTTGATCCTTGCTTCTGGTATACTAGACCAAACGGCCGAATCCATACAAAGGCTGATCAAAAAAGGCATGGGGGGCGTCGTCACGAAATCTATTGGGACCGAACCAAGAGAGGGACATCCAAACCCCACGATAGTTGAATTAGATACGGGACTTCTGAATGCCATGGGATTACCAAATCAAGGGATCGAGGATTTTAAAAACGAGATGGAAAAGCTTGAAAGTGAACTGGAGGAAGAACCCATAATAGGGAGTATTTTTGCCTCAGATCCCGATGACTTTTCTCATCTAGCCGGAAAGATGACGAGATATGGAGCGGACATGGTTGAATTGAATCTGAGCTGTCCTCATGCCGAGGGTTACGGCGCCCAGATAGCTTCTGACGATGAGATCATGGAAAGAGTTATCAAAAAAGTCGACGAAAGAATCCAGGAACCCATCTTGGCTAAACTTCCGCCCTCCAATGAGATCGCAAAAAATGCAGTTCTCGCCGAAAGGAGTGGAGCTGACGGCATAGTCTGCATAAATACTGTGAGAGCAATGGCCGTAAACTTCGAAACGCAGGAACCCATACTTGGAAACAAGATCGGAGGATACAGCGGCCCTGGCATCAAACCTATAGGTTTGAGATGCGTGTACGAAGTTTATCGAGAGGTGGACATCCCCATAATCGGCTGCGGCGGTATAACAGATGGTAGAGACGCTTTGGAATATATATTGGCTGGAGCCTCCGCTCTCCAGATGGGGTCCGCTTTACATCATCGTGGAAAAGACGCCGTTGAAAAAGTGTCAAAAGAGGCAACCGAACTGATGCGAAAAGAAGGTATAGACGATATAGAAGAGATAATTGGGGGCGCACACTAATCGAGATGGTGAATATTTATATAATGGTAAAAAGGTGAATCAGACGTATGAAGAAGCCCGATCCCGAGGAATTTGTAGATCAGCAGGATATCGAGGAGTTCACCTCTATCCTGACCGATTTCTATAGGGGAGAAATACAGCGAGCTTATACCTGGCGCACCAGATTGGATCGAACCACCAACTGGGCGATCTTGATCTTGTCTGGTCTGATAACCTGGACTTTCAGCGTCTCTACAAGACCTGATGAACTCCTGTTGTTTTCCATACTCTTCCTCTCCATCCTGTTGATAATCGAGGCTAGACGTTATAGATTCTACAACGTATGGGCCAGTAGGATCAGAGTTCTCGAAGAGAATTTTATAGCTAAAGCATTAAATCCCGAAGAAGAGGTTTCCAGCCGGGAATGGATGAAGACTCTAGCGGATGATTTAAAGGACCCTCATTTTAAGATCCAGATCTGGGTTGCCATATCTCATAGACTGAGAAGAGTGTATATCTGGTTATACACGGTTGTGATAATCCTTTGGTTAGGGAAAGTGGCGATGCATCCATATCCTTCTTCTGAGTTTGAAGTATGGCTAAATAGAGCTGGTATCGGATCTATCCCGGGAATAATAATAATACTCTCTGTACTTGGATTTTATTTTTTTACTATAGTTCTCGCCTTGATTGGGCCGAAAGTAGAAGAAAGGAAAAGTAAGATAAAAACCGATAAAAGCACAAGAAAAGAGTGGGAAAAGAAGATGTAAAAGGTTTGACATCCTCCATCCCCCTGATTTAAGGTAAAATAGTCCCTATTTTGATACTTTCTCCTAATCCCGAAAGAATTAAGAAAACCCTCTTGTATAGGGTTGTATGACCTTTCGAGGATTTATATCTATAGACGTTGAGGCAAACGACAAGGTACACGAATTCATCGATGAACTAGAGAGGACTAGAGCGCCTCTTAACATGGTAGATCCCAGCCAACTTCACATGACAGTGAAGTTTCTAGGAGATGAGATAGAGGAAGATAAGATAGATGAGATCGTTGAAAAGACGCAATTTGCTCTCAAGGGATTTGAACCCTTCGAACTGGACATGAGAGGAACGGGGGCATTCCCTCACCTAGGATTTATGAAGGTGGTCTGGATCGACTCGATGGTGTCTCCTGACGATCCCCAGGCCGTGGACGATGAAGACATCTCACTCTTGGAGAATATAGCCCATAGGGTCGAGGAAGAACTTGTACCTCTAGGATTCGAAAGAGACGATAGAGAGTTCTCCCCTCATATCACCGTGGCGAGGGTCAAAGGAGGAAAAAATAAGGAAAAATTGAGAGATGTTATAGAAAAATATGATGACGAGTACTTTACCACCTGTAAAATCGACGAGTTAAAACTTAAAAAAAGTGTACTTAAAAAGAGCGGACCAGAATATAATAGTTTGGAGACGATATCGCTCTAGATAGCTGGCTTTCGATCTCACATCATTTATCCTCATGGCAGATCCCTTAATGGTATTGAGTCTAGTGAGCTTTAGCCCAGCGGTCGTCGTGCTTTATTTTTTGTTAGGTGAATTCGAGGGATACTTCAAGGACAACAAAGCCCTCTTCATGATGATCCTCGGACTGGGCCTCGGGATGATCATAGGTTTCTTTTCACTGTATTTTCCCATCGGTTATCTTTCTTGGGCCCTCGGCATCATAGCCTTGATCGAGATCGTGAAATTTTTCATACTTCTACAGAAACCTTTCAGACTTAACCACGATACCACTTTTTACGGCACCGCACTGGGTACAGGGATCGGGGCCATGATGGTCTTTGTTTATTCGTTCGCGGCCGGTCTGGTCTCTCTAGACCTTCTAACCGTACTGCTGGTCTTTTTCATCTCTTACAATTATACTTTGGTCAACGCTTCTACCGGTGCCATAATAGGTTACGGTTGTTACACGGGTGAGTTCTGGAAATATCTGAGCAAGGGTTTCATACTCAGCGCGATACACGGCTCTATGATGACTTTCGTTTGGTCTTTCCGATTTGGGCGAACCGGTATCTTGGCCGTACTGACAATAGGTGGTGTTTACGGGACAGTACTGATCTTCTACGTCTATAATAATATCTTTCCAAAGACCATACCTGAAGAGATGAAGGAGATCAAAGAATGAGGCAAGCGAAACAGTATCTTAACAAAAGGAATATATAAAGAGAATAGTAATTGTTAATCTAGATGAAAGAAGACGGAAACTTTTCCCAGACTAAAGGGGCGGGAGAAAAAAGCAGAAAAAGTCAATTTGTAGAAGAGAGTTCGAACGTTGATAGTTCTTCTTCACCAAAGACTCCGCCTAAAAAAAAGGGAGGCGGTCGTTCTTCTGCCTACAAAGAACGTCCCAAGAAGTACAAGAAGAGTGGAAAAAAACGTAAAAAGAGTAAAGGATCCTGGTTAGCCACTATCGGTGTACTCCTGATCGTCGTTCTTCTTATAGGCGCCGTTTTCTTTACTCCATTCTTGGACGGACTCTACGGCTCTTGGAGCGGCGTGGGTATCTATCCCGAAAAGGCGGATTATACCATGAAAAGGACTATCAAGATCGAAAATAACGATCCTCGAGAATCATTGGATTACAAATTGACACTAGCAGTACCATATGAAATCGAGAAAAATAATATACAAACCATTGAAAATACGGAGTGGAACGGGGAACCGGATACCATCGAAAAAAACAACCATGAATGGAGGCAGTGGGACCGTACCTTGGCATCCGGACAAAGCGAGAGAATCGAGATATCCTATGATGTGAAGACCACTACTGTCAAATGGGACTTCTCAGGCGAGGATTCGGGAACTGTAGAGGACATACCTCAAGATATTAAAGATAGGTATATCAAGGATCAGTGGGCGGTCGATTCAGATAGAGACGACGAAGTAGATGATAGGAACGGCGACGGTCGAGATGATTGGATGATAGAACCTTCACACCCGAAGATAGAGAGGCTGGCGGAGGATATCGTTAGTGGTGAAGACAACATATATGACAAGTCGAAGGCGATCTATGACTGGATGAATGACAACATAAAATATGAATTCGCTGAGGAGGGTCTGCCAAAACATGCAGTATGGGTTTTAAACAGTGGTACGGGCGACTGCGATGAGCAATCCTTCCTATATACTTCGCTCTCAAGAGCTGCAGGTATTCCTGCATGGCTGGAACTTGGAGTACTCTACGACCGAGGTGGAGATAGGTGGGGAGGACATGGATGGGTGAGGACCAGATTTGTAAACGATGCTGGGACAAAAAAGGGATGGGTCAATATAGACCTGGTCAATGATGAATTCTTCTTTAGAAGCGCACGCCGTTTCACCACCTGGGTTGATGACGGACAGGAAGGACATCTGAAAGATTATTACTACTTTTTCAGTTGGACAAGCAGTGCGGGAATTTCACGACCAAATGTTGATGATGAGTATGAAAATATGGCGATGGATACTGAAGGAAGGGTCGTGTACAATGAGGGAAAGGGCATGCTTCCTGGATTCGAGTTCTTGACTGTGATACCAGCAACCTTGATCTCAATATTCATCTATTCGCGGACGAGAAGAAAGAGAAGAAGTAAAAAGCGGAAAGATAGATGAAGGGAATTTTTTAGAAAAAGTCCCGACCACGCAGAATCAAAAATTCCACTTGCTCACAAATCATAGATTTGTTCGTGAACCGGAGTTTAAATCCTATACAAAAAAGTCCCGACCACGCAGAATCTAAAAATCCCACTTGCTCACAAATCATAGATTTGTTCGTCCCGAGTCTAAAAAAAGAAAGTCCCGACTCCCGGATTTGAACCGGGGGCTTGGTGATTTCCGCGGGTGATGTGGACCATTTGGTCCTGTATAAATACCAACTACAGTCACCCGCTCTAGCCAAACTGAGCTAAGTCGGGATTTTCGATAAGATACTCTTCAGCGTTGTGTTAGAAAGAATTGCTATTTATCCTTTTTGTTTTCCAACTGATCTTCCTCAGTGTCTTTCTGATCCTCTTCTTCCGCCATCTTGATCCTTTTGATAGGAGCTGGATGATCATAAAAGAGAATTTCTATGTATTTACTGGGATCGAGTTCCGCTAAATCTATATCTGCCAATCGTTTGAAAGCCGAGACCATCGCGTTTGAATCATTCACGGTCTCAAGTGCGAATCTATCCGCTTTCCTTTCCCTATATCGACTGTAAGTCTTCGTCGCCGGATCAATCAGAGAATAGAGTCCATAGATTATCAAAAGGAAGAGCGGGAGATGATATATCTGTTCGAAGCTGCCCCAGATGGTGAAGATCTCTCCTGAAATATAGAACATCGGAAAGATGAGTAACCCACTTATCATCATGAAACGCAGGATATCTTTGTGGACGTAATGTCCCATCTCGTGAGCCACGACGCTCTCTATCTCCTTGGGATGAAACTTTTCTAATAATGTGTCGAAAAGCAAGAGCCTCTTCGTTTTTCCCATACCGGCGAAAGCTGCATTTGCCTTCTCGGTCTTCTCTCCAGCTTTTACCACAACGACCTTTTCGACCTTCTTAACACCGTGTCTTTCCGCCATATCTATTAGGCGTTCCTTCAAACTCTCATCCTTCAACTCCTCAAGGTCGTAAAAAAGAGGAAGCAGGATCAGATGAGATATATTAGAAAGGATACCGGAGATAACGAACAGAAGGATGCCCGCGTACAGCCACCAGAGGGAGGAAAACGTGTTACCAAGAAAGAAAACGCCCAGGATCAAAGGAGTCAGAAAGATCAAGGAGATGAAGAATGACTTGACCTGGTCCTTACTCCAGTCCCCCAGGGTTTGGTTACTCAGATCGTATCTATGTTCTAAGATGAAACCGGAGTAATAAGAGACCGGGAGAGAGATCAGGTAGAGAAGGGCGGAATATATCATCACGAAAATAGCTGCGACGATCCAGTAGTTGTATAAGAAGGTGCCCTCGACGACCGTTCTTATCCACTCAACCAGGAAGTGGGAAAATCCTGAGAGATATGATATGAAAAGGAAGGAAAGGTAAAGGACCACGCTCTGAAAAATTCCCGTATAGAACTTCTGTTTCGAATACACCTCGGCCTTCTTCCTTGTCTCCTCATCGAACTCATAGGGATAATCGACCTCGGACGATCCTTCTTCAGAAGACCCCTCTTCAGTCATGTTATCACTCGATCTCAGCTCTTTTAAATCCTTCTCCTTCCCAGGGTTTAGTAGCGTCCAAGCCCCACTTAGCCGTGAGGTCAGGGGCACTAGGGTCCAGCGAACTTCCCTTCTCATCTTCGAATGTGTAGAGGTCTTCATCCGGCTGGAATCGTGTCGCGACGGCCCATTCCACTTCCTTATCATCGAAGATATCTATATCTTGGTCTACTACCGTCACTTTCTTCATGGAAGTGTGTGCCTGGAACGCCTTTTGGATTATCTTCTCCATATCTGAGTTTTTCTTCTCTATCGAGATCACCCCGTGCAGCCAACTGCATCCCCCTTCGGTGAGCCTCACGTCTTTGACATCTGAAAATTCACTCAATTCGTTTTTTAGTGACGTCTCTCTAGGAAGGCCCATCAGTAGGAAATGTTCGTACCCGCCCGGTAGTAAAGCATGAAAAATCGCCTCCTTTTTGTGCATCACCTTGTCTATCTCAACTATCGGCTGTTCTCTTATCTTATCGTAAGTTCCCGTTATATCGACGAAAGGCCCTTCTGAGCCCTTTTCAGAAGTTATCCTGCCCTGAAGAACGTACTCGGACCCGGCCGGTACTGTGATCCCGTTATCGAGTTCCGTTACCTCAATTTTTCCTCCTTTAGTATTTTTCAGAAGAGAATTGGCGATCTGGAGCTCGTCCGTATCATAGTCTACGGAGGTAGCCCCAGCCAGTAGGACCGCTGGATTTACTCCTACAACGACTGCTATCTCTAGGTCTTTCCCTTCCTCCACCGCGGTGTCGTACATCTTTTCGAGGTCTCTAGGGCAGAGTCTTAAAGTGAAGGTCTTTTCATCTCTGAGCATCATCCTGTGGAAAGAAAGATTTCTTCGTTCTCCTTGCTCCGCTATCACTATTCCAGAGGTGATATATCTACCACCGTCCTTGGGGTAGTATTTGGGTATGGGTAGATCTTGAAGATCGAAATCCTCATTATGTACCTCCTCGAATTCTCCTTCCTCTATCTTCACCGGTTCGGAAGGACCGTTTACAGCCTCAGCTAATTCGTCCACGATCTCTTCTTTTTCGATTTTAAAGAAATCGGCCAGCCTTGATCTGGAAGACCAGAGATTGGTTACCAGAGGGCCTCCGGGGAATCTAGGGAAATAACTAGGAGTCTTAGGAGTTTCCTTAGCTTCCTTCGTGATCCGCTGGGAGATCGAGACTTCCTCTTTTATCGTTCTTTTATCAGACACTTCTAATTGTTCTTTCAATCCCATGACAAGCCTCCGGATGTATATACCTCAAAACTGGGTGGATTAAGAAATCACTACATTATAAAATTTTACTATGATTTCACTTGAGAGATGCAAAATCTAATAAATGAGAAAATGATACTCAACCATGTCAGGATTAACTTATAAAGCTGCTGGAGTGGATATCGATCAGGAAGAGGAGGCCATCTCAGCTTTGAGGAATGCGGTCCTTTTTGCGAGGGAGGGCAAAGGCGCTCCCTTGAAAAGCGAATTTACAGGACTGGTTGATTTTGGAGATTTTGCGCTCTCACTCTGTACAGATGGTGTGGGAACGAAATTATTAGTGGCCAACAAGATGGAAAAGTGGGATACCATCGGCATCGACTGTATCGCTATGAACGTCAACGATACCATCTGTCAGGGAGCGGAACCGATAGCTTTCGTGGATTATCTCGCGATAGAGGAAACCGATGCGGAACTTACAAAGGAAATAGGAAAAGGCCTCCAGAAGGGTGCTGAGATGTCCAACATGACGATAATAGGGGGAGAGACAGCAACACTGGGAGACATAATCGAAGGATTCGATATAGCCGGGACCGCCTTGGGTTATGTAAAAAAAGATGAGGTTATAGACGGCAGTAACGTCAAGCCGGGCGATAAGATCATAGGGATACCGAGTTCAGGCATCCATTCTAACGGTCTTACACTCGCTAGAAAGATAGTGAAGAGATCAGAGTTCGATTATGAAGACGAAGCGGAATTTGGAGTGATCGGAGAAGAATTACTAGAGCCAACAAAGATCTATGTCGAGACCGTTATGAAGGTTCTCGAAGAACACGAGATAAAGGGAGCGGCGAACATAACTGGCGGAGGCTTAAAGAACGTCAGCAGGATAAATGACAGTTACAGATACGTGATAGAAGAGCCGATTGAACCTCAGCCGATCTTCGAGTTCCTTCAGGAGGAAGGCAGCGTGAAAGACGAGGAGATGTATCGAACTTTCAATATGGGCATGGGATTCTGCATGGTGACCTCTTCTGAAGCTGCGGAAGATGTGGCAGATTCCGTAGATGGTAAAGTAGTCGGCTCTGTAGAGAAGGGAGAAGGAGTCATCCACGAAGAAAAAGGCCTGGAATATTAAGCGGATCAGTCTTCCTTTTCCTCAAAGGCCGACTCGGCCGTCTTTAAAACTGATTCCAATTTACCTTCTAGAACGTTCACTCTTGAGCGCAACTCGGCGTTCTCTTTTTTAAGCTCTTCAAACCGTTCCCTCAATTGCGTCTTTCCTTCCTTAACATGCTGGTTTTCCTCCAGCGATTCGTGAACCCTCTCATTATCGTATCCTTTTAGGTAATAGGTGATCTTGATCTGGATATCCACGAGGTTTTTCCGCTCTATATCGTAGTACACGCTTTTTCTGCCCGTGTCAAGTAAATTCTCGTGCAGCTCTTTATCTCTGGTGATCATCAAGTCACCTTCATCCATCATATCGACTATCTTGAAGTCCAGCATGCCTTCGAATTCCTCATCGATATCGACGAAATCTTCAGCTTCATGAAACTCGATGACCTCCTCCTTAACGTCTGAAGGCAGATTCTCGTCCAATATCAGCCTCATGTTATTGTTCTTACCAAATCCGAGTCCATATTTTATGATTTCCCTTAGATCCCTCGAAAATGCCATCGGAAAAACTTTTACCAGCGATGCGTATCTAAACACGTGAGCAGAAAGAGCAAAACACGGAGGTTTCTCTCTCGTGTTCTCAGAGACCACTATTCCACGAAGATTCCAGAGCTTCCCTACAGGTTCACGAGAAGGGAATTCGCCTTCATCTACTTCGACAGCGAGGGTATGCACCGGCCCGTGGCTTTCGACTCTAAATCTGAGATGACCAAATTTCTGAAAGAGGAAACGCCTTTACATTCTTACTACTCCACGGCTTATTACTCCAATCCCGAGGCTCCTATGGCCGAAAAGGAGTGGCTTGGAGCTGACCTTGTCTTCGATCTGGATGCGGACCATCTTCCAGGAAGCGAGGACTTAAATTATGTAGAGCAACTGAAAGAAGTGAAAAAAAAGTGCCATCTATTGATTCACGATTTTTTGGTGGACGACTTCGGGTTCGAAAGAGAAGATATGGAGATATTTTTCTCAGGACACAGAGGATATCACATCCATATCAGGGACGATAAGATATTGGGCCTCTCGAGCCAGGCCCGGAGAGAGATAGTTGATTATATCACCGGTGTCGGTCTAGAATTGGAAGTCATCCTACCTCATGAAGAGATCAAAGTAGGAGAATTTCAAGATAAAGATATCACCAAGAAGACTCCAAAGTTACCATCAGAGGAGGAAGGTGGTTGGAAAAAGAAGACAAGGAAATTGAGCGAGGAACTTCTGAAGAGATGGAGTGAGATGAACAGAGACGAAGTGATAGAAGAGATCAAAGAAAAACACGGGATCGGTCCTAAAACCGCAGATGGTCTTTATGAGGACCTTTATGGGGAGGGAAAATGGAAAACGATCGTAGAAGATGGGGTACTCGATATCTTTTCTGAAGAAAAAAGGATGGTGAACGTCTCATCGTTTGAAAAGATAATAAATGGCATCTTGAAAGAAGAAAACGTTAGAGAGATCGGATCACAGATAATAGGATCAACAGACGAACCGGTAACCGGAGACACTAAAAGACTGATCAGATTGCCATATTCCATCCATGGTGGATCTTTTTTGACGGTCGAGAAGATCGAACCTGGGGATATAGAAAAATTTGATCCCCTAAAAGATCCGATCCCCGATGTGCTCTCTGACAAGACCTATCAGATCCAATTTGATACTTTACCCGATATCGAAAGTGTCCAGATAAACGATAGACGGTTTGATATAGAAGATAAAATGAAAGTTCCTGAATTTGCCGTTCCCTTCATGATCTCAAAGTTAGGAGCGAAACTTCTATAAGGGATATATCAATATCCAATAAAAACCAGCCTTTCCTAGATTTCAGATATCTTAAGCAGAACAAGGAGGTAAAATAAGTTTATGGTCCAAGGTGGAGGCCAAGAAGGTGGTATCAGCCCCGAACTTAGGGAAAAATTAGACGACGTTGAGAGTAAAGTTGAGACCCCAACCCAGATACGAAGGATAAAAAGGTTACAGGAACTTCAGAACAAATTAGAGGGGTCTCACAAGATCAAAGAATTGAAAGATATAGAGAAAAAATTATTCATCCCACAGATCGTCGGTATAATCCTCCTTTTTCCATTTATCCTGTATCTCAAAGGAGCAAGTTTAGCTCCATTGTACCTTCCACTGTTTTACCCCCTCTTGATGCTTTTCACATTGATATTTATATTGTCTCTCGAAGCTTTTGTGTTCAGGATGCTGGAGATCAAGGATCATCCCAGTGATAGCGCTAAACGTCTCATGGCAAAGAACTCTATCAAAAAAGCGATAACCGTTGTTATCGTCGCGATAATCGTTTTCGCTCTTCTATACACTCCATACGTCACCGATGAAATAAGCAAGCGATCTTCAGTAGAAGATACGATCCAAGTAGAAGAAGGAGTTACTAAAGAGGTAGAACTGGTCTCAAAAGGGCGTTTTGATTTCCAGGCTATCAAAAATATCACCATCGAGGTTGATGAGAATAGCCAGGTTAATGTGAGCCTAGATGTGAAAGAAACCGGAGAGTCTTTATTCAATACATCCGTTCAGAACCTATATTCGCACAACGACCTTTCAACTGGAGATTTCAAACAACTGCTCCTGAGATTCAATTCTACTGAGCAGATGAACGTCAAATATGAGGTAAATATGGAAGTTCCTGAAGAGAGTATCTTTCCGTTCTCCCTTTTGAGTTTCATTTACATAGCAGCTTTCACAGAATGGGCCGCAGTCCTTTATCCCATCAATGAGAGATACAGCGGCGCTGGTATCTACCGTTAAAGAGCGCAGCACTTCTCTATTCTTTTTATCTCATAATTCTTTTCAGCCCAGCTTACAGTTTCTTTAGAGGGATTTACTATACCTTTCGCTCCTCGTTTTAAAGCCTTCTTCTCCATCCCATGGCGCCCCCGCTCTCTCATGCAGCCCAAGATAATATCGGTTCTTTGAGGGACATGAGCCATTACCGAAAAGAAATCATCTTGTCCAACGGTCTTACCGAAGTTTTTAGGTATGAAAGAGTTAAGGATCAGTTTTGAAGGTCCATCCAATAATTCTATCCCTCTGCACTCCCCTTGGAGCTCTCCTCCGTTCAGCCCTACGGTTATGTGGGGCACGACTTTGATCCCTTTTCTTCTCAGCATCTCATAAGCTTTCTTGTAGTCCGTGGGAGTCGCGTCGATACCATAGATCCTATCTATAGTCTCTTTAGAACCTATCATGTCATACGAGACGGTATCTATATCCGTCCCAGCAAGTTTCTCTGCGGTCTCCTCACTGGGAAGGCCGGTGTGAACGTTGATCTCGAGAGAAGTCGTCTCTTTTATCTCCGAAAGTACCGGACAGAAATCTGCAATCGGGACTTCACCCCTCTCGTTGCAACCTCCACTCAGCAAGAATCCATTCCCGCCACTGTCTTCAAATTTTAATGCAAATCTGTAAAGTTCCTCCGGCTCTGATATATGTTTCATGCCCTTCAGGAACTTTCCCTCACAGTGGGGGCAGGAAAGGGCGCAAGTGTCTCCCGTAACTGAGATGCTGGGGAACTTTTCACCGGGATGGTAGAACTTCTTCATCAATAGTAAGAGAGAAGGAGGAACTAATTATAATTGAGGTTTAAGATCCTTAAGAAAATAACCGATCAATTTATTAGAAATAAAATTTTCTTTCGTAACATGGTAGTTGGCGAAGATAGACAGCGTTATATAGCCTTCGTTATAGAGGGAGGAAAGACAGATAGGGGCGGGATGATCGGAGCTATAAGGGACGAATTTTCAAAAGATGAATATGAGAATATCAAACCATGGTTGACCGTTTTTGAAAAAGACAAAGGGATCGTGAGATGTAAGCATACCGGCAAAGAGAGGGCGATAGAGATATTGAACGGTATGCAGGTTGGAGGGGGAAAGGTCAAAACATTGACGACGAGCGGCACGATAAAAAAAGCTAAAAAAAGGTTGTACGAAGATGAGCGAAAATAGATGGGAAAAACCTACGGATAGAAGAGATAGAGTCGATATCTTGGTCGTGGACGGGTACATAGATGAGCCCAGCCTCTTGGGCGTACCGCCGTACCTGTCCCCGGAACCGAGGATGCTGGTCGGCGTTGCCAGGGAAGCAGAACTGAGCTGGGAATATATCACCGCCGATGAGTACAGGCAGAACGGTCTTCCTCTTGGAGATATCGTTGTGGTCCACGGTGGTGTGACCGTTCCGGGGAAGTACCTAGGTGGTACGCCGCTGAGTGTGGAGGAAGCCGAAGAGATCGCTACAGAACCCGGTGAGACTTTCCTTGGAGGCCCTCTCGCGAGGTATGAAGAAGTCGAGGGATACGATCACTATGCGGAAAAAGATCTTGCGGCCTACCTCTACGATTCCCTTTACGGAGAGGAAGAGGATCGCTGGGCCGAGCCGTTGGAAAGGGAAGACTGGCTCAAGTTCGGCCATAAAGCGGTCGAAAGGCATCCTCTCTATCCAGATCCATTACTTGTAGAGATGAGCGCGTACCGCGGCTGTCCCAGATATTTTACGGGAGGATGTTCCTTCTGCTCAGAACCACAGTACGGAAAGCCTAAATTTAGAGAGCAGGAGGACATAATAGAAGAGATGGAACTTCTCTATGAGAAAGGCGTTAGGAACTTCCGGCTTGGAGGCCAGTCGTGCACTGTCAGCTACAAAGCGGAGGGGATCGGAGAGAAAGAGGTGCCGGTGCCACAACCCGAGGAGATCTTCAGCTTATTCAAAGGGATAAAGGAAACTTGCCCCGAGATAGAGGTGTTCCATGTCGACAATGCGAACCCCGCCGTCATAGCCGAGCATCCGGAAAAGAGTAAAAAGATCCTAGAAACTCTAGTGGAATACACCACCTCCGGGAACGTCCTCGCTCTTGGGATGGAGACGGCCGACGAAGAGGTTATAGAAGAAAACAACCTCAACTCTACGCCTGAGCAGGTGAAAAAGGCTGTCAGGCTGATAAACGAGGTGGGAGGAGAAAAAGGACCAAACGGGATGCCCGAACTCCTACCCGGTCTGAATTTTCTAGGCGGACTGAAAGGTGAGAGTAGAGAGACCTACGAGAAGAATCTACGGTTCTTGGAAGAACTGCTCTCTGAAGATCTACTGTTGAGGAGGATCAACATACGGCAGGTCCTTTCACATTCCGGAGATTTTGAAGTGAGATACAAAAATGAATTCAAGCAGTTCAAGAAGAAAGTCAGAGAGCAGATCGATCAGCCACTGTTGAAAAAGATGCTGCCGGAAGGTTCCCTTCTCAAAGACGTTTACATGGAGAAGATGGAAGGAAAGACCACTTTTGGGCGACAGATCGGAACTTATCCTCTTCTAGTAGGGGTAAATTATCAATTGGAGCTGCACGAGTATTACGATGTGAGGATAACAGATCACGGTTACAGAAGCGTGACTGGAGTTCAACAGCCGCTGTACGTAGAAGAAGCCTCTTTCGAGCAGTTGAAGCAGATACCAGGGATAGGGAAGAAAAGAGCGGCGACGATATTTAGAAAAAGACCGGGGAGTGAAGAAGAACTCGAAGAGATGATCGAAAATCGGGAAAGCTTGAAGAAAATATTGAAATTTTTAGAGTTTGGAGGAGAAGGATAAGACCATGGAAGAGATAGACGTAAATCCGATCTGGTCGGACAGCATGGGCGCTAAAAGTATGTGCGTCAAAGTGGAAACTTCCGACACCTCTATCGTGGTGGATCCGGCCGCAGCCGTGATGCAGAAAAGCTATCCGATGAAGACCGAGCGAAAATATGCTCTACTCGATAAGGCAAGAGGAAAGATCGAAAAAGCTGCCCGGGATGCTGAACACGTCTTCATCTCTCACTACCATTATGACCATCATTTTTTACCCGGAACCAGTGGTATCGATTTTTCCGAAGTGTTCTCGGAGAAGGAGTTATGGATCAAGGACCCGAACGAATGGATCAATCCTTCCCAGTGGGAACGAAGCAGAAAGTTCTTGAAAGGACTGCTTGAGCTCCATGGAGTGGAGAAAGGACTTGAAGATTTTGAATTCGAAGCTGAAGAGAAGGATTACGACGATCCTCTTCACGAGTTACCCATGTTACAGGAGATCGACGAGGGCGATTATTCAGAGAGAAGAGGGGAACTTCACGAGAAATGGAGAAACAAGTTTTTCGATAGGACCGAGATGTGGAGCGATGAGGAACACGTGGAAGAACCTCTCGATAACGTTCACTTCGCTGACGGTAGGACCTTCGTAGATGGAGATACAACTGTAAGGTTTACGGAACCTCTCTTTCACGGGATAGAGTACTCCAAAACAGGCTGGGTGGTCAGTATGGTGGTGGAGAAGGGAGATGAAAAATTCCTGTACAGTTCGGATCTGCAGGGCCCTACCGTGGAGGATTATGCCGAATGGATAGTAAAAGAAGACCCTGAGTTTTTAGTTCTAGACGGACCCGCAACTTACCTCCTCGGGTTCATGCTCAATAACTTCAACTTGGAGCGCTCTAATAAGAACGCCGAGCGTATAGCTGAAGGATGTGATCTCGGGACGATGCTCTACGATCATCACCTAACTAGGGAATCGGGCTTCAGGGAAAAAAGTGAAGGGCTCTGGGAATTGGCTGAAAATATCGAGGGAGAAGTCCTAAGCTACAGAGAGTATGTAGAGGGCAAAAGACCCCTTGTCGAAGGATAGCAAAGTGTCTCGGCCCCATTTTCTTTTTTAGCTCTCTTAGTTGAGTGATCAACTTTCTTTACTTCTCTTTACCTGAATCCAATGAAAAATGATATTATAGACCCCGGAGATGATTCAAGGGATGAAATACGTCCTAGACACTTCAGCGATACTATCCGGTAAGAATATACCTCTCGATGACGACCTCTATGTTCCTCCCGGGGTCCTTTCCGAGATAAGTGAAGGAGGGCGTTGGCATCGCAAACTAGAGATGATGAGAGCCGCTGGCCTTAAGGAACTCAACCCGCCAGGCAACGTCATGACTAGAGTGAAAGATCAGGCCAGCAGAACTGGAGACGATGTGCGTCTTTCCGATACCGACCTTGAAGTTGTAGCTTTAGCCATATACGTAGAAGGGACCATACTCACGGACGATTATTCTATACAGAATTTGGCCAAAAGTATGGACGTGGAGTACAAGGGAGTAGCTCAAGAAGAGATCGAAGAGGAGTGGGAATGGGAGTACAGATGCGCCAAATGTCACCGATGGTACAAGGAGCTAAAAGACGAATGCCCGAGATGCGGCGGCGAGGTCAGAAGCGCCAGATTGGTCAGGTGAGATCTACTTTTCTATTTTATCTAGAACTTTGTAGGCTCTTTCTTCTAGCTTTTCTTCTAACTCATCCTTCTCTAGGAGGTCAGTCACTTCTTTCTCTATCCTTTTCAGATGTTTTCTTCTGTGCTCCTCGTCTATCGCTTTCTCCGCCTGGAGTTTTTGGCCTCCCTCGTAAAATCCTTCTGCGAAGTACCAGTCCTTGAACCAGGTGAAGTCTCTCTTGAAAAGCTCGTAACCCAATCTGGTACAAGGTTCAGGAATTCCAACAGACAATCGCTCTCTAGTGCTTTTATCATGCTGGTACTCGATAAATATCCTTCCTCCATCCCCCAAAGAGTCGGAGAATGTATTCAAGATGAATGTCTCGATATCTGAGCCAAAGAAATGGATCGTTTTTTCTTCAAATATGAGCTTTGGATGGATACTAAAAAGTTCTATCCAGGGTTTGTAATGAGGGACCTTTCCGTAATAAACGCTGACCTGCATAAGTTTTTTCTTTTCTTCGCCGAGTCGGAGCTTTAGATCGAAATATTTTTGGGAGGATATCCTGCCTTCTCTGAATTCTTCACCGAGAATAGTGACATCCTGCACTCTAACCCCTTCCTTCAATTTTTGTAAAAGGTCCTTTAACATCTGTTATACCAACAATTCATCATATGGAAAATGTTTTTATTAAATTTGCCTTTTTATAGAGAGAGAGTATGACTAGTTCCCAGTTAAATTACCTCAAAGATAGGTGTTCCGTCAGGAATTTTACTGAAAGAGAGGTTGAAGAAGACAAATTCGAGGAGATAATCAAATCCGGCCAAAGAGCTCCCTCGGCCGGGAACATGCAGCCGTATTCCTTCATAGTTATACAGGGCCAGGAAAAGAGAGAAAGACTTTACGAACTGAGCGAGAAACAGAACTGGGTGAAAGAAGCCCCTCTTTTGATCTATATATGCGTTGACTTGAGGAGAGACAAAAGATTCACTGAATATTTTGGAGGCGAATGGGCAGATTATGAGGGGGTTGGTCGATTATTGTTCCCTATCATAGACGCATCGCTGGCTGCCCAAAACATGGTGACGGCCGCTGAAATGTTGGGACTAGGCAGCGTGTTTGTGGGAACTCCTTCAGAGCATCCTCGTGAAGTCGAAGATCTGCTTTCATTACCGAAAGGAGTGTATCCACTGGTCCTTCTCTGTATAGGTTATCCAGAGGAAGAGCCGGATAAAACGTACAAGTGGAATAGTTCAACGGTGGTCCACTACGATGAATATGAAGAACTAAAAGAAAAATATATAGAAGATTATGCCGAAACGATAGAAGAATTTACCGGATTGGACATAGAAGAGTATATGGAAAAGATCCAGGAACACTATGACCCTGAAGAGTTGAAAGAGTCTTTTGAGAGGATGAATCGATACTTCGAAGAGTGACTACGCTTTTTTACAGACCACGATCTGCTGTCCCGAGTTGTTCGTGAAAGGGGATTCATCAAAATCACCGTACTTGTGCTCTGTCTCGAAATCGTTGTACTTGAAGACCTCATCAACCTCTTTGGGAAACCAGATCCTGCTGGTCCATTCTTTGGTCACTCTTCTATCTTCGAAATTATAGAACCAGTTCAGATGCAGCATCTGTTTCGCTTTTTCATAGGACGTTTTTTCTGTGATCTTAACCTTGCCTTCTCCGTTCGGATCCTCATATTCCATGACTTCGTGTTCCTCTTGGGGGTCCCTATTCAATATATCAAGATCAGGGTTGAAGAACTCGACTATGAACCTCCCGTCAGTTTTCATATGTTGCTTAACATCTTCAAACACTCTTTCGAGTTCCTCTAAAGATAGTATATGCTGTATGGTGTTGAACGGAACGAAGATCAAATTGAAATCTTGGTCAAGTGAAAACTTTCTCATATCTCCCTCGATCCATCTGATATCTAACTCTTCCTTTTCCGCCTTCTCTTTTGCTCTTCTCAGCAGCTCTCTCGATAGGTCCAAGCCAGTTATATCGAAACCCTCTCTAGCTATCGGAATGGTGATCCTTCCGGTCCCACAACCCAGTTCTAGGACCGGATCGCCGTACTTCTTGACCTGCTTTTTGTAGAAAGGTATATCCACCTCTCTTTCTGTCCAGGCGTCGTAATGTTCACCGTCGAAGTAGATGGGCAAGTCTTTTGTGTTCATGGTTTCGTTCCCTAGCGATCCGTTATCTATTTCTTAAATAATAAAGCCTGTTGATCTGAGATTCCTCTTTAAATTCTACATCAACCCTTTTTTCTATTTTGAAATGCTTCTCTAAAAGATCTAGGACTTTTTCGTCCTTAAGATTCCAAAAAAAGAGTCCGCTTTCTTCTTTATAGAGATCATCGCGAACCTTTTTAGCCTCCCATTCTTCCAATTGAGAAGGATCTACATGGTCATTCAATTTGAGGAATATCTTACCTCCCGGTTTGATGACCCTGTTGAATTCTTCTAACAATGCGATCGAATCCTGTGGTAAAAGATTGTCAACGATATTTGAGAGAATACCCGAATCAAATTCATCTTCATCGAATGCCGAAAGAGTTTCTAAACCCCCTTCGATCAAATCGATCTGGTCCTTTACATCGTTTGTTTTAGCCAATTCCTTCGCTCTTTTGATCCCCTCTGGACTTATGTCAATACCCACACCTACTTTAGATCCCTTTGCTATACATCTCAATAATAACTTTCCATCACCACATCCGTAGTCGATCATCGAACACCCATCATCAACCAACCAATCTAATCCCTCTTCTATTTCCTTTATCGATAATGATTCGCGATGATCGAAATCGGTATCGATGTCTTGAAACACTTGATCCCAAAACACTGCCGTTCTTTTATAGGGTGACATGAAAGAAGAAAGAGAACACTTCTATTTCAATCAATCGATGAGTTAGTATTAAATACTCTATTGAGGATGTGATACTGAGGGTTAGTGTGAAAACGAAGATCACATTTACTGCAATTCTAATCATCTTGATCATTCTATCGACTTCTTTGATAGCCCTTGCTCACGTTCCGCGCACCGGAAACGAAAACGAGAGTTTGAAGGATGCCGAGATGGTTGACGACCCTACGAAGTCTTGGGTGGTCTATTCGGAATTACACGAAAAAAGAGAGGCGCAGTACTACAAAATGGAGATGGATGAGGGTGAAGATCTCAAACTCAGCCTGTTGGTACCCGGTGATGGTCTCGTTCCGAATCTCGTGATCATGGGGCCCGGTATAGAAACTAATCATACCTTGCCGGAATATATGGATAGACCGGAAAATGCTGGTTCCAAAGTGATCGAAGGAGAATTAGGAGAAAGAGAGTACGAGCCCTTCACCCCTGGAAGTTATTACCATCCAGCAGAATACGAAGAAAATGTAGAGGAATCCGGTACTTACTACGCGGCCGTCTTTTCCAACGAGAGTGGAGGCAAGTACGGTCTCGCCGTAGGTTATGAAGAAAGATACGGGCCCGTAGAATGGATACGCGTTCCTATAGATGTGGTCAATATACATATCTGGGAAGGACAGTCCCTCTGGTTAATCTTTGCTCCGATGATCCTGGTTTTGGGAGGAGGGTTGAGCGGGTCGATCTGGTGGAAGTACCGATATGAAGAAGGGCCGGAAGATGTGAAAGAATGGGGCCTTCTTACTGCGAGCTTCCTATATATCGGCAGCGGAGCGATGCTCTTGATGCAGATGGGACTTGCAGCGAGTAAAAGCAGTCCCGGTGTGGGTCTGATTCTGACGTTAATCTTTGCTCTCCTGCCGATCGTATTCGGTATCCTGCTGTGGAAGAATTCGGATGACTTTAAAGACCCTGAGAGGAGGTCGAGAGTCAAGGTCATAGTTTATGGGATCATCGGATTATTCGTCTGGGCAGGGTTGATAATCGGACCGATTCTGGCCATCATATCCGCCCTACTTCCAAAAAGGATCACTGAATTTCTACAACCTTGACGTCAATAGAGATGATCTGATACTTTCTTAGAGTTCTCAAAGGAACAACTATTTCAAGATATAGAACCTATTACTATCTATGAAAATAGACGATAGAGTCGTGATGGTTACCGGCTCGAGCTTCGGCATCGGAAGTGAGACCGCCAAGCTTTTCTCAGAAAAAGGATCTAATGTCGTGGTCACCTACAACAGAGGAGAGGAAGAAGGAAAGGAAACACTGAAAAGATGTAAAAAGAACAGCGAGGCCATCCTTACGCAGCTCGACGTGACCGATAAGAGTTCGATCCGAGAGTCAAGGAAAAAAGTCCTCGAAAGATTCGAGACCGTAGATATCCTGATAAATAACGCGGGAATACTGACCAGCGGTGAACTCGTCGACCTCTCTCATCGAGAGATAGAGGATCAGATAGATGTGAATCTGACTGGGTTAATAAACACGACGAAGATATTTCTGGAAAGCATGCTGAAGAATGACGAAGGGATCATAATAAACATCTCCAGCGGACTCGGAAAGAGCGGATCGGCCCGCTATTCCGTATATTCAGCGACCAAGTTCGGCGTGAGAGGATTCACTCAATCTCTAGCAAAAGAATTGCCAAGCGGGTTTAGAACCTACGTTGTGAACCCAGGCATGACCGCTACCCGGATGACCGATTACAGCGGTACCGATCCGGAGAAAGTAGCCGAGGTCCTAGTCAGAACTGCTGAAGAGGATTTCGGCAAGAGATCGGGGGCCGATGTGAACGTCCGGGACTACATTTAAGAACTCTCTCTAGGGTCTTTCTTTAGCAAACTCTCTAATCTAACCTTTTAACAACTTCAAAGTCTCTCTCATGAATGCCGGTAGGTCAGGAGGCATCCTCGAAGTGACGAGGTTACCGTCCACGACGACTTCTTCGTCTTTGAATTCAGCCCCGGCGTTCTCGACGTCGGTTGCAACGGAGTAATAGCATGTCATCTCCTTCCCATCTAAAAGGTCCGTTTCTATCAGTAACTGGGCGCCGTGGCATACGGAGGCTATGACTAGATCATTATCTACGGCATCTTGAGCGAGATCTACAATATCCCCTTTGATCCTCATCCTGTCAGGCCCCTTTCCCCCTGGGATTACCAGCAAGGCATAATCGGATGCATCTACGTCTTCTGCCGCTTTATGCGATCTTATCTTCTGACCGTTCTTACTCTCGTATACTTCTTCGGCCTCTTCTGCCACAAGATCAACTTCGAGACCGACTTCCTGTAACCTGTAGTACGGATATGTCAGTTCAGAATCTTCGAATCCGTTCTCTAAAAGTACTATCGCTTTTTTCATATCATCACTCTCCTATCTCTTTATCGAATACCGAGTTATTAACCTTTTTGTGAGAGGTCCAAGTAAAGGCGGGATAAATTAATTTACAGGGAAGGTAATTGAACGAGAACAAGGAGGTTATAGATAGATGCTTTTCGAAAGGATAAAATCAGAAGGCATAGCACATTATTCCTACATAATAGGGGATCAGAACGAAGCTGTAGTTATAGACCCAAGAAGAGATGTACGGAAATATATCGATCTCGCTTCTCAACACGGTATGAACATAAAAATGGTCCTAGAGACCCACAGGAATGAAGATTATATCATCGGATCCTACGAAATTAAAAAGAGAACTGACGCCGATATCTACCATGCCGACGAAGATCTAGATTACGCTTATGGTAAAGCCGCTGAGGAGGACGATACCTGGAATATCGGCCGTTTAAAGGTGAAAGCGATACACACCCCTGGCCATACTTTAGGCAGCATGAGCTACGTGCTTTATGACCCGGATGAAGAGCCTTGGATGGTTTTCACCGGGGATGCTCTTTTTGCAGGTGACGTGGGAAGGGTCGATTTCTACGGTGAGGAGAACCTCGAAGAGACAGCTTTCAAGCTCTACGACTCCATATTCAACAAGCTTTTACCTTTGGGGGACGAAGTTATCGTCTGCCCGGCTCACGGCTCCGGCTCGGTCTGTGCAAGTGAGATCGCGGAACGTGAATTAACCACTATCGGTATAGAAAAGGACAGGAATCCCAAGCTTCAGGTCGAAAATAAGGAGGAGTTCGCCGAAAAAACCGCTGAGATGTTGGAATATCCTCCCTATTTCAAAAAGATGGAGGAGATGAACCTTGATCTTCCCGAACATACCTTGTCCGGAAAGACTTTGGAATATTTATCTCCGCCCGAATTCAAAAAGAGAGCAGAAGATGCGGTAATCTTAGATACGAGGAAGGAACTTTCTTTCGGAGCATCTCACATTCCAGGAGCGCTGTCAATCTGGGAAGACGGTGTACCGAGCTTCGCAGGATGGTTCTTACCCTACGATAAACCGATATTGTTGGTGGATGAATCGGGTAATCCAGAAAAGGCCCTCACCTACCTAAAAAGGATAGGTTACGATAACGTCGAAGGATGTCTCGCGGGGGGTATGTTATCCTGGCATATGAGCGGGGAAGAGAGCGATTCCATCGATACGGTCAACGTTCATGAAGTATGTGACATCCTAGATGAAGACCGACCATCTTATCTTCTAGACGTTAGACCGGAAAAAGAGATAGAACAAAAAGGAAACATCCAAGGCGCCCATGAATTACACGTTACAAAATTGCTAGATAATATGGACGAAGTACCAAAGGATAAGCCGATCTACATATTCTGCGGCAGCGGACTACGGTCCATGACAGCAGCTAGTCTTCTGAAGAAAAACGGTTGGGAAGACCTGCACGTCGTACTCGGCGGTTTGTCCGGCTGGAGTTCGACAACGTGCCCGGTGGAATGAGTCCTTGGAGCTAGAGTGTTAAACCTTCAACCTTGTTTATACTTGTACCACAGCAAAAGGAAAGTCGGTAGTACGAACACCGCCGCGAGGAACGCGAATGTAATGCTCACCGCGCTCACCTGACCGAACTGCGCTAATGGCGGGATTATAGCGAAAGACAGTATAGCGAAACCCGCAACGGTAGTAGCTGCGGAACCGAATAGGGCGCTACCAGTATGACTCGTAGAGACACATAACGCACATTCCGGGTGCTCTATTTTCTGAGTATCCTCTCTGAAACGCTGGGTGAGATGGATGCTGTAGTCGATCCCTAGACCTACGGTAATAGCTGCGATCGTTACAGTCACTGGGTTCAACGGGATGTTGAAGAAATACATCGTTCCAAAAGTCCAGCTTATCACGAAAACAAGAGGCAGTATCGTAACGGCCCCCAGCAATGGGCCACTACCCAGGTAGAAGTAAAGTGCCATCAGAATCAACAATGCGATGACGAAAGTTATCAGCAAAGTCTCGAGCTGCCCCTCCTGTATCGACTGGAATATGGATTGACTGACGATAGGACCGCCGGTAACGAGAACTCTGTCTAGATCGTGGTTTTCAAAACCTTCGGCTGCGCTTTCCATGTCCTCTTTGACTTCATTGACCTTGTCCTCGTTTTCTGTGTCCACAGGTATCCTCAATACCATGCCCTTGAATTCGCCGTTCTCCTGGTCAAGAACCCTTACAGTGTCCTCTTCTCTATTATTCACCATATATTCATAGATCGAGGTCACGTTCTCTTGGGATATATCCCCTGTTATCTCACCATCTTCGAAAAAGCTTCCATATGTAGAGTTGAATTCAGGATCAAAATTAGGTGACCCCTCATCAGCCATCGAGACGGCGATCTGGTACGGTGATTCCGGCGCTCTTGCATCTACGGCGTATTCACTTCTCATAGCCTCAGCTTGGACCCGCGGTAACTCTCGAAATACCTCGGGTTGGGTGATATCACCTTCAACTAGTATGTAAACCGTCTCCTGGCTGAAGTTGAAATCCTCGACCAGCATGTTCGTGGTCTCGGTAACCTCCAAGTCTTCTGGAAGGAAATCCCGGAAGTCGTATTCAGCTTCAAGCTGGATGCCTCCATAAATGCCGGCAGAAGTGATCATGAGAACCACTATTATCACTTTTACCGGCATCCGGGCGGCGATCGCTCCTAGACCTAGACCGTTGTTCACGCAGTCCCTATCGCCTTCGCAGAAAGATTCAGGCTCGCCGATCTTGGCCCAGAATTTCTTACCTACAGTATTTTTCTTCTTTCTTTTAGATTTTTTCTCTTTAACTATGTCTTTTCCTTTCTCTTTTCTCCTACGATCGATAAGTTTTTTTGAAGCTGGAAAAAATGTCAGCATAAGGACGAACGCGCTGATGATCCCTAAAGCGCATAAGATCCCAAAATGCCTAATCGTCTCTATATTGGAGATCACATTACTCATGAAACCAACCACCGTAGTCACAGTGGTCAATAAGATAGCAAAGCCCACCGTAGCTCCTGCCTTGGTTATTGCGACGTTGACGCCCTTACCTTCTCTTATCTCCTCCCTATACCTTGAGGTGTAATGGATGCCGTAATCTATACCGAGACCTATTATAAGTACGGGAACGGTGGTCATCATCGGACTTCCCAGGTTCAGACCTAGTAAAACTCCGATGCCGTAGACCCAGATTATCGCCATGATGAGAGCGATTAGATTCAAAAAGGTGTCAGTGATGCTTCGATACATCAGGGATAAAACCACAATGACAAAGATGAAGGCGATCGGCATCAATATCGCGATGTTCCTTCCCGAGGCCTCATCGATCTCTTCACTAACTATCGCATCACCGAGAACCCTCAGATTCAATCCCTCCTCTCCTTCACTAATCTCGCTTGACAAATCCTGTAGCTTTTTTTCTCCCTGAAGTGCCTCCTCCTCAGAGATGTCACTTTTGATCGCTACGGTCATAAGAGATTTACTAGCTGATTGTTCTTCTTGATCATAGTCTTTGGAAAGTTGAAATTCCAATATATCCTGCAGAGGAAAAGCCTCGGCGAGGACCGGATTCTCATAAAATCCTGTGATCATCTCCGACTCAAATTGAGTAAAGGTAAAATTAGAGCCATCGATTTCCAGTGTGCCTCCTGTCAATATAGTCCTCATGTCCTCTATGGAAAGGGTCGAGACACTCCGCATCATCCTTTCCCGAGGGATCTCTCCGGCCGTCTTGTTGATGAATGCCGCGGTAGCTATCAATCTACCCGGAGATGAGACGGCATCGTTTTCTTCCTTCATGATAGAGGTGATCTTTTCCTCTCGATAGATCTGTTCTTCAAGCTCGAGTTGGGCGAGGAGAGATTCGCGACTCAGAACGTTATCTTCGGCGACAAACATAACGGTGATCCGATCGCCTTCCTCGCCGTACCTTTCGTTGATCATCGAATTCGCTTCTGCTATCTCAGTATCGGGCTGAAAACCTTCCTCTCCCCCGCCCATCTCAACCTGTGAAGCGAAAAAAGATAGAAATATAGTGATCGCGACAACTACGATGAGAAAAGTCTTTGGCCATCTGGCTACTTTGCTTTCATATCTTCCAATGATATTCATGTCTGCACCCTCGGATAAGTTTGCATGTGCCCATGAATATTTAAATTTAATCACGATTTAAATTTGTCTAATTTTTGTAATTCGAATTTTCTCTCGGCCTTATTACCAGCTCTTTTCATATACTTTTCAGGCATGTTCTTCTTGAAAAGTTCCTCGTTCTTTCTCCGCTCCGAGTATTGACTTTCGTAGTATCTTTCCCAGACTTCGGTAAGATCTTTTTTCTTCTCCATATCGAGTTCTTCCCCGAGTTCATCTAAGGTGCTCTCTAGACTCCCACTCTTTTCATGCGAGACGCCCTCTTCGGTGTAGATGGATACCCAGCTCTGTTCTTTATTCCCTAGAACTATGACTTTGCCGGGAAATCTTTTAGCGAACCAATCTAAGACCATAAAACCGACTTCGTGTTCCGGTTTCATATAACCGCATTTTACCTTCTCACCCAGTAGTTTGAATCTGACAAAACCTTTCATCTTGTGTATCTCTCTGCCCGTCTCTCGTATGAGTTCCCTTATCCTGATGATCTTGTCCTTTCTCGCGGTCTGTAGGGCGTCATCATCTATCTTTTCAGCCAAGCGTAGATCTCCCCTTTCCGTGTTCTCATTCGCCTTCAACAGTTCTAGTTTTCGTTTGCTCAAGCTCAACTCGACCACCTGTCCAATGTAGAGTGAGTCCATCCGTTGACTTTCAAAAAGGTCCTAGCTCTTTTGAGAACAACGCCCAGCTTCGAAAGTTCACTCCACTTGTTTATCTCTTCTTTCTCTCTAGATTTGATTATTCTACTAGCGCTTTTGGGACCGATACCGGGAACTCTCAACAATCTTTCATAAGACGCTTCATTGGGATCCACTGGTTCATCGAATACCCTTTTTGCTATCTCTATCTTAGGATCTCCGTCCGGAAGAAAACCCTTCTCGTCGAAAGCTAGAGTTATCTCGTTCGGCTTCAGATCGTACACTCTAAAAAGCCAGTCGGTCTGGTACAGTCGATGCTCTCTAGAATTCGGAACTTCCTCCTTATCATCGAGCGCTGTACCTTCTACCGGTTTGAAGGAGGAGTAATACATCCTCTTTAGGTCCATCTTCCTGTACTCCCTGATCATACTTTCGAAAATCTCTTTATCGTTCTCCCCGGCTCCTCCGACTATGGTTTGAGTGGTATGGCTAGCGGGAAGACCGTTCTTCTCCATCAAATCTCTTATATACCGCTGTCTCCGCAGTATATCGTAATCGTAATGCTTGGTTGAACTCACCTCATGAAATCTGTTCTTCGAGCAGGATTCGATGTTCAGACTTACCCTGTCAGCGTGTTCCATGCTCCTCTTGATGTAGTCCTTATCAGTTCCGGGAAGTATCTTGAGGTGGATGTAACCTTCGTATTTGTAGTCCTCTCTCAATATACGGGCCGTTTCGATCAGTTTTTCCATGATTATATCTTCGTCTTTGCCCGTGCCGGAACTGAGAAAGAGCCCCTCCACGTAATTGCCCTGATAGAGCGAGAGCGTGATATCGGCCAGCTCTTTCGGCGTGTAGGAGTAAGTTTTACCTTTTGTAGAACAATCGTCTGAGTTCGGGCAGTACTTACAGTCGTGGGCGCAGTCGTTGGTGAACAATGTTTTGAATAAACTGACGCATCTACCGTCCGGAGTGAAAGAATGGCATATCCCTCCGCGGGATGTATTACCTATCCTTTGAAGACCTTTCACGACCCTCGGCGTGGCGGTTGACGCACAGACGTCGTGTTTCGTTCCTGCGCCTAGAGCTTCTAATTTATTCAGATCAAATTCGTCCCAGTTCTTTCTTGGGGTGGAAACATCGTACTCGCTCTTTTCGGCAAGATGAGCTATCTTATCTAGATTGGTCATCGATATCAGGAACGAGTCGTAGCGTTTTAAACATTGTATAGAGGGGTCACTGAAAGTAGATATTAATATGACCTTTCCCCTCTCTAGACGATGGACGTCATCCGTGAATTCGATCCGTGGGACGGCGAGATGTGCACCTGCCCCGACAAATATTCGTTGAATCCGTACACTGGCTGTGGGCACAGGTGCATCTACTGTTACGCCACGTACATCCCGAATTTTTTCGAACCCCGGAGGAAAAAGGATATAGTTGATAGAGTGGAAAAAGATCTACAGAAGATCCCAAAAGGTTCTCTCATATCGCTTTCGAACTCCTCCGATCCCTATCTGCCGATGGATAAGGAACATAAGGACACGAGAGAATGTTTGAAGGTTTTGAAAGAGCATGAGATGAGAGTACTTATAGTGACCAAAGGCGTCCATGTGGAAAGAGATATAGATATCTTGAAGGAGATGGATGCAGCTGTCACTGTAAGCATCTGTACGCTGAAAGAAGAGATAAAGGAGAAGCTGGAACCTAACACCCCGAGCGGTCAGGAAAGATTGGATCTGGTCGAAACTCTCGCCGAGGAAGATATCCCGGTGGGTGTTCGCTTCGACCCGATATTTCCTAAGGTCACTGAAGAAGAGATTCCCACAGTCGTGGAGGAAGTGAGTGAAAGAGGGGCAGAACACATAGTCTCCAGCACATTTAAGGCTAGGGGAGACAGTTGGAAGAGGTTTAAGCTCGCGTTTCCAGATGTTGCCAAAGAGCTAGAAGAGCTTTACTTCGAAGAAGGAAAGAAGATAGACAACAGCTATTATCTTCCTAGAGAGATGAGGATGAACATTTTGAAGAAAGTGGCTAAAGAATGCGAGGAATACGAAATCTCCTTTGCCACATGCAGGGAAGGTTTACCTGCTTTAACAACTTCTAAGTCCTGTGACGGGAGTCACCTGATCAATTCTAAATATTCTATAGAGAGATGATATGATGAAAAGGCTAGCTGTATTCATGACGGTCTCACTACTTTTGGCCACACAGATAGGTCTAGTGAATGGAGAAACGTTCAGTGATGACGATGTTTCGATAGATCTTGAGAAAACGAACGTAGAACTAAAACCGGATGAGATCAAAAGTCTCAATCTCACATTAAAAAACAAAAATGATAGGTCTTTGCAGTTTGATGTGAGCTATACATCTACTGAATGTAAGGGTCTTACATACGGCGGTTTCTCAAAAGATGGACTAGGTGTCAACCCAAACGTCTCCTTTGTTTTGAAACCGGGTGAAACAAAGAATTTGACACTCTATTTGGAAGGGAGTGAAAATGCACCTGACTGTGAAGGGGCGGAGGATGGTACTGTCAGTGCCGAATGGACTTTGAACAATTCTGATGAAATGTTAGGCAGTAAGACCTTCCCAATAGATGTAAAGAAATTTAGCGATGATGGGGTCTCGATAGATCTTGAGAAAACGAATGTAGAATTAAAACCGGGTGAGATCAAAAGTCTCAATCTAACATTAAAAAACAAAAATTGTAGTACTTTGCAGTTAGACATCGTCTATGGATGGGCTGATTGTATAGGTTGTACCGCTGGTGGTTTCTCAAAAGATGAATTTGGTAGCAACAGTAAAGTCTCCTTTGTTTTGAAACCGGGTGAAACAAAGAATTTGACACTCTATTTGGAAGGGAGTGAAAATGCACCTGACTGTGAAGGGGCGGAGGATGGTTACGTCAGAGCCGAGTGGACGTTTAACAATTCTGATGAGGAGTTAGGCGTTAAAACTGTTGGGATAGATGTAGAGAAAACGAACCACTTTCCGTCTGATAATTTGTTTATAATGATGATTTTGGTCGGGGTTATCGGGGTGGTTGTTGTAGGGGGAGGAATCTACTGGTATAAAAATACAAAAGAATAGTCTAGAGAGGTCATCTCACTTTTAGGTATATCTTATGGTCCCTTCATTCCGGACTATTCTTCTAGTAGATATTTATTATGATAAATGCATATAATGGGCAGGGGTCCTCTTCTTCTGTAACTATATACGCATCCATGGCTTATATATATTTTTTGACAACAAATAAATCTGACATCTCCTAATAACGAAACGATAATATGGGATATGCAGATGAGTGGTTCCTCCACCCGCTGATATCGGAGTGGGAAAGGGAAATGGTAGCGGAAGGAATGGGTGTCGATAAGGAAGAAGCAAAAAGGTTAGCTGAGAATGAAAAACTACCTATTGAGAAAGTGGTCGAATGGTGTAGCGAGGGAAGAGAAAAAAGGAAGATAGCTGATCGATTTGAGTTCAATGAAAAAAAGATAATAGAGATAGGATGTGGAAGAGGATACTACACACAATTTTTGGCTAGAGAAGG
>JAGXLI010000047.1 GCA_018334755.1 Thermoplasmatota archaeon
CCTATCTTTCTCGTCCGTTGTCGATAATTTCTCTTTTCAGGTGGAGTTCGATGAAGGCGATCCAAAGAATATATACGCCGAGCTAGAAGTCGAGCTGTTAGGCGAAGATACCAAGGTGGAGAAGGACTTATCGGCCAATATCATCTTGAAGAAAAGTCAATGCACGAGCTGCAGCCGTCGAGAGGGTAATTATTACGAAGCGATACTGCAGATCAGGCCTACGGAGGAAGATATGACAGATGAAGAAAAAAAGGCCGTCACGAAGATAGTACATAAAAGGATCGATTCAGAGAGAAGAGAAGAGAAGGACGTCTTCATAACTGCCGAGGAAGAAAAACACGGCGGCATAGATTTTTATCTGAGCGATAGAAGGGTCACGAAGAACTTATCCTATGATGTCGCGGACCTATTCGGCGGCATCGTCAAATCCTCTTCTGAATTAGCGGGTAGAGAAGACGGGCAGAACGTCTACCGCATGACTTATTCGGTGAGGTTACCTCCGTACGAAGAGGGAGATTTCATCGAGCACGAAGAAAAGGTATACAGGATCGAAAAGACCAGGAGCGGGAGCGGGCCCGTTATGGTTTACGATCTGAAGGAAAATAGAGCTACTACCATAGATAGAAATGAGATGGAAGAGGCCGAGGTCTACGGTGGGAAAGAGTTGGTAGAAGATGCGGTAGTGGTCTCCGAGGGGGAGAAAGAGATACAGGTATTGGATCCCGAAAGTTACGAAACGAAAACTCTTCTGAAGCCTGAAGACTTCCTGAGCGGAAAAGAGGACGTGAAAGTCGTCAGGATCGGGGAACGATTGTATCTTCTGCCCGGAGAAAGAGAGTGAATATGACAAGATTTATACTTCACTAAGCGTTCATTTTTACCATGAGTGAAGAAAGTAAGAAAAAAACTTTGCACACCACCTGGTTCGGCACTTTCATTCTGGAAGGAGAAGAGATCATAGATAAAGAACTCTTTTCCAAGGACCCCGAAAAGATAGCCGAGAAAAAATTCAAGATAGAAAATGGAGAGGTATTGGAGGAAGAGAAAAAGCTTGCCTCTAAGCAGGGCGAAGAAATATATGTGACGAGTGACCGTCTATCTGACCTGGGAGAGTTACGCGAGAAGGATATAGACATAGACCCAGGTGAGTATTCTTTTGACGATTCACTTTTACAGGAAGCTCTCCTCGAGCTCGGATCTAAAAAGGTGAAGGAATCTATAGATTTTGGAGAGCACCTCGCTAAAGCCGTAGATACCATACAGGATATGAACAAGATAATAAACATGAAACTGGAAAGGCTGAGAGACTGGTATTCCCTACATTTTCCTGAACTCGAAGACGAAGTCGGAGATGAAGAATACGTAGACCTGATATCCCGGCACGGAAGTAGGGAGAAGATCTTAGAAAGAGTGGGGCTGGCCGGATCTACGACCGGAGGAGAGATCACTGGGGAGGAGAAAGAACTCTATAAAGACCTGGCAGGTCAGTTGAGGGAAGACCTAGATTATAGAGAAGAACTCCGGGGATATGTGGAGGAAAAGATGAAACAACATGCACCGAACCTGGTTGAATTGGCCGGGCCTAAGCTTGGCGGTGAATTGATCGCGAAACAGGGCTCTTTGAAAGAACTCGCTAAACAGCCCGCGAGCACGATACAAGTTTTAGGTGCTGAAAATGCACTGTTTCAGCACTTGACGACCGGCAGTAAACCACCTAAACACGGGCTTATATTACAGCATCCATTCGTTCACGACGCGCCTAAATCCGTCAGAGGGAAGATCGCCAGGACATTCGCCAACAAGATAGCTATCGCCGCACGTTTGGACTATTTCGACGGGGAATTCAAGGGTGAAGAACTGCGTGAAGAGGTCGAGAAAAAGATCGAGAGGATTAAGGAAGAAGGATAGGCTCTGAGATGTCCTAAACCAACTTTTTGAGGGGGTCTCTATAAGGTTCTGTTGTAAGGATGCAGAATAAAGAGCTACTTATTTAGAAGTGACCGTGGAATTCACTTCCTACTTCATCATTGAAGTCTCTCAAGATGGATCTCAAATCTAGCACCACCAAAATTTGAGTCCTTAACTTCTACGCTCCCATCGTAGCTCTTAGCTATCTCTTTTATCATGTACAACCCCAATCCGGTTCCTGCGTTATCTCCCTTTTTGAAGCCCTTCTCAAATATCTTTTCTTTCATCTCGTCAGGTATACCCACACCATTGTCTTCTACTGTTACAACACATTCATCATCTTCAGTTTGAGAGGCGATCCTTATCTCATCACAATCAGAGTGGTTGACGGCATTGCTTACTAGATTCGAAAATAGGCCTTCCAGTAATGGTCCTCCTTTCACTTTATGATCGGAGTCTTCGATGTCCAACTTTATCCCCTTATCTTCTAACTGATCTTGATGGTCTGATAAGACTTTATCCAGCACTGAATTAAGATTTACCTCACCTATATTTTCCTCTTCCTCTATCTTTTTCAGCTTCCTGGTCTTTTCGATTATCTCTGTGCTTTCTTCAACTACGTGCTCTGATTTCTCAACGAAATCTTTCACTTCATCGGGAAGGTCGTGGTCTTTCATCAGTTTTAAGTAGCCCTTCACAATTTTATTTTTATTACCTACATCGTGCCGCAGTAGAGAGTGCAGAAACTCTTCTCTTTTCTTCACCTGGATCCTATCTAATGCTTCTCTGACGTGACTTATCAGTAGCTTAGCCGTGTTTAGATCACTTTCCTCGAAATGACCTGTTTCCTTAGATACTGCCTGAAAAACTCCATATTCACCCACCGGTACACTTAACGCTGACCTGTATTCACTTTTTACCGGCTTTGCATCTTTATCTCCGGATAAATCATCGACCAAATAGGATTCCTGATTTAGATAAGTCCTACTATCCAAGCCACCTTCCTTTATCCGCCTATCTGTATATCCATCCTCAGGCGTGCTAGAAGATATCTCTTTTTTCAAGAACATATCGCCTTCCACAGCGTCAAAACTGCATATATCGAAGTCAAGTATGTCTTCCGCCGCCTTCACGGCTAGAGAATACACTTCCTCTTCTGAATCACAGGTTTGGATTTCAGCCCCTATTTCATCCAATCTTTCTATCTTGTTTTTACTTTGCTCTAGATGTTTTTCGGCCTCTTTTCTTTCGGTTATGTCTCGTGCTGAGCATATAACATATTTGACTTTTCCATCGACCATCTTTGGAGTTTTAGTTATCGAGAGGAGTCTTTTCTCACCCTCTCCATTTTGTACCCATTCTTCAGTTTTGATCGTTGCTTTTTCTTCAAATACTTTTTTGTTTCCTTCTATCAGCGGTTTAGCCTCCTTTTTAGAACTCATGATCTCATAAAGATTTTTATTTTCGATTTCTGATTTCCCCACTCCCAAAAAGTCCGCGTGAGCTTCATTAACTCTTCCGTAAGTCTCTGGATCCTTCAGATACCAAACCTGGTCCTTCATATTTTCTAGAAGTAATTCCTTTTCTTCAGCTTTCTGACGCTCTCTAATACTTTCTGCTAGAGCTAAACCATCTTCGACTTGTTTACCAAATATGGTGTATAATCGTCTTTCAGAAAATTCTATTTTTTCCCTTTGTTCCATAAAAATAATACCCATATCTCCATCTTCCCCCAGATGATATATGAACTGATTATCTTTGTTTTCTTCTATTTTCTCTTTGACATCCTTTTCATCCCAGAATCTCTCGCAGGCGATAGTGGTTCGTTCTTCGCTTTTTCCTTTCAACAAAGCAAAACCATAGATAGCGAAAAGCCTTTTTGCCTTTTTCATGGCTTCCTCGGTAAAATCTTCTAAGGAGCCTTCAAAAGACAGATTTGCTATCTCATAAAGTACAGAAAGTTCAGCAATCTTACTCTTTAGATCTTGATCAGTCTTCGTTGTCGATATATTTTTAATATCTTGATTCCCTTTCATATTTTCGCCTAATACAGATGATCATTCACCTATTACAGTACATGAGACAGTTTTGTTATGGAATAAAGGCACATCTGAATAACTACCTATCTCTCCAAAAGTTAGAGCTCCCAGGATAGGAACATCTTCTCCTATCGATTCTCTTATAGACTTGAGCTCTTTTTTAAATTTATCGTCCATCAGTAAAGTCCTAGATATACAATCAAAAAGCAATGCAAATTTAGGTTCAGGAACTTCTTTTCTTGCTTCTCTTGCAACTTCACCAGCCTTATCGATCAGGTCGTCCATATCGCTCTCCATGATATAAGCTACAGACCCTTCTGACATCTCAGTAACAAGATCTATATTTTTATCCTCATCCACATCTATAGGATCTCTGATCGTATAATTTCCAGCCATGTCAGCAATACCCAAAGGATGCTTCATCCCGTATTCTTCGAATTCATCTAATGAAATATCTCCTAAACGCTCTGAGTAGATATCAAAAGCCGGTCTCCCATCTATTTCAAGGATTTTTTTCCCTTCAGTTTCAGTGATAGTCAATGATTCTTTTCTAGGTTTCCACCCATGGCCCAAACTTGTCCCTATTTCGGGACCGCTAAGAACAGCAGCTGAAATAGCCCCGCTTTTTATATCTTCTTCAGTGAATTGAAATGTCTTAAAGAATTTGAGATTGTCACCGGTCCCCCCACCCATATAATTAAAATTAGGTCCCATAGCGTCATAAACACCGCGTACGACTTCGGAAAGATTGGGAACAAATCCATCTGGTAATAGTACAACAGTTCCGCTATCAAATTTTTTCTTCAGTTTTTCTCCCGCTCTGATACCGGCGTCGTTAGGGGCATCATCTAATCCCTCTTCTAGAACAGTTTCTACTTGAAGGTTTTTCCCTTTCAAAACTCCCACACCGATCCCTTTCTCGAGTATTCCTTCAGGAGAAATGATACCTCCTCCACAGAAACCAAGTAATTGAGAATCACCTATTTCTTCTTTTATTGAACCGTAAACCTTGCTTTGTTCATAAAACTCAGTTGTAAAAAGGAACGTTAGATCTGGTTCTTCGATTGATTCAGTAGCAGACTCAATAGCTTCTTTACCGGCTTTTTTTTCCTCCTCTAATGTACTAAAACCAACATCAGCCTTCATAAATCATCGTCCTATTTTTCCATATAATCTTAGTAGCTTTCTTTTATCTAAATAGGACCCTCCTATTAGTTTCCAATATGGAAAAGGGGATATATAATATCTTTCTTCTTACTCATATGCATTTGATAGAAGAGAGCATGCTGTCAATATCTTCGGTTCTTTGGTCTAGTTAAGATGGTTGATGGAAACGAGTCGGACTTTGAGATCATAAACGAAGGGGGTGGGGGTAACTGACAACCACCTGAGCGTGGGCGAATTAGAGCTCCCAGATAAAAACATTTGGGATGAAAAGGGTGAGAAACTCTACCGTCGCGAATGGATAGATTTTAAATATTTGTTCTAGGGATAGAAGGAAGAGGTGAGTGACCTTGAAAAAGACGATGCCCCTGAGAAAGGTAAGATTATACACAGTGATGATAACGGTCATCGTTATCTCATCTTTTTTCTATCTCCCTAGCCATGTTGAAGCAGAGACGACGACGACCATAGCCGAAAATACAGGAGAAGTTACCTCTGTCGCTCTTTCTCCATCAGGGGAGCCGAGGATATTATACTATGATGTTACTGAGTCCACGGTAAACTATGCCTCGAAAACGGGTGACTCTTGGGATAAGGAGTCGATAGAAGAGGTGGGAGAAGAGGGAAGCGATATATCATCGGGGATGTATGATGTCTCTCTATCGGTGGATAGCGAAGGTACTCCTCACGTGAGTTATCATGACTTCTCGGAAGAAGTTATGAAGTATGCGAAGAAAGAGGAAGGCTCTTGGGATATCAAGGCTTTTGAGCAATCCGCAGAGTACATGGACCTTGCATTGGATAACCGTGATAGACCTCACGTGAGTTATATTGGTGAAGGACTAGAGTATACCAGATGGGATAGTTCAAGTTGGATCAACACTACGGTGGATGAAGAGGGTATGATCATGCAGTACAACTCTATAGATGTAGATGCCGAGGGGACACCTCACATCAGTTATTGTGACCACGCTGGAGATGTAACTCTTAAATATGCCACTAAGCAGGGCGACTCTTGGTCCACCGAGGAGGTAGATTCTGGAGGAGGTATGTATTCATCGATCCAGGTCGATAAAGAAGACAGACCCCATATAAGTTATAGCGAGTACGGTCAAGATACGAGTGAATTAAAATATGCCTTCAAGGAAGAAGATCAATGGAACTTAGAGACCGCGCTTGATAGCGGTTGTGCTAGCCAAATTTCTTTTGCACTGGACAGTGAAGATAAGCCCCACGTGTGTTACTATTCGACCAGTTTAGACTTTAGATATACCACCAAAAAGGATGGTAAATGGACTGTCGGGACCGTCGACTCGGAAGGATATGTTGGCATGTATCCCTCGATAGCTCTCGACGATAACGGAGATGCTCACATGAGTTACTATGATTTCTCCGACGAAAACCTGAAGTATGCCAGAACAAGTGGTGTTGAGGATCTTAATGATGAAGGATCTGACAAAGGTTTCCTTGCGTCTTACTGGTGGCTTTTGTTGATCCTTATCATCTCAGGTGTGAGCATTGCGATTGCTGTCGCTATAAGTAAGAAAAGATAAAGATATCAACAGGACCTCCTACCGTTAGAGCTCACTCTTCGATTTCTTCCTCATCATTTAGTGATACGTATTCAACCAAAACTACAGCTTCGCCCTCTTCCACCTTTTCGCCGTCTAGATTCTTACAATCTATCCTCCGTTAAGTCCTCTCAGGAAAGCGATCACTATAATCAAACAGCCCGACAAAAAGGCCAGGGCTGCAATCATCTTTGACCAGGCTTTTTCTCCAGATAAAGCAAAACTCCTTTTGTATTCATCCTGAGGATATGCTTGACTTTTTCATCATCTCCATCTAACAATCGTTTCAATTTTGGTTCATATTTTTTTATGATCCTCTCGATTACATCTTCCTTATCATCACAAGCGGTAGATATCCCCTTTATCTCATCTACCCATTCTTCCAATTCGGCTTCATACCGGCTTAGATTTTCATTGGGCTGATCGCTCCATCTCTTATGAGAATATAACAAGAAGTCGAGATCCAGATCCTTGAGCCGTGAAAGGGTCTTTAAGTTTTCTTGAAGATCAAAATTTGGAGGGGGAGTAGTAGGAAAAAGGGCATCTTTTTCGGGGTAATAGCGGCCCGCAACATCTCCGAGAGCTAGAGATCCGGTCTTCCTTTCAAGAAAACATGTATGGTGAGGAGCATGTCCCGGGGAATATATGACCTCTATAGAGTAACCTCTTCCCAGGTCGAACCTCTCTCCTCCAGAGACAGGTACTATATTTTCTTCAGGGATCGGTTTGATGTCACCGAAATACTTGAAGGCGCTGCCGGTAACCTTTTTAACGCTTTTTTTCAACTTTGCAGGATCTACCAGATGATTACTTCCAGATTCATGGACTACAATCTCCGTATCGGGATATCTATCAAGGAGATATCCAGCTCCACCGGCATGATCCATGTGGATATGGGTCACCATTATATAATCCAGGTTTTTAATCCCAAGTTCAGACAGATCCTCGACTATCTTACCGAAGGCTAGGGAATTGCCCGATTCGATAAGGACCTTTTTTTCCGAATCTATAAAAAAACATTGTCCTTCGCTTAGACCATATCGATCCTTTCCAACCGAGTAGATGTTGTTGAGATCATCGACGAGATTTACTTGATTTTTAACTAGACGGTCTTTCATTTTTTCTACTTTCACTCCTTTTACAAATTGGACAATTTTTTGATCTTTTTTCCTGAGCCTGTCCACGGAGGCTCCGATACTTTCCGACGAGGGCCAAAATCGTATTGCCCATATACGCCACTACATTTTTATCGCTTATAACAACTTCGATTCCCTTCTATTTCTATCGGCGGAAACCAAGTAAAGAAGAACGATTTATTAAACATGTGTATTAAATATTATATATAATATATAACGACGGAGTTAAGAGTTCATAATTACTTTCAAAAATACGGCTTGGTTACTATTATCTTCCTTATCAATAGGAGTTTTACTATCGGATGTCAGATCTGGTTTTACAGGGTTATTTAAGGATTTATTATCTAGTATAGAACATGATTCCAATCACAACCACTGGCATGGATGATATTAATCTAAATATATGGTTTTTCGGTATAAAAATACTAATTTTGCTCCCACCCTAACGGCTAAGGTCATGAGTAATGAACTCCTTAACCCTCTATTTTTCTTACCTTTAGGGCCTTGAAACCTCTGTCTCCAAGTTCACTGTCGAACTCCACTCTATCCCCATCCTCGAGTAAAACTCCTTCCTGTAGTTCAGTCCGATGAACGAAGTGATCCTCTTCATCTCCATCTGGCTCGATGAAACCATAACCCTTCTTCTCATCGAAAAATTTTACAGTTCCCTTCATGTTCTCTCCATCCTTATCGATTTTTTACAACTCCGTTCTGAATACCCATAAGTTCGGGTTGACTTTAGGACTATCTCTACAAGCACGATCCAGCGAGTTCCTTTATATCCTTCAAATTCTGCTCGATCTCTTCAATGCGTTCCTTTTCTTTCTTCTCTATCTCTTCGATGATCTTCTCTATCGGTTCATCTAATTGATAAGCGTGGACCGGCCTACCTTTACCTTCGTTCTTTATATCTCGCTTGGTGACCCATCCACGGTCCCTCACCGCCTGCATCGCTATAGAAACTTCCGGTTGTCTTAGATCCGTAGCGTCTTCTATATCTCTCCTTCTAGTTTCATCTCTACTGGCAACAAAGACCAGTGTCCGGGCTATCTTCTTTTCAAGACCTGCTTTTATCAATCTTTCAACCAATTTTTCTTCATCTTTCAAGCTTTCTCCCTCCATATCTTTACTCATTCTTTAAACAACTATTCTCTTAGTTAAATATATATTTTACTCATTTAATCGAGAATAACTTTTCTAGACGGACGGATATCTATTTTTTAGAAGTCCTTTCTTAGGGTCATCTGAACAAAACCGCAGCTTAAAGGCTAAACTTTTATCTCGCTCAGTGCCTCTTCTGTCTTGTCAACTCCCACCCTCATACCCATATCCTTGAACATCGAAAGGGCTTTCTCAAGATGTTCTTTTGCCTTTTCCTCCTCCCCCTTCGACTTCCACATCAGTCCATACTCGTAGTGTGTCTCTGATAACGCCTCCTTTTCACCACAATCTTCAGATATGTTGATACCACTCTTGAACTCGTCTTCAGCTTTTTTCCATCTTTCTTGTTCGGTATACACCTTGCCGAGCACCCTATGAGCCAAAACTTCCTTACCTTTTGCACCCATGTCGGCGGCGATCTGATGGGCCCTCTCTGCATCAGCCTCTGCTTCCTCTATATCCCCTTTCTCGAGAAATGTTTCTGTTAATCCGCTCAAACTCGAAATCATCCCAAGTTTGTCCCCGATATCCTCCCTTATTTCGAGGGCCCGTTCGAAGTACTCTAGTGACTTGTCTAGTTCGCCTTTATCCCTGTAGATCTCCGCGATATTGTTGAGCGATCTTGCGACACTATTTTTGTTCCCGATCTTCTCCCCTATATCGAGAGTCCGCTCAAAGTACTCTATTGTCCTGTCTAATTCGCCTCTATCCCTGTAAATGACCGCGATGTTGTTAAGCGAGAGTGCGATTCCGTTCAGGTCCCCGATCTCTTCGTCTATGTCCAGGCTGCGCTCGAAGCACTCCAGTGCTCTGTCCAGTTCGCCTTTATCCCTGTAGATTCTTCCGGTGTTGTTGAGCGAGGCTGCGATGCCGTGCTTATCTCCGATCTCTTCACTTATATCGAGGCTGCGCTCGTGGTACTCCAGTGCCCGCTCCAGCTCGCCTTTGTCTGCGTAGAGGAGGGCGATGTTGTTGTACGAATGACTAAGGTGTTCTAAATCTTCGATATCCTCTCTGATCTCTATCGTGTTCTGAAGTTTCTTTTCAGCTTTATCATAATCACCCTTTCTGAGGTATACTGATCCTAGATCATGCAGGGCCTGCGCTCTTTCTTCATCCTCACCCATACTTTCCGCCAAGTCTTTTTCTTCTTCGAAGACTTCGATGGCCTCATCATAATCACCCTCACTCATGAACGCCCAACCTTTGTGCTCTAACAAGCTGCAACGCTCTACATCGTCTTCATTCACCAACGAAAGACCTTTTTCAGCATGTTCGAAGGACTCTTCATATTCTGCTTTCTCCCTCAAGACCCCAGCTATCTTTCCATGCAAACTTCCTCTCCTTTTATCTTCTTCGATGAGTTCTACTGCTTTCTTGTAATCCTCTAGAGCTTTTTCAAATTCTCCAGAGATGTCATAAATATCTCCCATACTTTCTAGGATATCTTCTTTATCTTTTTCGAATCCTACTTTCTCTGCATCTTTCAACTTCTCTAAACTGTCTAGGGCATAACCATAGAACTTCACCGCATCTTCGTGAGCATATATATCCGCAGCTTTCTCCCCAGCCTGCAGTGAATACTTCAGACATCTCTTAGGGAGATTTCCAAGGTGAAAATGTCTGCTCAAGTCATAGACTAAATCCTGATCTTCCTGTGGAGACTTCTCCAGGTTTTTACCTATCTCTCGGTGGCGAACCTGTCTGCTGTGTTCTCCTAAGTCCTCGTAAACTGCCTGCCGGATCATGCTGTGGTCGAACTCGTACACTTCTTCTTCCTGACTCTTTTTCTCTTGGATGATCTTTCTTCTTATCAACTCATCTATCCCGTCAAGGAAGGTATCGGTGTCACCGATCATGTCTTCCAGTACGCGCCTTCCAAACTCGTCCCCTATAACCGCTCCTATCTTCAACACCTTTTCTGCAGAGGGAGATAGATCAGCTACCCGGTGCATCACTACATCTTTTACAGATTCGGGCAGAGTGACCTCTCCCTGTTCTTTCCTTTCCTCTAGAGTCTCTAAAATTTCTTTTAAAAACAGTGGATTCCCTTCCGTGATCTCGTAGATCTCGTCATTCCTATTTGTTATATCCCCGGCAAGCTCATCGATATCACTCTTAGTCAATCTATCTAGTTCTAAAGATTCGACAATTTTTTCACGTTTTAAACGACTGAGAACCTCATTCAGCGGGTGAGATTCATCTAGATCCTCCGGTCGGAAAGCCCCGCATATCAATATGGGGATCTTATGGGCATTTCTAGCCAGGTAATGGAATAGGTTGAGTGAAGAAGTATCTGCCCAATGCAGGTCGTCTATAAATATAAAGAGCGGTCGGTTGGATGTTGCATTCCTCTGAAAAACATCGAAGAAGGTCGAGTAGATATTATCTTTAGCGGTATCGGGGGTTACATCTCTAAGTTTCTCTACAGGTGGAAGCGCTGAATTTATAAGGTTCATCTCAGACCTCTCATCTTTTTCCATTTGCAACAACTCTTCAGTTATCTCAGTGAATGGTTGATATGGACGAGGGTGTTCATAATGCAGACACGTGGAAGAAAGAAAGATGAGACTTTGCTTTTCCCTTTTTCTCTCGACAAAACTTTTCACTAAGGTTGTTTTCCCTATGCCTGCTTCTCCAGAGACCAAGATAGTAGAACCCTTTCCTTCCTTGGTATGTTCCCACAATTCATTCAATTTTTTCATCTCTTCCTGTCTTCCGATAATCTCTAGCGGTGAGCCCATATCTGGAACCTCCTACTTCATCCGTGGAAAGGCAGTTAAAAGTATAAAATTTTTATGTCGATACTTCTGAGGAAACCTCTATTAAAATACCCTCAAATAAAAATATGCAGTAGGAATCGAAGATTCCTTCTTTACTTTATTTTTCTTCCGCTCCTCTCTAGAAAAGTAAAATATTTGAGGGAAGAAAAACTAACGTCGATTTGCATACAAATTTAGGGTTCAATTCCCGCTAGGTCCGCTGATCTCTGATCAGTTGTGAGTTACATACCTTTGATTCTGGCGGGTCCCTCATCATTACGGTTCAATGGAATTTAGAACGGCTTCTCATAGTCCTCGTAGATGACTTCTTTTCTTAACTTGTTCAATCAATTCGTATTTCTTTGTCTCTAACCCTCTTTAGCGCTCTTGAAAGCCTCGTTGTCAATCTCTCCCGTCAGCCAATTTTTCGGACAAATCTGACAATTTGCCATGTATTTCTTGTAATCTCTGTACCGTCTCTTTATATTCTTGATATTTCTCTTCTAGCTCAGCTAGAAGTTCCCTTGCTTTTTCGATTTCCTTCTCGTTTAAAGCTGATTCGATAGCACTCGTGTCGATCATCTCTTCCTCTTCCTGCAGGGATGCTAAAGCCTCTTTTATCTCCTCTTCGTCCTTAGCCTCGAATCCGCGACCATTTTCCAGTTCTACTCTTTCAGTTTCTTTTCCCGCTATCTTTCTATCTTTTCCCACTACAAGCTCGGGATGACATCTTTTAGAGTACTTTTCCTCACTCAAACTTCCCTCATAACTTAAGTCTACCTCGAAGGGAACTTCACCCTTACCCGAAGATCGTACTCGTATCTCCTTTTCTCTCTCTTCCTTCGGCTCCAAGAACTGTATCTCATCTAACTCAAAATGTTCGACTGTTCCGTTCACCTCGAAAGTCAGGTCTTCAGCTCCTTCGTCACCTTCATTCTTTATCGATAGGGGTAACCGTGTCCAGGTATTTTGTTCGATAGGCGATTTTGACTTCAATTCGATCTCGATCTCTGGTTCTGCCTTTTGGACCTTTTTATCTAAGGACCTCTCTAAACTGTCCAGCTTCCCTTCAATACTTTTCAAATCTTCTTTTTCGAGCTTTTTCTTAAGTTCTTCGAACTCCGTTGAGAGATCACCTAACATAAATTTACTGTTTATTTCATCGTATTTTTTGAGAAGTTCCTGTCCCTTTTCTGCGATTTCGTTTCTTTCTGAGATAGAAGAGGCGATTTGTTGGACTCGCTTCTCATCTCTTTCTTGTATGAGAGCTTCTACAAATTTCCTGATGCGATCATCTATATCCGCATACTGGTAGAGTTTCATCTCATGAATCTTTTCTAGGTCTTCAATGAAATCAGAGGGTGTTGATACCTGCCCATTCTCAGCCACCGCTCCGGCGACATCCCTGAAAGCCCGAGCTCTCCAGTAGTTATCAGAGATCTTCCTCGCTATCTCAAGGGCTCTTTTTACCTGCCCATTCTCAGCCACCGCTCCGGCGACACTGCTGACAGCCGAAGCTCTCCCCTCCTCATCAGAGACGTTCCTCGCTATCTCTAGGGCTCTTTTTTCCTGCCCCTTCTTAGCCACCTCCTCAGCGACATCACTGAGGGCCCGAACTCTCTTAGAGTCATCAGAGATCTTCCTCGCTATCTCTAGGGCTCTTTTTACTTGCCCATTCTCAGCCATAGCGACGACGACATCCCTGAAAGCCCGAGCTCTCCAGTAGTTATCAGAGATCTTCCTCGCTATCTCAAGGGCTTTATCAAGGATTTTTCCAGCTCTTTTCTCCCCCCCATTCTCAGCCACAGCTCCGGCGATTTTCCTAAGAGCCCTAACTCTTTTAGAGCCATCAGAGATATTCTTCGCTACCTTCAGTGCCCTTTTTTTCTCCCCATTTTCAGCCATAGCTCCGGCGACATCACTGAGGGCCCGAACTCTCTTAGAGTCATCAGAGATCTTCCTCGCTACCTTAAGGGCTATTTTTTCCTTCCCATTCTCAGCCACAGCCCCGACTACATCCCTGAGAGCCCGAGCTCTCTCAAAGTCATCAGAGATGCTCCTCGCTATCTCAAAGGCTCTTTTTTCCTGCCCATTCTCAGCCACAGCCCCGACTAAATCCCTGAGAGCCGTAGCTCTCTCTGAGTCACGAGAGATTTTCCTCGCTATCTCTAGGGCTTCATCAAGGATTTTTACAACCCTTTGTTCTTGTCCATTCTCAGCAACCGCCACGGCTACATCCTTGAGAGCCGTAGCTCTCTCTGAGTCACGAGAGACTTTCTTCGCTATCTCTAGGGCTCTTTTTTCCTGCCCATTCTCAGCCACAGCCTCAGCTACCTTCTTGAGAGCCGTAGCTCTCGAGTAGTCATCAGAGATGTTCCGCGCTATCTCAAGGGCTCTTTTTTCCTGCCGATTCTCAGCCATAGCGACGACGACATATTCGAGAGCCGTAGCTCTCTCTGAGTCACGAGAGATTTTCCTCGCTATCTCTAGGGCTTCATCGATGATCTCATCTGCCGTTCCTCTTTTACCGACTTCATTTATCAGCAGCTCGACCAATTCCTCCCCCGGTATCTCTTCTACCTCGCTTTCCGAAAGCTCTGTTAGATCCCTAGCCATCTTCTCGAACCCTAGACTTTCAGTAAACTACATGTCTCCCATGATAAAATATTTTCTAAAAGAATCTTTTGTTTTGGGCTATCGAAGATAGTCTTACATAGTTTTAGTGAATATTTTTATCAAAAAAATCTTCCATCTTTCACTCGGTCTAAGCCCTCGTGATTCGTAAGGAATCAGAGATTCCTCTTCTCCTTCGAACGAAGTTCTCAGGATTCGTAAGGAATCAGAGATTCCTTCTTTTGCTCGGGCACGGCCCTCGCAATCATCAGGAACAAAAAGTGTTCCTTCGATTTTCAATATCTTCCACCCTGTTCCAGATATGTGAAAATGCGAGGGAAGGGATTCGAACCCTCGGACCTCTGCAGGACAGCGCCCTCAACGCTGCGCCGTTGGCCATGCTTGGCTACCCTCGCAAGTTGGAACGAGTTTGCGAGTGAAACTTGCTTGTTAGTGGAAATCTTTTCCGCGTCACTCGCTTTATGAACTTTGAAATTAAAATCAACCATTCATCGTGAAGTGCCAACTCGAAGAGGCATTTCTTCTAAATATCTTCGCTGAGTTCGACGGCGTTCCCGAATTTTTCCAAAAGGACCTCTAGACCTTTCTTCAAGACCTCTCTAGTATGAAGTGAACCGTCGCTTTCGAAAGTGAGGATGAACTTATCTTCACGTCCGTTAATCTCGATAGCTCCCGTCTCACACGCCTCCTCACAGGCGGAGCAAAGTTTACATTCCTCGACATCGGTAACGACAAGTTCTCCGTCATCCTCCTCCAGGATATCGATAGGGCAGGCTTCGACACACTCTTGACAGCTCTCGTCACACTTCTCCTGATCGATATCGATCTCGGGATAATACTTGTATGCTACACCGCTGGTGGGCTGCCATTTCGTATGTTCCTTAGCAGTGGCCATCTCTGCCGTAGCGTATAGAAGCAATGCCTGATTCTCATCTAATTTGGTCAGAGGGATGAGATCATCCACCGGCTTCAGATCGTTCTCTCCGACCGGTATCAGATCGCCGGAGTAAACGGTACACGGCCCCTTCTTATTGAGGCTGTATATTATCGTGCAGTTGGGACAGCCCTCTCCACCACATTCTTCACATTCATCTCTATATTCGAACAGTTCTAGATCGGTAGGGATGGGTACCATCCCGAGTCTATGAGCTAGGATCTCGTCGAAGATAGGCGCCGAGCTTTCATACTCTTTATCTTCCTCTTCAGCTCCGATAGTACCTAGATGAAATTCAACATCCTCTATAGCGAGGCTCGGAACGTCAGCGATAAGTACCCTCCTTAGAGCGTTCGCCATCGGTGGATTGGTATCTGATAGCAGCAGTTCAGCTTTTCTTTCCTTTAATTCTCTAACTTCTATCTCCATTTTTTTTCCCTTTTGAAAACCTGTGAGTTCGATCTTTAAAGATCTATACTCTTCTGCCCCTTCTTCCACCTTTCGGTTTGGTGGAATCGTGTGGGACAGGTGTGACATCTTCTATCGTTCCTATCTTTATTCCAGACCTAGCGAATGCACGGATAGCTGCCTGAGAGCCCGGACCCGGGGATTTCGACTTGTTGCCTCCAGGCGCCCTCACTTTAACGTGAAGCTTCGTTACGCCTTTATCCCTAGCGTCGCTGACCGCCTTCTCGGCCGCCTCCATGGCCGCATAGGGTGAGGACTGATCTTTATCCTGTCTGACCACCATACCGCCGGAATAGCTTGCTAGAGTCTCTGCACCAGTGACATCGGTTATCGTTATCATCACGTTGTTGTAAGATGCGAATACGTGAGCTATGCCCCATTTTCCCATCTATATCATCTCCTATCTCCTTCAAAGTCTTTCTCTTTTTCTTTCTCTATCATCTTGGGGATCCTGGTCGGAGTCACTTCTTCTTCAGGTCTTTCCGGATGAAGTTCCTCCGAGAGAGGTGAATTTGAATAATAATCGATAGTTGGTTCCTCTTCCTTCTTCACTATATAACTCGGTACTGTCACTTTTCTACCGCCGATAGAGATGTGACCGTGAGTTATGAACTGTCTCGCCTGTTCCGCGGAATGTGCTAATCCTTTATGGTAAACTAAAGTCTGGAGTCTCCTGTTGAGTATGTCTTCGATCGTTAAACCGAGTATATCGTTGAGACCGTGATCCTGGCCCTTTAGGAACCCCTTCTTTCTGAGCTTGTCCAAGAGATCTTCTTTCTCTTCAGTAGCCTGTTTCTCTCCATATCTCAACCGGGCCTGAAGATTTCTAGCCTGTGCCCGGATATTCTTCAATACAGATCTAGCTTTCCAGTATTCTTTTTTGTTCTTCAAACCATAGTGTCTGATATAATCGTTCTCTTCCTTTATACGCTCTTCCTGCCAGGGATGTGAAGGTTTCTCGTATTTTCGCCGGCTGGTCTTTGGATCTCCCATATATTATCACTCCATCATTCTTCTTCCTCGGCTTCTTCCTGTGCCTGTGCTTTGGCGAGCTTCTTTTCGACACCGAGCTCCATCCCGGTCCTTCCGTTAGATTTGGTCTTTTGCCCTCGGACTTTCAGTCCCTTCTCGTGCCTTACACCCTTATAACAGCTTATCTTTTTCATCCTGTTGATGTCCTCTCTGTTCACCGTATTGAGTTCGTTCTTGAGGACGTGATGATGCTCTCCAGTGACCGGGTCCTTTTCACGATTGACCGCCCATGCTGGAGCGTCGTCGCAGAACTTATCGATAGCTTTCTCGAGCTGCTGGATCTTCTCATCTTCCAGTCTGCCTATCCTGGTGGTTGGATCCAGGTCTGTAAAGTTTACTGCTATCTCGGCAACTCTCATACCCACGCCCTTGATATTTCTAAGAGCGTAAGGTACAGGTTTACTTCCATCTAGGTCCGTGTTCTTCATCCGGACGATATATTGGAATTCTTCTTCTTCTCCTTCTTCTTCTTCCTCGGGCAAAGTGATTCCTCCTTTTGATGTAGCTTCTGAAATGAGGATGTGAATCCTAATCTGCTGTGGTTTGGCTTAAGAATTCAGGTAGTATAAAAGGGTTGTCCTTGCTCGTTCCTTACGAACTATCCCGTGAAGCCCTTACCTATGATATACATCTCGGAGCTGGATTCCCTCGAAGCATTAGGTGAATGCCCGTAGACCGATGAAAATACTTGTTTGACTTTATCCATGTAATCTTCGAAGTCCTCTCCCTGGAATACTTTGACTACGAACCGTCCACGCTTCTTCATATTCATCAAACAAAAATTCAGCGCCATCTTCGCCAGATGTATCGACCTTGCGTGGTCCATGGAATAATTACCTGTCAGATTGGGAGACATGTCGCTTATAACCACATCGACGTCTCCCGCTATTATTGAGATCCTCTTAACAAAATTCTCGTCGGTCATATCTCCCCGGTGAAAGGTCACCCCTTCGATATCCCTCATCCTTTCCTTGTCCACGGCTAGAACGTTTTCTTTCCCCGCTTTCTCCACGGCATACTCGCTCCAGCTTCCGGGGGCCGCTCCCAGATCCACAACCACGTTACCTTGGTAAAAGACATCGAACTTTTCATCTATCTGCTTGAGCTTGTAAACGGCTCTAGACCGGTAACCTTCTTCCTTGGCTTTATGATAGTACTCGTCCTTTCTCTTGTATCCCATACAGAGAGTTCACCTAGAAAGGCATACTTAACTCTTCTGAAATATTTCGCGGAAAAATCGGAAAATTTTTAATCAGAAAAAATACTTCCATAACCATGTCCTCTAAAGACGCGTTCGAAAGAGTGACCGAAGTCATCGAGAAGATACGGGAGCCGGGGGAGAAGCCAGAAGACGACCTTTATTCCATGGACAAGTTCGTCTGCGACCTCTGTCAGGGTATAAAGGAGAGGGAGCAGATAACACAGTGCGGCTTCTGTGGGAGATGGGTGTGTAAAGACAAGGGGGAAGACGACTGCTGGAACGAAGAATTGAATGCCTGTGAGAGCTGCAGCGGTTTGATAACCCTAGCTCAAAAGGGTGACCTTGAAGAGGAAACAGATTTAAAAGAGGAGAACGATTCTCAAGATGATAAAGAAGACGAGGACGATAAAGATGAGTGAGATAGACGATACCATAAAGAGTTTGGAATGGGACAGAAGATTGAAAGAGGTCAGGTTCGGCGTTGTAGAAGAAGAGAGCGAAGAGAG
>JAGXLI010000048.1 GCA_018334755.1 Thermoplasmatota archaeon
GGGAGAAATCCTTTAGAAACCTAGGTCAACCTCCCAGGTATATCCTGGGATACCTGATATTCAAGAAGTTGGAAGAATCTGTAGGGAAGGAAAACGTTCCCCATGCCGTTAAAATCGCCTGTAGTGTGGAATACAATCTCTCAGACATCTCAGTATCAGACCTGGAAAGGCTTGTCAAAAAGGAAAAGTTCAACTTAGATACTAGAATTTTAAAATTATCTAGATTGGATTTAGGGGAAAGGAAGAATGATTTAGAGGTGTTGAAGAAATTCGCTTTCGAGGGTTTGAACATGCCGTATGGGGAGTAAAAAAGAAGGAACCCATATCCATAATACTTATCTAATCAGGAGTCAATCACGATGATAATGACGGGGCTCGATGATCTGATCTCACAGTTGGGAAGCTTCTGGAAGCACAAAAAGAACCAAGCGGTCTGCCAGTAGTCCTGAAAACAGCTAGGACAAGTCGATCATCCTTCGCTCTAGGCATCCGACGTGAGCATCTTGATCATAAGGTAGATTATGAAGAATACTACTGTAGAGAAAGCGACTATCAACAGCATCTGCACTGAAGAGCTTTTTATCGATCCTATAGAACTGTACATCGCTAGAAAGGATGCCACGATGGAAAGAAAGGCTCCTGCAAAAATGTTCTTAAATATGTCTCCCAGAAAAGCTTTCCGATAAGAGGCGATCGAACCTAAAGTTGAAGTATCATCCTGAGCGGATCTCATCCTTTTTATAAGTAGTACATTTCTAGCCGTGAACCAGACAGCTAGGAACAAAAAGAAGACCGCAACGACGGTCAAGAGGTTTACCAGGCTGAACGTCAGGCCCCTATTTACAAAGAGAAACGAAAGGATCGAAAGCGCTATACCGAGATCGAGGAAGAATGATCTTTTCAATAAATATCCTATAAGGGGGACCAAGCCGAAAAGTATCGGGAAGAACCAGTAAACGGAGTGGAGGGAAACCAGACTGGCCAACAGCGGAGCGATTATAAGGCCTATAGGGAGAAGAAATCTTTCAGAACTTTCAGAACTCACGGCTTTCTCGCTGTTTTCTGGTATTTTAACACCTCCTCTAGTGTGGGCTCAAGGGGTTCTGTCGGGTCCCAATCGACCACTACTCCATATCTCCAGAGCCTCTTTATCAGATTCTTTCTATCGGTTTCATAAAGCCTTTCAGATATCTCTTCATGGGCCTCTAACTCCTTATCTTTACCCACTATCTCCTTTTCTATCTTTAGAGGGTCCGGAGAAAGTACCATGACATCATATTTGTCCATGCCGAGATTGACTATGGTCTCGCTGAACTCCGGGACGGTCAAGGGTGAGATGAAGATCACCAGGCTCCTCCTCGGGAAAAAGTCCTTGAGGAGCCATTTGACCTCTTCCAGATTCCATGATCCTCCGCTTTCTAATTTGGTAAGATTTCCCATGATCCTATGGAATTGATTTTTACCCGTCTGGGGAAATACCCAGTTGAGATAATCGCCTAAAACTATAAGTCCCACGCGGTTCCGGTTAGAAAGTATATTGGAGGCCAGGGTCGCGGCCGCATTGATAGACGTTTTCAGCGTGTTATTGTGCGGTGTTCCTACCACACCTTCGTGATATCCATCTACCACCAAGATGACGTCTCCAGATTTTTCACCTTCATATTCGTTCGTGATCGGTGAGAGGTTACGGGCCGTAGCTTTCCAGTTTATATCTCTGAACTGATCTCCAGGATGATATTCTCGGAGCGAAAAGAATTCACTACCCACGCCTATACTCTTCGACTTTATATTTCCCAGCCAATATTTAGTGAAGCTGGGATTGAGATCGACTGACTGCATCTCTTCTACGGCGGGAAGGACCTGTATCATCATCTTTTTTTCAGATCGCCATTCCTTAGAAAAAAGGCTCAGAGGATCTTTATACTTCAATTCGATCGGACCGAGTTCTACCTTTCCAGTTACTGGGAATGAGATCTTATATTCCATCTCCTTTGTCTCGTATTTCTCCAACTCTAATATCTGGTGGTTCGATCCCTCTTCGATCTCGACTATTGAAGGGAGAAGGTCATATATCTCTAAAAATCTAACTTTACCTCCTTTATTTTCCACGTTGATCTTTATCTTCAGTTCGTCTCCGAGATATACCTCCTTCTCCTCTGATTCTCTGGAAATCTCAACTTCTAGATCTTCTGGAGGGAGGGATCTAGTCGCGATGACAAAAAATGCTAGTGAAGATATGGAGCCGACCAAAAATATCCAGCTCCTGAATAGATTACCCAGGATCAAACCTACTACCGCTAAAACCGCCAGGTAGAGGAAAGGTTTACTCTTCTTCAAAACAAGCACCCCCAGAAGAAGGTAGGTTTGATGATCCTTTTGTTTTTCACTCCCATTCTTCGATCCTCCCTATGATGTCGACCATATCTTTCTTGTATCTTTTCTCTTCTTCCCCCTTTCTATCCGAAACCAATATATCTCTAGTTTTTTCAATCCATCCCTTTGAATCCTCGTCTGAGCTTCTGTCTTCCCTATCGGATAAAATAAAATCTGATATCACTTCATCGTTGACGACCTTTCGGAACTCCTCCTCATCTTTCAACAATTTTTGCACGTCTTTCTCATCAAGATTTCGTTTTTCTTTCAGCTTGATGAGAAATGTTTCCTCGATCTTCTCTTCCAAGCGTTCCTGACTTACCTCTTTTCCTTCGAAAGCTCTTTTAACGATCTCTGAAGTTTCCTGTATCCTGAGATTGACATCTTCCTCCAGATTATCTTCTCCGCTCAAAAATTCGGAATTTTCAGTATTACTCGAGGTCCAGTCTATCAGGCTGTAGGCGATGATCACAAGCAGAACGTATCCAGCAACACTTCCTATCAGTGCCGTTACTTCGTCTCCCTCTCCCAGTACCATTATCAAAAAGAACACCGCGAGCAGAACTATAAAGAAGTAGAAGACCTTCGACTCACCCCTTCGGCCGAATAAGTCCTCTTTCGTCCTCGATATCATACCAGTTATGTCAGCCATAGTTCTACTCCAATTCGTTCCTCAAGTCCCTGAGATCTTTCACGACTCTTTCTTTCATTTCCTCATCAAGCTGATGTGAGCTGTATTTAGCCATCTCGAAGATCTCCCTGATATCGGAGACCTTTGAAGTCGGCACCGCTAAATTTTCAGTCGCGCTCTTTTCGAATTCCCTCGGCGTCATGAATTCTTCGTTCTCCGCACCTTCCTCCTCCAGGATCAAACACATCCGCTGATAACATCTCATGATTGTAGACTCGATGTCTTTTCCTTCATGAAGCTCGCTGATAGCTTTATCCACGGTAGAAGATATGTCACTCTCGATCTCTTCTCCCTCATCCTCGTCCTCTTCATCTGATGCCGACAAGCTGAACGGTTCGAACCTCTGGTAAACGAAAAAGGTCACGGCCACTATCGAGATGATGATCAATAAGAATATCCCGGGACCGCCGAAGCTATCCATCACAGCTCTGGTCTCGTCCCACGGTAAGATGGAGGGCGCCTCTGCATCTTCAACGCGGCTCAGGATCCAAGTTGTACCCCAGTCATATAGAGCCTGGCCGTAGATGTCGCTGTATAGATATACAAAAAAGCCGCCTAACCCGAAGAGGGTAGCTGTGAAGGCGACCATCTTCTTCAAGCTGATGTAGCCTTTCCAAAAAGCGAAAGTTATCAAAAACGTTCCAGAAAAGATAAGACCGATATAAAGAGAGCTGATAGCCTGGAAAAATACCGGTGCTATTATCCAGAACAAGGCAAAACTGAATATGCTTAAAAACATCCTTGTTCTGCCCTTATAAAATATCGCTCCAGTCATAACGAACAGCGGGAGTATCATCAAGGGAGCAAGAAAGGAAAGATCAAAACTTCCACCACTAGCCTCATAATTAAAATTCATCATATTCCCTATGAGCCATGAAGCCAAGAGGAAGAGGAAGAATATCGAGCCGATCGTGGTTTTTTTATTCAGATATTTGACCTCCTGATAATCTTCAGATACTTCTGGTTGAGAGATAAAAATTAGTGGGACTTGAATCTTTTGCTTAAAATCCGAGTAGAAAAAGTTTAAAAATAATTTTTCTATGCTGAATAGAGAAGGTATGGTAATATCAGATGGAAAAATCTCTTTGTGATCTCGACAGTCATCACCATCTTGATGGTCAACTCGATCCCTTCAGCCGCAGCTGAATTTTCTGGTATAGAGCGAAATTATAAAGGATTTGAAGAAGGGGATACATCTCTCCAGAGCGGCGAACCTCTTCCTTTTTTACCACATACCCATTCCCAGTTCCTACATAATAAAAGCGAGGTCTACATTTTCAACTTTAGGGCCGATAAGGGCGACAAGATTCATTTGAGAGTGACGGTAACGCGCCTTCCTTCCGTCGAGGTCGTTCTCATCCCGAAGACGGAACTAGATGATTACAAAAACAAATCATACACTGACGTGGAAAAGATAGAAGAAGCCTCCAGTCTTCAAACTAAAGAGGTCATAGCGCACCCGAAGATCCCGGAAGACGGTGAATATTCTCTGGTAATAAGCTCTCACGACTACAGAGTAACTCGCTTCGAGATGATAATCGGTAAAGGACCGTTTTCTTCGATCATCGTCAGGACCGGAGGGTACCTGGAATTTTTCATGATATCAGCAGGAATTGCAGTGTCAGCCGGCGGGATATATTATCTGTACACTAGAAAGATGAAAAACGGATATCTGTATGAAGAGGAAAAGGACGAGAAAGTGTATGATACCACTGAGGGAAAAGAAGAGAAAAAGAAATTAGAGGAAGCTGGAGATGAAGAGGTAGATCAAGAGGAAGATATTTTACAATACGATAATTGAAGGTATAGTTTCACCTTCTCTCAGATCAAAGCTGGGCTTATAAGAGCCATCAACAGAAGAGGATAACGGGTGGAGAACCATTTCGGTATGTTTTTCGCATCCATCATCCAAAGAACTCCAGTTTCTTGTCCTCTCCCCTTTCCTCTTCCACCATATCTTCGAAAAGATCGATCTTTATCGGTACCGCAAATTTAGTGAAGATACTGCTCACTATCGCCTCACCTTTATCCAGGCTGGCGATGTTCTTGCTGTCCTTCGATAGATCTTGAGCGGCGCTTCCTATTATGGCGTCCCTTTCACTCTTCATCTCGTTACCTAAAATTATCTTGGTGTTCATGTTCGCCAGTATCTCTCTTGGTATCATACTTGAAAGTTGAGTTATAGCTACGAGACCGACACGGAATTTTCTTCCCTCCCGGGCTATCTGATGGAAGACGTTCCTTCCGGCCCTATCACCTAGAACTCTAGGCGCTTCCTCTATAACGATACCCACCGTAGGTTTCTCTTCCAATTCGCCCTTCTCCTTGTAATCTTTGTAGTTCTTGAAGATACGATCAGTGATTATACCCGCGATCAGCAGTTCTTTATTTTCGGGCATCGAGCTCGTATCCAGGATGACTTTCTTTCCTTCCTCGATCGCATCGACTATGTCTTTAACGAGACTTTCCGATCCCTGGTTAACGAATATATTCCCTCTAGCCCTTACTTCTCCAGTCTTCACCGATAGGTCGAAAGTGAGTTTGAGTTTTCGTTTTAACGCGTCTAACGTCGTTTCTCTAACCCCGTGCATATCGGCCTCCTCTTGGTCGGAAGTCAACAGAGCTTCCAACCAGTTCTTTCCATGTTGGCTGTAATACACGTACAGCGCCTGGCTCTGCGCTTCCGAAAGCTCGACAATACCTTGAAGATTCCAGGGTTTTAGGATAGAAAGATTGATACGTAGTTGATAACCGCCGGCCGGGGGATTCGTCGAGTAATAATCTACCTTTTTACCGGCTTCAGGATGATCTTTAGCTCCAACTTCGTTCCTCCCATAATATTCATCATGGGGATCTATGACCAGCAGACCGGCATATTCCTTGGGTATGAGGTGCCACAGCATGACCTTGACCAGATTGCTTTTTCCTCTGCCCGTCGTCGCTGGGATCATTATGTGGTGAGAGAGGGCTTCTTTACCGTTGATGTGTATCGGAACATTCAACACTTGAGAGCCGCTCCTGACTTTACCAAGATAAAGACTGTTTTCAGGCTCTTCCAGAAAATCAAAATCTTCCTGACTTACCCTTTCCAGATTTCCAAAAAAGCTGGGAAGAACTTTAGGTATCCGGGCCTTTCCATCCTTGATCCTGACCAACGGTTTTGCCTTCGCATAGATGTAATTCCTTATCTCCTCTTCCATCAGGCTGGTCTCTTCATAACCCTCCAGCTCCATCCCGCTCATCCTCTCGATATCGTTCTGCTCGAGGAGAGAACCGTACTCCAGGTCAAGTATTTGCAAGATAACGTCTTCTATCGATAGAAGGTCTCCTATCTCGATGGTCTCTCCGCTCTTCTGACGGATCAGTACTTCTCCATACTCTCCTCCGACGATCTGGCCTATAGGCATGATATCATCTCTTATATGTTGCTCAGTTTATCATGAGCGTTGACGGAATTGATCTTATCTCTAAAGGTTTTATTCATCCTGTTATCGCCCATATTCTTCAGATATTCGACTTCCTCATCGGTAACTCTCGCCTTTTTGTCCGCATCTACTAGGCCGTACGGATATCCCAAAAAGATAGGGTCCTTAGCCTGGAAAGCGAGGTGACCGAGAACATCTTCACGCACTTCATCTTTGTAACTCTTCTCCCTATAGAACTCAGTCCTGAAAGCATAGGTCGAAGAGGGATGATACTTTACTATATACATCTCTCCTTTGTGATCTGGGTTGGAATTATCAGCGATCGGATGATAGTACCACAAATCTTTATCGGTCTCACGAGCCATTGAGTTCACCGAAGCGACCAGGGGATAGCCTGTAGTGGTCATTAGAGAACTCGTCTTAGCTATACCCAGCATGACCACTTCATTTTCCTCCACCTTTTCATAGGTCCTCTCGGCGAACCTCCTCTCCCTCTCAACCGTGGTCTGAAGGACACCGTCTTTTACGAGTATATCTCCCGGTCCAAGATGTTCTTCTACCGCATATTCCATGGCTTTCCATTCTAGGTACTTTCTTATAGTATGGCCTGCAGTGGAGGGCTTTTTTTCTTCCATCTCTTCATCCTTTAAGACGTAGTTCAATTTTTCTATAGGTAATGAGTCGTTCAAGGGTCTCAACTCACATCTTATCTCGTCGTTTTCGAACTCGGAGACCAAGAAAGCTGTCCATGGATCGAAGTTCTTCACTCTCTCCTTGCCCCTGAACAGGTTGAAGTATATCTTTATCAGGTCGATACTATCGGTGGGAGATTCGTATATCTTGTTGTTGCCTCCATCCACACAGCAGATGACTCTATCGCCATTCTTCACATCATATCCGTTCAGATTTTCTTCCGAGAGCGGCACCGTATCGTAGTACTGCTCCTGACTGAAAGAAGGCTCGCCCCAATCTTCTGGAGTCTCGGAGAGTTCCTCGATCACTTCGTAAAGATCCTTCAGCATCAGATTGAGAATCTTAAAAGTCTTACTTAAACATTGAGAACAGAGGAGACTGCCAAAAATTTAGTGATAATTCGCTTTTTAGATAGGTTGAGGTTAGAGTAGTTTGAAGGGTACCAAGTACTGCATGTACTGCATCATCGATATCATTAAAAGTTGACACACTCCTGTTAAGCCTCTAACTCGGTGAATTTCTGCCCCTCTATTCATCTTCTTCCAGACTCTCGGCCTTTTCCAATACCGGCAACTCTTTCTTTTTCTTCCTCCTCATCGCCCATATGACCAATATAGCAGCGAGTATTATCAAGAGTGCAAATGTGAAGACCGGTATCTCGTCTTCATCGTCTTCATCATCTTCGTCACCATCTACATCTTCTTCCTCTGCGAATGTAGCGGTTATGTCCATGTCTTCGGTGACATTCACTGTTATCTCTTGACCACTTTCTGTTGTTCCGGTCCATCCATCGAATATCCAACCTTCGTCTGCCGTGGCGTTGAGTGTGACCTCAGTACCTTCTTCGTATTCTTGTATCCATCCGTCTTCTACTTCCTCTCCTTTCACAATTACCGTACCGTTTCCTTCTACGTTCACGGTCAAGTGGTAGTACTCTACCGGGATCGGTTCGAAGTGAGCAGTGATGTTCTTATCGCTGTCCATCGTTATCGTGATCGTATTTCTTTCAGACCCATCATCACCCGTCCACCCGCTGAAATGGTAGTCCGTGTCTGCGACAGCCTCGATCTCCACTTCTTCCCCTGATTCGTAGGTAAAGGTACCTTCCCCGGGTAGCGTTACGTTCCCACCTTCAGTAGAGTCTATAATGAGTTCATAAGTATCTACAGCAAATCTAGCCGTGATCGAATGGTTGTCTTCCATAGTTATAGTAGTTAGATTTGCTTCTGGATCAGCTATCGTTTCGTTGTCACCTGTCCATTTAATGAAGTGATAGTCAGGGTCAGCGACAGCTTCAAGTTCTACCTCTTCTCCAGCTTCATAGGTGAAGCTGCCTTCGCCAGGTAATGTTACGTTACCACCTTTAGTAGAATCGATAGTGAGCTCATACGTATCTACAGCAAATTTAGCCGTGATCGAATGGTTGTCTTCCACAGTTATAGTAGTTAAATTCGATTCGGGATCAGCTATAGTTCCGTTGTCCCCTATCCATTCAATGAAGTGATAATTTTGCTTCGACGACGCTTCAAGTTCTATTGATTCACCCCACTCGTAGGTAAAACTTCCTTCGCCGGGTTGTGTTACATTACCCCCAGAAGTAGAGTCTATGGTGAGATCATAAGTATCTACAGCGAATTTTGCCGTGATCGAATGGTTGTCTTCCATGGTTATGGAAGTTCGATTTGATTCGGGATCAGCTATAGTTCCGTTGTCACCTGCCCACTTGACAAAGTGATAGTCAGGATCAGCGACAGCCTCGATCTCTACTTCTTCTCCCGCATCATAGGTAAAGGAACCTTCTCCAGCCAGTGTTACGTTACCACCTTCAGTAGAATCGATAGTGAGTTCATAAGTATCCACAGCAAATTTAGCCGTGATCGAATGGTTGTCTTCCATGGTTATGGAAGTTCGATTTGATTCGGGATCAGCTATAGTTCCGTTGTCACCTGTCCACCTGACGAAGTGATGATTTAGATCCGCTACCGCTTCGAGTTCTACTTCTTCTCCCGCTTCATAGGTGAAACTCCCTTCCCCAGGTAGCGTTACATTACCATCAGTAGTAGAGTCTATAGTGAGATCATAAATCGCGGTGAATTTAGCCGTGATCGAATGATTGCCCTGGATAGTCATAGAAGTAAGATTCGCTTCTGGATCAGTTACGGTTTCGTTGTCTCCGACCCATCTTTCGAAGACCATACCCTCTCCAGCGACAGCCTCGATCTCAACCTCTGTGCCCATTTTATAGACTAGAGTCTCGCCATCTTTGATTTCTTCATTATTGGCTTTAACCGTCCCCTGGCCTTCTATGTTCACGGTCAGTTGGTAGGGCCCCTCCCAACTCAAGAAGGGGTAACCATCGTTGATCTCTTCATCCTCGTCTATATCCCAGATGTCTTCTTTCCCGTTATCATCGTTTGGATCGCCAACAAAGTCCCACGGCTCGTCTAATCCTTCAGTTGATAGATTCGTGAAAGTACCGATATCCTTCATCTCTCCCGTTGTCTTGCCGGTACCGCCAGTGCTCGAGGACTGCCCCGTGGTGTTCATATCCCAGAAAGAGTTAGATACGTTGCCTTCGTTCTCCCCCACGAGTCCGCCGGTATAATTCTCCCCCCTTATGTTTCCAGTTGCATATGAATTACTGAGCGTGCCTTTATTATGTCCTATAAGCCCGCCGACGCTCTCGTTTCCACTCACATTTCCGGTCGCATATGAGTTGTTGATCCTGCCATTGAAGTTATATCCCACAAGTCCGCCAACATCATCGTCGCTTCCGCTCACGTTTCCGGTTGCAAAGGAGTTACTGACTATACCACGATAGTTACTTCCCACAAGTCCACCGACAAGCCGGTCCCCAGCCACCTTACTGGTTGCAAAGGAGTTACTGACTATACCAGGATAGTTACTTCCCACAAGTCCACCCACCTTCCTCCACCCGCTCACATTTCCGGTCGCATACGAGTTATTGACCGTGCCATCGTTCTCCCCTACGAGTCCGCCAACAAATTCATTTCCGACCACTTTCCCGGCGGCGTATGAGTTGTTGACCGTGCCTGTATTCTCCCCTACGAGTCCGCCCAGATACCAGTATCCCCAAATCAGGTCCCCAATCGCATATGAGTTACTGACTGTGCCATCCTTGTTTTTTCCTACGAGCCCGCCTACTTTACTGTATCCGCTCACATTGCCAGTGGCATACGAGTTTGATACCGTGCCCCCGTTATATCCCACGAGTCCGCCAACATTGTCATCCCTTCCGCTCACGTTTCCAGTCGCATATGAGTTATTGACCGTCCCATGGTTACCTCCCACGAGGGCGCCGACATTCTCGTATCCGCTGACGTCTCCGGTAGCATACGAGTCGCTTACCATGCCACTGGCCCATTCCACATCACTGTTAAATCCCACGAGTCCGCCGACTTGCCCTGCTCCGCTCACGTTTCCAGTCGCATACGAATTCATGACCGTCCCACGGTTCACTCCCACGAGTCCGCCGACATACCCTCCTCCGCTCACGTCTGCATCTACGATACTTACATCCTTTACAGAGGCACTTTCATTCATCTCTCCAAATAAACCTATACAATGATACCTAGACCGGTTGATCCATAGCCCATCGATATCATATCCCTGGCCATCCAAACTCCCGGTAAAACCCTCGTTATCATTTCCAACTGGTACAAACCCTCTCCCATCATTCCAATCCTTCGTTTTACTCGCATTTATATCGTTGATTAATTTATAATGCCCTCCCAGGTTTTGATTCATATTCTGTAGCTGAGTGACATTACTAATCAAATACGGACTAGATTCAGTTCCGCTACCTCCAGCGAATGAAGTGACTCTTCCTTCAATTTCTTCTTCACTCGCCGTAGACGAAAAGTTAACACCAACTCCACCAACTATCAGCAAGGTCACCAACCAAAACGCCAGTATTTTCCAATAGTTCATCTGATCACGTTCCTCTAACTAGTCTTGAAATTCATCTCCATGATCTTTTTCCTTCTTCGCCAGATCGGCCATCTTTTCATCTTTTTGGACACGCGTGATACTACCGATCCACTGGTTGGATAGAGATATCTCTTCAGGCATGGACCCCAGAATGCCAGTATCATCTAGATCATGACTATGGATCCCTATTTCCATCTCATTAGTTTCGCTGTTGGAGGAATTTGTATACTCCCCAAATATTGCCAAAACACTCCTGTTCTGGTTCATCGTTAGATTGACTATCCTATCATACTTTTTGTCTTCTGGCACATCACCGCTCCACTGGATGAAATAAGAATCAGGGTTAGGGATGGCTTCTATGGTGACATTTTTACCTTCCGGGTAGGTGTGTGTCCCTGGTTCTGGATTGGTAGTCCCACCAGAGGAGCTTATTTCGGATAAAGAATCATGAGTCGGGATAGATTCTAAAGTGCTTGGAGAGGATTGGTGGTGAGAAGTGTAAACTCCTGTGTTCGAGTTAGCACTCACACCAGAGAGTGTGCCTATCGTAAGATTATGTGAGGGGCTAGCAGTAGTAAACTCTGCCCAGATCGTTCTGTTTTTATTCATCCACAACTCGATTGGGTTATTTTCATTTTTCCGGTCCGGGACATCCCCACGCCACTTGTTAAATACATTTCCGTCGTCCGGATTAGCATAGACAGTCGCGGTTTCACCTTTCTCGTAAGTGTAAGTGCCTGGGGGTGGAGAAGTGGTTCCCCCTGTAGAGTTGAGTATTGTAAGATCAAAGGTGGGGTGGTATTCGAACTTGGGCTGTATAGTTTTGTCTTGATCCATCCTTAAATGGAGAGGGTTATTTTCACTTTTCTCATCTAGCACATCCCCTTCCCAGTAACTAAATTCGTAGAGCCGGTAAGGTAAGGCCTCAACCGTAACTCCTTTGCCTTGCAGATAAGTATAACTCCTAGGGCGCGGGTGAGTTGTTCCTCCAGAACTACCTTCCAAAGTGAGAGTATACCTAATAAATGTGGGTGCCTTGACGGTTATCTTTTTAAGTACACTTTTGTAGTACTCCCCTTGGCCATAACCTTTAACTTTTATCTCTAGTTCATCATCACTATCCTCTACTTCGTACACTTTTATTAAATGTTCTTCTATTGAAGCGGTAGGTCCAGATATACATTTAGAGTCAACTTTTCGCCCATCAATATACAGCTCTATGTGTGACTCAGCATTCCCGCTCCCTTCTACAGCTAAAGAATAATTCCAATCGACCTGAATCTTACTTATAGGCTCCGGGATGTCGAGCATCTCCCGATAATTTCCGTCTTCGATCAAATCATACTCATCATCGTCTTGAAGATCTTCATGTAAAGTTTTTTGGGCGCCGTTCTGAACAACGAGAGCGTAATCCTGGTTAGCAAAGCCATCGTTATTAGCGTCCGCTGGTATGTCTTCTCCTTTTATGCGAACGGTGTACGGACCAGATTCTAAATCGTTTGGAGGGATATAGACGTTCTCCACATTGTTAACATTATCATAGCCATCACCAGTAGTATCGAAGTCATCCATCGTGGCTTGATTTGGCTGTACCCATCCCTCCTCAAATGCATTTCCGCGGTAGGTATCTCCACTAGGAGTTTCCACCTCTAGATTAAGATTGTTTTTCAATGTACGAAGGTGATCACCGGTTTGGCCTTCTTTATCAGTCCAGACAAGACTTATTTTGAGAGGTTTGGAAAGATCTTGGGAAGCTATCGCGTATTCATGTTCTTCACCAGCCTGTAGTAAAGCATTTTGGTCCTCAATATGGAAATTAGGAGCTTCGTCGCGTACTAAAGCCGTAAGATTGACCATCCCCCATCCTTCGTCTCTGTTTGGTATGGGCCCAGTAATACCCTCAGGATCGTCTAGGTCATAGGCTGTGTTGATGAGCAGGGCCTTAACCATCGCCGGACTGGGTTTTTGGCCATACGTTTCTTTATACCATTCTACTACCACTGCAGCGTTTCCTGCAACGTTGGGACAGGCCATGGAAGTTCCATCCTTAACCGTATAGCCCTTGCCTCCAGCCGTAGAAATCACTCTTTCTCCTGGGGCTACTACATCAGGCTTGACTCTTTTATCATCGGTCCAACCGCGGGAGCTAGCATGCAGACCTATATTTCCTTGAGAATTTTGCGTGAAAATGTTTTCGGGCTTACTATCAAACAATATATTGATATCCTGACCATAAGAAGGGGAGTATGCAGGAATATAATTTTCCGTTGCCCCAACCCCAATCACATTCTTCCCTGTAGCTGGAGATTCTATACTATTATGCTTTATATTCCCAGAGGAAAGTCCACCATTACCTGCAGCGACAGTGATGACCATTGGTTGGTTCCCGCTCTGTTCACTATTTGCATCTCGAACTGCCTTGTCAAAGCCTTCATCTGATCCAGCATATGCTCCATTAGAATTCCCAAGATTCCATGAATTCGAATGAATATAGGCGTCAGAATATTTTGCCGCATTTTCAGTAATTGTGTAAACCTCTTCACCTTTTGGTTGCTCGGGACCTGCACCTATCCCATGCTGAAAATAAAGATTGGCTTTCGGAGCGGCCCCTTGTCCTGCGTAATATTTTCCTACATCCGGGTCAAAGTTTTTATCTTCTAACCACTGTTTTACAGTTGTACCTACCCCTTCATAAGTGTTGCCTGCCGCTATACCAGCGCAATGGGTTCCGTGTTCATTCTGACCCCATGTTCCTTGTTCCCATCCTATTCCATCCCACCTTGCTCCACCTACTACTCTAGTTCCAAAATCAGGATGGCCATAAAAACCCTTATCATCTAACGCTACGGTTACTCCATTACCTTTGTAACCTTTTTGATTAGCTAATGTACCATGGTCACCGTATTTTCTGTAAGGCGTATTCGGATTCTCGTCTGAATCCCAGAACCAACATCCCCCTCCAGTGATCTGCGCAGCCATCCCACCAGACACTTCTGGTTGGTCATAATTGGAAAGATAATAAACATCCTTCATCTGGGCGATCTCTGAAAATTTCGATCGATTTTCTATCTTTGCCCGCAACGTTGTTCCATAAGGAGCATGTTTTACCACTGATTCGATTTCAACCATCGATTTGAGTTCTTCAATCGTCTCATCGGCTGCATTTTCGATCAAACTTATACTCACATTTCCTTTTTTCAAGTTTTCATCGAGCTTGAACCCCGGCTGATAGGGCGTGACCCAGGTCACGAACCACCGCTCTTTCACTTCTTCCGCCAACTCCGGGGTCATCACCACTTCGTAAGCATTGGATGGCTGGTAATTGATAATCTTCACTCCCATATCTTCAAGCTTTTCTCTCCATGAAGGAGCTATCGGGCCGATCATTTGAACTATATAAATCCCCTCAGACCCTAGTTCGTATCCTCGTGTGGTCAGATCATCGGAGAAGGAGGGCAAACCTTCCGTTATAGGATCGAAATGATGTCCTTTGATCCATAACTCCTTTCCACCTTTCAGCATATCCACTTCCAGGCCCGCTTCTCTGAGATTATCTATCGTTTCCTCGTCCGCTTGCAATAATACAGACGATAGATACTCATGGAGGATTTCTGCATCGGAGTCTTCTATCACTGTTCTGTCCTCTAGATCCTGTATCCAAACCTGGATCCGTTTGTATTTCGGGATGGTCGGATGCTTCAAAACCCACGGCGGGTTCTGATACCGAAGAGCGGTATTTTTGGTTTCCTCATAATCTGCAAAGCCGAACCACGCCTCACTCCCGTTCATTTTCCAACGCAGCCCTTTCTCACCGCCACAGTAAATCGTCTGATTAAGCCTATCTTCTGTCACTGCCCAGAAACCGGCACTGCTATCCCGTTCTTTATCTTCTGGACCGACGATATAGAAATAATCAGTTATGTTACTATAAGTTGAAAACCTTCTCCCCGGCGGCCGGTCACCGGGCGGATCTTCAGGGGGACCTCCTCCCGAGGGGTTCGTCTTTCGCAGTTCCTCCGTCGTCCCGTCGCTCCAATTCAACGTACCGTTGGTATTGATCACGTTGTCGGCGAGGGTGTCGAAAGACATCTCCTGTGTTTCGTCTTCAAGCTCTATCCGCATACTGTCGGGATAGAAGTACCAAGTGTAGCTATCCGACTTATCTTCAGATGTGAATTTCAGGGTTGCATATAACGGTCCATTAGCGGTGATGTTGGTCTCTCCACCTTTGTTCCGCCAGTTGAAAGTATCTGAATGCCACGACATCCAGGTCGTATCCAATACATACCCTTTTCGAGTCCCATTATGATACTTAACTACTCGAGAGCCTCCCCGCTGTGTGTCTATCTTCACCTCATACTCGTCACCACGGATCCAGATCTGCTCATCCTTATCTTCTACTTCGATCGGTGAGTCCTCCCACTCGACTGGAGAACTTGATCCATCTTCCATGGTATCAAACTGCAGGATGTAGTAGCGGGTTGTATTAATCGGAGTCGTACCGTTCATCAACCAGCTTACATCGATCCTGTGTTCATCCAACCTCCTTTTCTGAAATATAGACTCCCATTTTGGAGTCCAGTTTTCGTTCGTTTCATACACTCGAAGAGAGTTTTCATCAAATTTTTCATCCCCTCTTATCTCTTTGCTGAGGTTCACTACGAGCGATACCACCCGATCTTCTCTTTTTAGGGATCCACTCTTTACCTCGACCGGTACGGTATAATTTTTCTCAGGAAAAGACCTGTTTTCACCTTCATCCGAAGATGGACTGTCGCTCGCCCCATCCTCTTTTTTCTTTTCTGAAGAATCATCTGTTATATCATTTTTATCCTCTTCTATGGGGCCCTCACTATCGGTATAAACTAAATACCCAGCAGAAGCAGAACCCACTATCAAAAAAGCACTAAAAATAACGAGGATTTTAGGGTTCACCCCTAGCATCTTATCCTTATACTTTATGTGATTTTTATTATATAGTGTTTAGGACGATCCGAGGCTGTCAAATTTATAGTGACATCGACGATAAAGATGGACTCTCGATTTTCCTCAGAAATAGATCTGAATCTCTCAAAATGCCAAAATCACTAAATTTTTGACAGCCTCGAACAGAGGGTGAAGTGAAAGATGGAAGATCATTCAAATAACTATTTATATTTCGGTCAACTATCCGGAGAGAGAGTGATCAAGATGTTGAAAGTTTATAGATGCTGGATATGCGGAGAAACCTATCTGGGAGAAGAGAAACCGAAGGATTGTCCCTACTGCGGAGCCGATGAGGAATTCTTGAAACCCGCGGAGGAGTACGAATATCCGGAGGTAGACCTGACCGAAAAGTCGAAGGAAAATCTGGAAGAAGCTATAGAATTAGAGGTCGACAACGCCACATACTATTACTGTGCCTATAACAAGGCCGAGACTACGAAGACGGAAGGTATGTTCAAAAGGCTGGCTAAAGTCGAATCGGAACATGCAGAGGCGATAAGCATGTTCTTGGATATCGAAGAACCCGAGATCGACAAAGATGTTGAGAATTGTTCGGAAGAGCTTAAGGCGAACATAGAGGACGCGCGGTCTAGAGAAGATAGAGCCATGGAACATTACCGAAAGTTCGCCGAAGAGGCGGAAGAACCTAGAGTTCAGGAGTTATTCGAGGCCTTAGTCGAGATAGAAAGCGATCATCTCGAACTCCACGAAGAGGAACTGAAGGGTCTCTAGAGGATCTACTTTCGCCCTTCCCTCCCTTTTTAATATTTAATACTGGGCCATCCTTTTTTCTTAGTGATGGATGATCCTTTAAAAGGTCAGATGGAACTTCTGCTGAACCAAAATTTCGAGGACGAACATTGGAACCTGTGGTACGGGATAACTGAAAGGAGAAAAAGGGCGCTTCTGAAGGATTCGCCACATCCTGACAGTTTTTTCAATCCCAATTCCGAGACAGCTCTTACTCTTTTCGTACTGGGTAATCTAGACAGCTGGTCTCAGATCTCCTCTTTATCTGAACGGCCGAGGAGAAGAACAAAGCGGTCTTCGTGGTCGAAGTCCTTCTTTCAAAGCTTATCCGAGAAAGAGAGCATTGAAAAGAGAGAAAACGATCTATGGGCCAAACCGAAGATCAGAAAAAATCTACATTTGAAAAAGCAGCAGATCCATAAAGAAAAAAAGGTCCTTCTGTTCGAATTTGAAGTCGCCTGTAAGCCCGTTCACTGCGGCGAGGAGAAAAGCAGACGGAACGTTTCGTTTTTAGATATCTCCAATAAATACAGTAAAGTTCGTTACGACGCCGTATTGATGATACCAAAAAAGAAGATTTTTGTATTCTTTGAGTCGAAACTCGAGACCGATACGAGTTCAGAAGGCGAGGGTAAAAAACGATTGAACCAGATCGTGAAAGGTTTAGAGGCGGCCTTCCTTTTAACGAACCACGAAAAGAGTATTTACAAAGACTGGGACTTCAGGTACGTTCTCATCTGCCCGAAGATATTGGATCAATATGGACTCACGAGCTATCACCGCGTAACGGACGATCCGGGGAGATACCTAGCAAGATACAACGACCTTTTGAACAGAAAGGCGAATTCTTCAGTGAACAACGAAACGTACCCTGGATACTTCGGGCAGTTCGTAAAAAAAGTAACGAAGAGGATCTCTAAGATGTATTGGGATCAAACCGGGGAGGTCTTGAAGTCTGAGAACGAAAGTTTTTTCTTAAACTATATAGGACGTTTAAAGGATTCAGACCTATCCGATAGAAAAGTTGCCAATGTTCGCAAGAGATTAAAAAAGGGCGGTTTGTGAGGGCGATGATTTTGATACTGTGAGAAAAGGTCAATATCTCTAAGGCGCTCTACATCAATCCTCCAAGGCCTTTTTGAATTCTATCCGGCCCGGTCTCTTCTCAAAACCCAATCTCTCGATTATCTTGAGGATGCTTTCATTATTGCTCTCCGTCTTTATCTTAGATATCCCCTTCTCTCCGGCTATATC
>JAGXLI010000087.1 GCA_018334755.1 Thermoplasmatota archaeon
CTAGGCTGGTATCGATCCTTCCCAGTATTTCCTCTTTCTCTTCCTCTGATATCTTATCTTTTTCTACACTCTTGGACAGGGATTTCTTTATCCCTTTCATGCCTTCATCCAAAAATTCCTGTTTGATATCTCTTATGACAACTTCGTAACCAGTTGCGGCCGAGACCTGTGCTATGCCGTGACCCATCGTTCCTGCGCCGACTACTCCTATCCTTTCTATATCCATATTATCTACCTCTTTTTGTATTCAATTTTTACATCTTAACGATTATCGTAACCGCATTTCCACCGCCTAGGCATGCAGTAGCTAAACCTCTGCCTCCCCCTCTCTGTTTCAAGGCGTAGAGAAGTGTCGTCAAAATTCTCGCGCCACTGCACCCTATCGGGTGACCCAGCGCCACAGCTCCGCCGTGGACATTGAATTTGTCATCTGGGATCTCAAATTCCTTCTGTACAGATGCAGAAGCAGAAGCGAAAGCCTCGTTATGCTCTATCAAATCAAGATCTGAAATGTCGAGATCATTCCTTTCTAAGATTGCTTTTATCCCGGGGATCGGGGCTTCCATCACATTTTCAGGCTTGACCCCAGAGGTATAATAATCTACTATCTCAGCCATCGGTTCGATTCCCTTCTCTTCAGCTTTCTCTTCACTCATCACCACGGTGGTGGAGGCGCCAGCGGATATCTGTGAAGCGTTTCCCGCAGTTGTATATCCATCATCTTGAAAGGCTGGTGAAAGCTTGCTGAGCTTTTCGAGTGAAGTGTCGGGTCTGATGCCTTCATCTTCGTCGAAAATAACAGGCTCACCTCTTCTTTTAGGTACCTCTACAGGGACTATTTCATCATCAAATTCCCCCTCTTCTCTTGCTTCGGCTGCCAGTTGATGGCTCCGGAGAGCGAATTTATCAATGTCTTCTCTGCTTAAGTCAAATCTCTCGGCTATCCTGTCCCCGGTTATACCCATATGAAAATCGTTATAGTAATCCCAGAGACCGTCGTAGACCATTGTATCGACCAATTCCCCGTCATTCATCCTGTACCCATATCTTGCCTTCCTCAGGATATAGGGTGCTTTATCCATATTTTCCATCCCGCCGGCTACTATGGTATCATATTCATTAGCTTTAATACTGTTAGCGGCGTTCATAATGGTCTTTAGCCCCGAGCCGCAGACCTTGTTCACGGTGACAGCTCCAACGTCTACTGGTATATCCGCTCCTAAAGCGGCCTGACGGGCTGGATTCTGTCCCATCCCCGCCGACAATACCAGTCCCATCTGTACTTCATCCACATTTTCCTTCTTTATATCAGCTCTATCAACCGCCTCGTCGATCGTGATACTTCCTAGCTTCGGGGCCCGCATATCTTTTAGTGTGCCTCCAAACTTACCAATTGGTGTTCTTACCGCAGAAACTATTACAGGATCTTTCATGGTTATTTCTCCTTTAAATCTTATTTACCACTGCGGGGAAGATATTGAAAGCATCTATTTAAGGTTGGCGAAAAGCATAGCTATAGATGGTGATATGCAGTATCGTTTGAGCATCCTGGTTAAGTTTTTCGAAGATCAACCTTTTTCCTCGTTTATAGCGTCGATAAGTTTCGGTAGAACCTCGTAGAGATCACCTACAATGCCGTAGTCTGCTGATTCAAAGATCGGTGCGTCCTCGTTCTCGTTTATCGCAACGACAGTTTCAGAATCACGCATACCGGCTATATGTTGGATCTGACCGGATATGCCTATAGCGACGTAAAGATTGGGTTTGACTTTATGTCCCGAAAGGCCTATCCAATGATCCTCGGGCAGCCATTTCAGGTCTGCCGCCACCGGTCTCGAACAACCTATAGTTGCTCCTCGGAGTGATCCTGCAAGCTCCTCTGCAAGCTCTATATCTTCTTTATTGTCAAAACCTCGGCCACAGGAGACTATTATCTCCGCGTCCTCGACGTTAACTCCCTTGATTTCTTTTTCCTGGATATCTATGATCCTTAGTCCTGTCTCGGTGACCTCAACTTTTTCCCGGGTTATCTCACCTTGTCTGCTCTCATCCTTCGGGAGGGGATCAAAGTTCTTCGGTGGGATCGTTGCTACATAAGGTTTTGACGTGAAAGTTTGCACTGCGATCGCTTTCCCGCTGTAAGCTATTCTCTCAGCGGTTAAAGCATCATCTTCAAAATAAAGATCGGTGCAGTCAGTTACACAACCCGTCTCTAACTTCACTGCTAATCTAGGAGCTAATTCCTTTCCATTCTTATTAGAACCGATCAATATGATTTCCGAGTCGGTCTTTTCTACCAGCTGGTTCAAAACCTGGGCGTACTTATCTGCCTTGAATTCCCCTGTCTCCGCATCTACGACTATAACTTCATCTGAACCGTGATAGATCAACTCGTTAGCTGCCTCTTCATCTACTTCGCCGATAATCGTAGAAATCACCTTACCGCCCGTCTCATCCGCCAATTCTTTTCCTTTAGCTATCAACTCTTTAGTTATATCTATATCGTCAGAATATATCAGCACCATCTTTATCACTCCAGCAGGCCCTCTTTTGCAAGATTTTCGGCTAGCTTTTTAACAGAATCTTCTAACTCATCCTCATCGAATATGATATTCTTACGTTCCATGGAAACTCCCCTTATATCCTTCGTTTCCATAGTAGGTTTAATCTCATGATCCATAAATTCATCTGACTCCCATTCATTTATGGGTTTATTTGCCGCGCCTAATATCTCCTGAAGGCTCGGTAACCGAGGATCGTTTATTTCTTTAGTTACGGTGACCAAGACCGGGTAGGACGACTCCACCGTCATGACCTTGTTTCCGCCGACATCCCTTTCACCGACTATCTTTTCTTCTTCCGCTTCAAGACCCTCGGCATAAGTGATCTGTGGAATATCTAATAACTCAGCCACTCTAGGCCCAACTTGGCCGGAGAACAAATCAATAGAAGCTTCGCCGCAAAGCACTATATCGATATCGCCGATCTCATCTATAGCGCCCGCTAAGAGTTCTGAGACGACCGTGTAATCGGGTTCTTCCGGTGGAGATATGATTACAGCTTCGTCTGCCCCCATTGCAAGTAATTCCTTGATATTCTCCATATTCTCTACGGATCCGACGGTCAAAACAGTTATCTTTCCACCGTACTCCTCTTTTATCTTTATTGCCTCCTCAACGGCACTTTTTTCGATGTCGCTGACCTCCCTTGAAATCCCCTCAAGGATAGGCTCATTTGTTTTTTCGTCAATCTTGATCTCTGAAACATCAACCACGTCTTTTACACAAACTGCTATATTCATACTTACACCTGACCATCCTATATCTCATTTTAAAAGGCATCTTGCGATAACCATCTTTTGAGCTTCCGAGGTCCCCTCGTATATTTCGGTTATCTTTGCATCTCTGAAAAGCTGCTCGACCTTATATTCATCTATATAACCATAACCTCCATGGATCTGGATACCTTCGGTCGCGGCGTTCATCGCAACTTCAGATGCAAACAACTTAGCCATAGAAGCTTCTTTTGTGAACCTTTCTCCACGGTCTGCAGCATCTGCGGCGTTATAGACCAGCAACCTTGCAGCCTCTGTCCTAGTTCCTATCTCGGCTAATTTCCACTGTATCGCTTGGAAGTTGGAGATCGGTTTACCGAATTGCTCCCTCTGTTGAGAATATTCAATGGATTCGTCGAGGACCGCTTGAGCGATCCCAACAGCTTGAGCCCCGATACCTATTCTGCCGTGATCGAGGGCACTAAGGGCTATTTTATAACCTTTTCCCTCTTCTCCAAGCAAATTTTCCTTGGGAACCTCCATATCTTCAAAGAACAGCTCAGAGACTTTGTTAGCATGTAGTCCCAACTTATCAAAAACATCGCCGACTTGGAAACCCTCTGTATCACTTTCCACGATAAATGCACTTATACCCTTTCGGCCCTTGCTTTTGTCAGTAACCGCAAAAACTATCACTATCCCTGCCTCGCTACCACTTGTTATGAATGTCTTCTGACCATTGATTATATAGCTATCACCATCCTTTTCTGCAGTCGTCTGCATGGCTCCAAGGTCGGTCCCGGCATCGGGTTCTGTACCACCAAATGCACCGATTTTTTTACCCGTCGCTAACATAGGTAAATATTTTTTTTTCTGTTCTTCGGTCCCATAATGCACTATAGGGCTAGCGACCAATGAGTTATGCACTTCGGTTATAACGCCGGTAGCTGCACACTTCCTTGATATCTCTTCAATCGCTATAGCGAAGCTGACTGTATCCATTCCAGCTCCATCATACTCTTCGGGGATCATAATCCCAAGAAGACCGAGATCGGACATCTTATCGAGTATCTCATCCGGATATTCCTTTTTTTCATCCAATTCGTCAGCTACTGGTTCGATTTCATTCTCTGCAAAATCTCTTACCATATTACGGACCATCTTCTGGTTATCGGTCAATTCAAAGTTCATATTAGCAGTATAGGATTGCTCTAAATAAAATTTTTGTCTATTTAGATTTAGTGGAAAATACCAGCCCTCAAAAAGCTTCCAAAATTTTCAATCTATATAGGGGAGAGAAAAAGGATTTTTTATCGCTCCAATTTAGTCAGGTTCTCTTTGTATCGCGTTGAAAGTTCCTTGTAGACCTGCTTGTAGTCTTTCCATTTTCTCTTGTATTCTTCATCTACTTCTTTCA
>JAGXLI010000088.1 GCA_018334755.1 Thermoplasmatota archaeon
TCATCGATGCGTGCTGACCAAGATCGAAATCGGTAAAGAAGAAGAACGCTTCCTGAACAGGCGGGGTTATACCCCTCAAAGCGTGCCTGAAAAGGACGAAAAGGTCTTCCTCCGGATCGGTGGGAACCTGAGTCAGGGCGGAACATCGGTGGACTGGACCGAGAAGGTAGATCCCAAGATAAAGTGGATTATCGAAAAAGCTAGTAAAGCCATCGGTCTCGATATAATCGGTATTGATGTGATCTCTGAAGACCTAACATGTACTCCGTCGGAAACCACTTGGGATATAATCGAGGTAAATGCGAGTCCCGGGCTCAGGATGCATACTGATCCCTGTTCAGGCGAATCGAGAGATGTCGGAGAGAAGATCATCGAAGGGCTGTATCCGAGTGGAAACGGTAGGATCCCAGTCGTTGCGGTCACGGGAACGAACGGAAAAACGACGACTTCCCGGATCATAGACTGGATCAGCAGAAAAGCCGGCCATCATACCGGATTGGCTGTTACGGGGGGTATCTATTCTAATGGTGAGCTAGTAACCGAGGGGGATACCACCGGGCCGTGGAGCGCCGGAGTCGTCCTGAACGATAAAGATATTGATTTTGCCGTTCTAGAGACGGCTAGGGGAGGTATATTGAGAAGAGGACTGGGCTTCGATAAGTGCGATGTCAGCGTCCTTACGAACATCCGTGAAGATCATCTAGGGATAGATGGTCTTGAAAGTCTAGAAGATATATTCAGGGTCAAATCGGTCATACTCGAAGCGACCGACGAAGACGGCGCCTGCGTGATAAACGCCAATGACGACTTCGCTGAAAAGGCGATGGAAAAAGCTAGAGGATTACCGGTGCTCTTCGGCTACGAAACTAACGAGCTGATGCGGGAATATAGGAAGATAGGAGGGATAGTATTCACGGTCGATGCAGAAAAATTGATCATGTATGAGGAGGGTAAAAGAAAAGAGATAATGGAGATCAACGAGATCCCCTTCATCATCGGTGATGTGAAGATGCTCTTGGAGGATGCGTTAGCTGCCTCCGCGGCAGCATATTCTTCAGGGATATCGACCGACCTGATAAGAGAGGGTTTAAAGACCTTCGAGATGAACTCGGAGATGAATCCAGGTAGGTTGAATACGTATGATTACAACGGATCGAAGATAATCCTCGACTACGCCCACAACGTAGACGGTCTAGAAGCCCTCGGAGAATTCATCGACGCTGTACCAGGTGAAAGGACCATAGCTAGTTTCACGGTACCGGGCGATAGGGAGGATGATTTCATAATGCAGTGTGGAAGAGAGAGCGCGAGGTGGTTCGATGTCCTCGTCTGTACTGAAAATCCACGCGTGATGCGAGGAAGAGAGAACGGTGAAATAGCCGAGATGCTCGCCCGAGGTGTTGGTCGGGACGGGGGCAAGGTTCCTATCACCATACCCAATAGAGAAAGAGCGATACGCTTCCTTCTAGAGAATTCAAAAAATTACGATAAGTTAGTGATAGCTGACTTAGATATAGATGAAGAGGAACTCATGAGCTTCATTTCAAGGTTCGAGGATAAGAAAAATAACTGACGGCTCATCTACGTTGGTTGGGAATATCATCTGGATCTTGATGGTCCTTCTTTGCCAGGACCTCTTGATTAGGGTGAGTGATATCGAAGTCTTCTATCCTGAACGGCTTGTGTTCTTCAAGGTCGTACCCCCATCCGTTTCCCAGGACGTGAACCTGAACACCTTCTACGCAGATGGGTTCCCTGTACTGGATGTTCGGCACGTTAGATTGACCTATATCTTTGCCGTCGACTACCACGATATTACTCGATCCTATTACGGTGAAATCCATCTCTTCAAAATCCCATACTGCCGCTATATCCTCCCCGAGTCCGACTCCAAGGACACCGGGGTGTTCCGTGACTACATGGATCAATCGCGGAAATCTGCCCCTCACGGTGAAATGGGTATCTATCACGGCGTCTTCGATGAAATTCAAGCCTGGTGAGAGTTCGACCATGCCGTGAAGTAGTGATTCCTCGCTATCTCCATAAGCTATCATAGTCCTGGTCAGGCATACGGCTCCTGCGCTGGTTCCGCTTACCAGGGCCCCCTCTTCAAATTTTTTATGCATCTCCTCCACCATCTGAGTTCCACCTAGAAGTGCAGTTATCCTCAGTTGACTGCCTCCAGTGAAGAAAAAACCATCGGACTCCCTGACTTTTTCTAAAAGTGATTCCTCGTTCGCCTCCTCTCTGTTCTCCGGATATATCGTCTGCGTTTCGGCACCCGCGTTGGAAAAAAGGTGTGAATACTGCTTGGCACTACCATATGGTTTTTTACTAGCTGAAGGGATGATACTAAGGGTTGGACTGTGATCTTCATCTTCCTTGATCTCATCTATTATCTTCTCGAGGATCGGGTCCTCAGGAAATAGGTCAAGATTCCCTCCTATACTCACGATCTTACCCTTAGGCATCTTGATTATTGAGGTAAGTGCACTTAATTAAACTTTTTTCAAATTTTGGACCATGAGGAAATAGGTTGAACCGGGTTTCGTATCTTCTCTAGGAAGGCCCACATGGATTTCAATCTGGTTTTTCGCCGTTCCATTCAAGATCGAATTTACAGTGATCTGCACCCGTCGCGTGACATTCTTTCTCAGTTACGATAACCTTCTTATCTAGAGTTTCTTCTATTATCCCCTCAATGATCCCCTCGTCGAGGGAACATAAAGTGTGGCCAACATCGGGCATCTCGTCACAATCGAAGCAGTCTTCTATCACCAGGTAATCGCTTTCTTCGGTTTTTATCGTTCCCAGCCCAGTATCCTCCCAGAGATCTGCGATCTCTTTCAAGGCATTCTCTTTGGTCTTTGAGTTGAATCCCTGCCCGATACTCCTTCCTGCGTCTCTCCCTATCTCCTTTAAAGCCGGGTGTATGTCCAATCCGAAAGATATCAGCCCGTACCTGATCAGGTGAAAAAGGCTTTTCAGGAATTCGTATTCGTCACCTTTCGAACCTTTGAGATTTGCAAGGATCTTTTTGTAATGTTCGTCATAAGGGGCCTCAGATTGACCGAGCAACTTTGATTTGAGATAGAAGAGTTTCTTCCTCTCGTCGTCAGGATGATCTTTTTCGTCTATGATACCCAGATCTGTAAGATCGGAGAGGTGGACTGAGACGGTAGATTTTGCCTTGTCCAGTTCTTCCCTGATCTCTGCACCGGTCATATCCCTTTCTATCAAGAAATCGATTATCAGATTTTTAGTTTCACTCTGGACCATGACGATCCCTTTATCGGTGGAGAATATCCTCGGACTTCTAGTATCGTTCATCAAGCTCTTTAACAGGGTAGGATGATTTAACCCTTTCCCATTTAGACGAACGTTCGTATAACAGCGAAATATATTTAAATGACCTTTCTAATCACTTAAACGGTGAGAATCAGATGGAAAAACATAGCGCTCATGAATCAGTAGAGAAGATGTATGAAAAAGTGGAAAAAGACGAGATGACCAACGTTCACGACAGATACGATGCCATGGAAAAGGTGAGATGTGACTTCTGTAAGAAGGGAACCAGGTGCAATATATGCTCTCAGGGTCCATGCAGGATAGTCGACGGCGTGACTGAAAGAGGGGTCTGCGGCATCGATAGAGACGGGATGGTGATGAGGAATCTAGCAAGAGTTAACAGTATGGGTACTTCCGCTTACACTTACCACGCTAACACGACCGCTAAAACTCTGAAAGCTACTGCCAAGGGGAAAACGATATTCGATATAGAGGATGAAGATAAATTGAATCAGATAGCGGAAAGGATCGGACTGGATACCTCGAAGGGAAAATACGAGCTAGCTGGAGAACTAGCCGACTTCATGCTTGAAGAAATAAACAGGGACAGCGAAGAGACTTCCGAGGTTTTGAAAGAATTCGCGCCCGAATCACGTCAGGAAGTTTGGAATGAACTAGGAATAATGCCGGGCGGTCCGCTGCATGAATTGATGGACGTGAAGACCAGCGTTATGACTAATGTAGACGGCGATTACCAAAGCATGGCGTTGAAGACACTAAGGATGGGTTTGGCGACATCCTACGGCTCTCTGACTCTGCTCGAAGAGGTGCAAGATATCCTCTTCGGTACGGCCGAGCCCCACGAGGCTGAAGTGGACATGGGCATTCTAGATCCGGATCATGTGAACATCTTGCCCAACGGTCACGAGCCTTTCATGGGTGCGGCGTTGATCCAGGTTGCTAGAAGAGACGAGATCCAGAAAAAAGCTAAGGAAGCCGGTGCGGAAGGACTCAGGGTCATCGGCTCTATAGAAACGGGGCAGGAACTGATGCAGAGGTTCGAGACTGACGATGTTTTTGTTGGTTTGACGGGCAACTGGCTGAACGAAGAGTACGTCCTCGCTACCGGTGCTGTAGACGCTTTCGTCGCTGACATGAACTGTACTGTTCCCACTGCGGGCGAGTACGCGGAAAAATACAACTCGAAGATAATACCGGTCACAAAGCTGGTGAATATACCAGGGGTAGATCACGACATAAATTACAAGCCGGAGAAGGCAGAGGAACAGGCAGAAAAGATAATCGATATGGCTATAGAGAACTTCAAAGAGAGAGAAGGTAAGGAGACAAACGTTCCGGAGAACAAGGAGGAAATAGTAACTGGCT
>JAGXLI010000049.1 GCA_018334755.1 Thermoplasmatota archaeon
ATAGATTCGCCTGAAGAAGGTGAAGAATATCTCGTAGGTGATGAAGTCCTCGTGAATTATACCATCACAAATCTAGGGGAAATAGAAGATACACAGATGATAGTATTATCAGTCTACGATGAGCAGGAAGATCTGGTCTATGAAGATTATGAAGAGGTAACGCTCGGAGATCCTGAAAAGAAGGGTTCCGACGGGGTCTACGAAGGGGAGTTCACCTGGGTTATCTATGAAGGTAGGATAGGGAATTTCGATCTAGTAGTTAAAAGTGAAGATGCGGAGAAAGAAGTGGGCATCAAAGTTAAAGAAATTAGTGAATATGAGCTCACCGTTAAGACTTTAGGTGAAGGAACTACTGATCCCGATCCAGGGACGTACAATCATACCGAAGGAGAAAATGTCACCATAGAGGCTATACCTGAAGAAGATTGGGTCTTTAAGGAATGGAGAGGGGACGTCGCTGAAGGAAAACAGGAGGAAAAAGAGATAAACATGACTATAGATTCTAACAGGTCTTTGACTGCCGTATTTAACAGGACGTCCTTTTTTGAGATAGAAAAGGTCCAATTTGAGGGAGGTAAAGAATTAGTCGAGGGTGAAGATCTGATCATAGAGTACACGATCGCCAATGCAGGTGATATCGAGGGCACGAGCTTGGTAAATCTTACTGTCTACAACGATTCTGATTCGGTTGTTTTTGAAGACACAGAAAGAGTAACTTTAGAAGGAGACAATGAGTACGTTGGGACATTTAATTGGGAGACAGAAGAAGGTGATGCTGGGGAATATTATATGGTACTGTCTAGCAAAGACGATGAAAGAGAGGTGTCCGAAGAGATCAAAATTAACACAGGATCACAGGAAAACTCAGATTCAACCGGAGAGTCAAGTTACACGTGGCTTTATATCTTGATATCCCTCCTCTTGCTGTCACTCATCCTGATACCGTTATTCTTCTTAAGGGAGCGTGAAGAAGAAGATAAGATACCAGAGCAGAGCCAGACATGGGATGAAAATAAACCTGTGACAGGGACAGATTATGAAGAAGATACCCCGAAGCAGAGAATTCAAGAGACCGGGAGCCCCAATACCGGTAAAAAATGGTCACAAGGCGCGGAGGATCAAAGGGCCCAGAGTGTTCCACGAAAAAAAGTGATGAAGAAGAAAAAAAAGGTCAAAAAAGTCAAAAAGAAGGATCCTAGCGCTCAGGAGGATCTTGATGAAGAAGGAGAAAAGGAAGAGGAGAAGAAACTCGAAGAAAAGCTAGATGAAGAACTGGAACAGCTTGAGAAGGAAGTTGATGAGGAAGAGGAATCCCCGGAGACAGAAGAAGAAATAGAGGATGTAGGATACACAGAATGTCCTCTATGCGGGAACGAGGTTCAGGTCGATGCTGAAAAATGCTTTGCCTGTGGAAAAGATTTGACGGAAGATTGAAGGAGAGTAGAAGCAAGGTTAGATGGAAAACAAAAGTTACTAGGGTGAAAAAGAGAGTGGATCTGGAAATGAAGCGTGTTCCTCTATACTGGGCCGTTTCTAATAATTGATCCTGGTATAATATAAGGACAAAAACGGGCCAAAAATAAAAAGTAAGAGTACGTAATTGTGGAAGAATAGTGATATGATATGGCGAAGAAAAAGATGACGTATGAAAATAATATAGATTTTGAGATAATCTTAGAGGAGGAGGAAATTCCAGAGTATGACGTCCTGGTCGCGGGCTTCCCCGGGACCGGCCTTATAGGAGGCATAGCTTCTGAGCAGCTGATAAATACTCTTGACCTCGAACAAGTAGCTTCAATAGACTGTCATGAGTTCCCGCCTACGGCTGTCATCTTTGAAGGTATCCCTAGAAGGCCGGTGAGGTTCTTCGCCGGTGAGAAATTCCTGCTGGTCAAATCTGACATGATCATACCACCTGAATTATCGGCGAACCTTGCAGAGGTGATCATAGATTTCGCTCTCGATCACGGGATCGAAGACGTCATAATCTTCGACGGCATCCCGAAGAAGGATCAAGAGGAAGAAGACGAAGAAGAGGAAAAGAAAGTCTGGGGCGTGCTAAGTTCACATGCGGCAGAGAACGAAGCCGAAGAGCTGGATATCGATATAATCGAGAGAGGTGCGGTCTCCGGGATTTCCAGTTCATTACTCCTGCACGCTCACGAAAAACAGATCAAGGCCGTAGGCATGCTGATCGAGGGAAACCCTAAGATGCCCGATCCTAGAGCCTCGGCGAAACTCCTAGAGAAATTTTCTGACTACAGGGACATCGATATAGAGACCGAATCGTTGATAGAGAGCGCACAGCAGCTGGAAAATCAGTACGCCAAGATGGTCGACCAGGCCAACAAAGCCAAGGATGACATGGAGAGGAAGAGCGCTCATCCTCCACTGTACGGATAAAGATGCTGGACGAAGTATCGGCCGGTGTAGTCGTTTATCGGGGTGAAAGCCCCCGAAAATACCTTTTGCTGCATTACCCAGCAGGCCACTGGGATTTTCCTAAGGGTCATATCGAGGAAGGAGAGACCGAGGAAACAGCGGCTTTGAGAGAACTGCGGGAGGAAACGGGCATCAAAGAGGACGAGGTGGAGATAAACGAGGATTTCATGGAGGAGATAGAATATTTCTACAATAGAAAAAACGAACTATCCCACAAAAAGGTCATCTATTTTCTGGGGAAGGCGGAAAAGGAAGATATCACCATCTCCGAAGAACATCAAGGTCACATATGGCTTCCCTATGAGGAGGCAAAGAAGAAGGTGACCTTCAGGAACGCTAAAGCTTTACTTGAAAAGGCCCACGACTATCTGTAAGAGAGAAAATCCACATAGACACATAAATATTAAATACATCCCCAATATCCTTAAACCCTACGTTCTACGGGTGCTCTGTCCATGAAGAAACTTATAAGGAAAGGAGAGGTAAAAGAGGTCTATCAAACAGGGGAGGATAGATTAGAGTTCCTATTCACCGATTCGATCTCGATCTTCGAGAAAGTCATACCCAACAAGATACCGAGAAAGGGTGAGAGTCTCTGCAAGACTTCAACTTACTGGTTCAAAAAAGCGGAGGAAATGGGGGTAAACACTCATTTCATCAAGAGAAAAGACGAGAAGAGGATGCTGGTCGAAGAGGTCAAGGTCATAGATGATTATGACAAGATCAGTGAGGAAACAACAAATTATCTCATACCTTTAGAATTCATCGCTAGGTATTATGTAGCGGGCTCGCTGCACGACAGGATAAAAAGAGGGGAGATAGACCACGAGAGATTGGGATTCAGCGGGGAACCGGATTATGGAGATAGATTGCCCGAGCCTTTTTTTGAAGTTACTACTAAACTAGAAGAGTATGATAGGAACCTGGAGAAGGAAGAAGCGCTTTCGATCTCAGGTTTGACTGAGGATGAGTATGAGGAGATCAAGGAAACTGTCTTCGAAATCGATGATCTGATGGAAAATACAGTGGAAAAGAACGGTCTGCTTCACGTTGAGGGCAAGAAAGAATTTGCCATGGACGAAGATAGAGAGATCATGCTCGTAGACACCTTCGGTACGGCCGACGAAGATAGATTCTGGGAAAAGGACGAATATGAGAAAGACAATTTTGTCGATCAGAGCAAAGAATTTGTCCGCGAGTATTATAAGGAAAATGGATATTACGATAAATTGATGGAGGCTAGACGCGAAGGAAAAGAAGAACCGACCATACCTCCACTCCCGAACGAGATAGTGGATAAGGCCTCCGAGATGTATGTAAATCTGATGTCGAGACTTACTGACGGAAGATATTAAAAAGGTGTCAAAAATGGTTAAGGATGTTATATCAATTTTAGATGTCAAGGACGAGTTAGAAGAGATACTGAGAAGAGCAGGAGAGATGAAGAAAAAGTACAAGAATGGAGAATCCGTAAACCCTCTGAAGGGCAAGAGCCTGGCCATGATATTTGAAAAGCCCAGTACCAGGACCAGGATCTCTTTCGAGGTCGGGATGACACAGTTGGGTGGTCATTCCCTGTATCTCAGTCCAAAAGACCTGCAGCTCGGCAGGGGAGAGACCATCGCCGATACCGCTAGGGTTTTAAGCAGGTACGTGGACGGGATCATGTACCGGGCCTTCGAGCACAAGATGATGGCGGAATTGGCCAAGAACTCATCCGTACCGGTCATAAGCGGTCTCGATGACGAGGAACATCCCTGCCAGATATTGGCCGACCTTTTGACGATAAAAGAAAATAAGGACAATTTTGACCAAAAACTGGTCTATATAGGCGACGGAAATAACGTCTGTAATTCGTTATTGTTAGGCGCTGCGATAGTTGGAATGGACATGATCGCCTGTACACCTGAAGATTACAAGCCGGATAGAGGAAAGTTCGAAAAAGCTGTAGAGATAGGCGACGAGAACGGAGCGAACATATCTCACCATTCGGACCCAAAAGAAGCGGTGAAAGGGGCCGATATCATCTACACCGACGTTTGGGTATCGATGGGAGACGAAGAAGAAGCTGAGAAAAGAAAAAAAGATTTCAAAGGCTATCAGATAAACAGAGAGCTCCTTAAAGAGGCTGAAGATGACACTATAGTCATGCACTGCCTACCTGCCCACAGGGGCGTCGAGATAACCAGCGAAGTCATGGACGGTTCACACGCTGTAGTATTCGACCAGGCGGAAAACCGTCTCCACGCCCAGAAGGCACTGATGTCAAAACTAATGGTATAAAAGAGGTATAAGATCATGGAATGGAACGTCAAAAGGATGCTGGACGTCTCTTTTTCGGAGACGATGAGGATCTCTAAGCTCGCGTCGGAGATGGAAGAAAGAGGAGACGATATAATCTCACTTGCGGTGGGCGAGCCAGATTTCGATACGCCCGATTTTATCATAGAAGCGGCCTACCAGGCCATGAGGCACGGCTTCACCCATTACACTCCTCCCCAGGGTATAACCGAGTTGAGAGAGGCTATCGCAAAAAAACTCAGGACCGAGAACGATCTGGATTACGGTTATGAGAACGTGCTCGTGACGCCCACTAAACAGGCCATCTTCATGTCAGTCCTGGCCCATCTTGACGATGGGGGAGAGGTTATATTGCCGGATCCGGCATGGGTCTCTTATGCTCCTATCGTAAAATTCGCGGACGGTATCCTGAGAAGAGTACCCAGAGAAGGTGAAGATCTTTCGTTGAGCGAGGAAGCTCTCAAGGAACAGATCACTTCTAGGACCGAGATGATGATAATCAATTCCCCCTGCAATCCCACCGGCATGACCTTAGACAAGGAGACTCTAAAAGCCATAAGAGACATAGCGGTGGACGAAGACCTGCTGGTGGTGACCGACGAAGTTTACGAAAAGCTGATCTTTGAAGGAGAGCACGTATCAATCGCGACCTTTGACGGGATGAGAGAAAGGACCATAACCGTGAACGGCTTCTCTAAAGCTTATGCCATGACCGGCTGGCGGTTGGGATGGTTGGCCTGTCCGGAGGACCTGTTGAAGAATATCGCCAAGATACAAACACACTCCATAACCTGTGCACCGTCATTCGCACAGAAAGCGGGTGAAGAAGCTCTGACGAATAAAGAAAAGGCCGACAATGCCCTGGATCATATGTTGGGCAAGTATAGAGAGAGAAGGGAACTGATGGTTGATAGACTGAACGAGATAGAAGGTTTCTCTTGTCCCAAACCAGATTCGACCTTTTACACCTTTCCTACATATGATTTCGATATGGAGAGCATGGAATTGTCCATGCACCTACTGGAGGAAGCTAAAGTTGCGACCACTCCCGGCTTCGCTTTCGGTGATGAAGGTGAAGGACACTTGAGATTGTCATTTGCCAACTCGATCGAGAACCTCAAAGAGGCTTTAGACAGGATAGAAGAAGCGGTCGAAAAGCTGTGAACGTAAGTGGAAACGTAAAAAATTTAATGACCTAGGTTCTTCTTATTAACGTTCGATGATGACACGATGAGATGAGCCGTTAGGCGATGATTAACCCTATGAGTTCTGAGAACATCTATCCTCGTTTTCCGAGCACGCGATATGAAAAGTGTACTTGAAAAAATATGTAGAAGGATCTTAAGTATTCTTTTCAACGTCTAGATCTTTCAACTTTTCCTCACACTTTTCCGACCAGAGTTCCATGCCCCTCTTCCTGAACGATGCAAAGGCCTCTTCGAGGTATTCTTCTGCCTTTTTCATTTCTTCCGATCTCAGGAACAGGAGAGCGTGTTCGTATATCACTTTCGGGAGATCCTTCTTTAGTCCGCTGTCTTCAAAGGATTTTTCAGCTTCTTTGAACTCCTTTTCAGCTCTTTCCAGTTCGCCTTCTTTCCGATAGACCATACCCATGACCCGACGACTCTTCCCGATCTCTGGCTTCGTGCCCATCTCCGTAGATAGTTCAACTGCCCTCTCGGCCTTCTGAAGAGCGGTATCATCTTTTCCCTGTTCCATGCAGGTTTCGGCCAGCTCGCAGAGATTCTCTATAGATAACCGTTTACTCCCTATATCAAGGCAGATATCTAGGCTCTCATCGATATGTTCTCTAGAGGTCCTAATCTGCCCTTTGTGTCGGTACACCTTTGCGATGTTTTTTAACGATTCTGCGATACCTCGTTTATCCCCCAGTTCCCTACTGATCTCTAAACTTTCCTTGAAATGCTCGAGACTCCTATCTAGTTCCCCTTTTTCACGGTACACTTCCCCGATGTTGTTGAGTGACATAACGAGGCCTCGCTTATCCCCGAGTTCCCTCTTGATCTCTAAACTTTCCTTGAAATGCTCGAGACTCCTGTCTAAGTCCCCTTTGTCCCGGTATATCTCTCCGATATTGTTGAGTGACATACCGATACCTGGCTCATCCCCCAGTCTCCTATCGATCTCTAGACTCTTCTTGTAATACTCGAGACCCCTGTCCAGCTCCCCTTTATCCCGGTACACCATCCCGATATTGTTGAGTGACATACTAGTGCCTCGCTTATCATCGATCTTTCTACTGATATCCAGACTCTCCTCGAAGTTCTCGAGACTCCTGTCCAGCTCCCCTTTATTCTGGTACACGACCCCGATATTGTTGAGTGAACTGACTAGGCCTTTTTCATCCCCTAAATCTTCTCTGATCTGCAGACCTTCATCTAAAAGTTCCACCGCCTTATCATACGTACCTCGTCTAAAATAGAGTGTACCGATATCATGCAGGGCCTGGGCTATCTCCTTTTCATCCCCAGCTTCCTCTGCCATCTCCATACCCTCTCTCCAGGCTTCTTCAGCCCTGTCGTATTTTCCCTTCCTCAAGAAGGACCATCCCTTGACATCTAGGAGTCTCAACTTATCTTCTGCGGATATCGATCCGGGTATGTCTTGTTCTATGTGGTCGAGCCCCTTTTCACAAATATCTAGACTCTTATCGAATTCGCCCTTCTCCTCGTAGATCTCTGCCATCTTGCCGTAAAAACGTGCTTCCTCACCGGTTCCCTCTACCAGGTCCAAAGCTCTTTCGTATTCTTTTAAAGCATCGTTGTATTTACCCATCAGCTCATGAACATTTCCGAGCGCTTCATAAGCCTCTTTCAACTCGTCCTCTTCTTCAAGTATCTCTATCGCATAACCGTAGAACCTCTCCGCTTCCTCATTTGCATGCCTCTTTCTTGCATGATCCCCAGCCTTCAATAGATACTCCCCCGCTCTCTCGTCGTTTGCTTTATAGTAATGCTGGCCGATCTTTCCTACTGCGGCTTCCTCATCCTCCTTGTACAGTTCCTCGTAGCTCTCACCCACGACACGATGGTATTCTCTCTGTAATTCCTCGTTCAGCCCCTCATAGAGTACCTCCCTTATCTTACTATGGCCGAATCTATACTTTTCCTTGAGAGAACTGACCAAATTGTGGGTCCTCTCGATCTCGTTGAGGTCTTTTAAGAGTTCGACCCTATCCCTACCCGCCACCTTGCCCAATACATCGCTCTCGAACTCCACTCCCATCACACTCGCACATTCCAACAGTTCTCTCTGCTCTTCCTTCAGCCTGTCCAACCTTCTCACTACAAGATCATAAACTCTCGCCGGTATAGGTACTTCCTCAAGAGTTCTCTCCACTTTCCATACTTCCTCTTCCCTTACCAGATGACCTTCCTCCAAAAGGTTACGTAGGAGCTCCAATAAAAAGAATGGATTCCCTTCACACTCTTCATATAGCTTTTTCACAAATTCATCATCGAGTTCTATTTTGTCCAATGTCTTTTCGATGAACTCTTCTACATCTGCTTCATCCAACCTTTCTAACTCGATCTTCTCGAACAGACCCTCCCTGTTCATCTTCTGCATGGTCGTTTTTAACTGATGTGTCTCTCCATCGTATATTTCGATATCCTCTGGCCTGTAAGTTCCCAATATTAGGACTTTATCATCTTTTGTATTTCTAGAAAGATAGTGGATCAATTTTAATGACGTAGGATCCGTCCAGTGCAAGTCATCTAAGAACAACAGTACAGGCTGCTCCGAGGAAAGCCTTTCTAACCCTAAAAGAATATTGTCGAACAGGTTCTCCTGCTTTAATTTTGGATCATCGACCAGGAACTCTCCGTCGTATTTGCCCGAATCTATGAACCACTGCATCTCCGATCTTATATCTTTGTCCTCTAGAGCGTCCCCTACCCAATCTTCCAGTTCTTCTGCCTTTCCCGCGAGTTTTTCTTTCATATCATCTATAAGGAACTCGCTCTTCGAGCCTTCGATGACGGTCGCCAGCGAGATACCTTCCAAAGATTGGATCAGGATCTTATAGTCCCCATAACCTATAGAGTTCAATTCACCCGTCTCATCTCGACCCATCATGGAGAGAGAATCCTTTACAAAACCCTGGACTGCCTTGAGCATCGAAGAGAAGGCATCGGAGTCGATATCCGTATCTTGCTCGCGCTCCGCTTTGGCTACGAGCATCCCTGCATCGTTTATCAAGTAGGCGGCAAGGACTTTTGGCGGCGGCTCTTCCGATATCAAGTGATAGAGGTCTGCTTCTCGCAGTCCGTCTTTGAACGGCGTCAGAGGTTCTAAACTATCCGTCAAACATCTACCCCGTATTATCTCGGCCCCTTCGTCCTCCGCAAAATCCAGCAATTCGTCTACAAGCCTTGTTTTACCTATACCCGCTTCCCCGGCGACGAAGACAGTAGAACCATCTCCCCCCTTTGCCCGATCGAACCGATCTACTAATTTTTTAAACTTTTCCTCTCTCCCTATCAACTCGGATTGGAATGTGATATCTAGATCCGCTTCTTCCATGTTTCCGGAAGTCATCCAAAATTATAAATTTTTTATGATGAGTGATCGAGAGGTTATAATCATCCTAAAAAGTTAATTTTAGAAAATTAAGAAAGGGTTTTAGGCAGTTATGTGGATCCTCTCGGACTACGTAGGATGAGTCGGTTCTTCTGCATACATTGCAGTGTCAGTACCCATGACCATCCACATGCTGCCTGTTTCTTTGTTTTTGACTTTTCGTATCATATCAATACCACCTTTTCGTTATCTAAACGTCTTTTCGGTTAGATGACGTCTTAATTGTACTAGTGTTCGGGGTAATATTTAAATATTTCGCTCTCGTATGTACGTTTAGATGGTATCGAAAAGGTGTCGTCATGGCTGAGGACCTCGAGCCCAGCGTCGATCAAATAAAAGTACTTTCCAACTCTTCTCGTCTCCAGATCATGGCTCTTCTATTGGAGGAGGAGAAAACGATAAGTGAACTCGCCGAGGAGATCGGCATAACTCCACAGACCACACATCACCACGTACACCAGCTCCTAGATTCTGGATTGATCCATGTCTGCAGAGAAGAGACCGAAGGGAACATCGTTAAAAGATATTACGGGGTGGAAGAAGAATGGCTGGACTCTTCCAGTGTCTGGGATGAACTCACTCTGGAAGAAAAAAAGAACTACAAGCTGGCTGCCCTCGGAACTATAAAAGGGAGGGTCAACAGAGGTATAAGGTACATCCAGGAAAGAGAAAGCATCGATCACGAGGTCGGGTGGGTCTCGTTCAAGAAGATACCGTTCACCGAAGATAAGATGGACGAGGTCAACAAGATATTCAAAGAAACGATCGAAAAACTGGAAGACCTGAAAGAGGAAGATGAAGAGAACGAGGAAGAGATCACGGTATTGATATCCACTCTACCCGGTTGAAAGGAGGAAAAAGCTTTTTTGCCACACCCTCGATTGGACCGATATGGCAGTGAACCTGTATTTCGTAGGTACCGCCGGGTCCGGTAAAACGACTTTGACCAAGGCCTTCAAAGACTGGATGGACCAACAGGGCTATCAAGCCGTCACGGTGAACCTCGACCCGGGAGCCGATAATCTACCGTATGCCGTGGACATAGACGTGAGGGACTGGGTCTCTCTCTCCGAAGTGATGAGGGAACAGGAACTCGGACCGAACGGCGCCCAGATAGTCAGTGCCGACATGGTGGCCATGAAATCTCAGGAGATACGGAAGGTCATGGACGAATACGAATGTCATTATTTCTTGATAGATACCCCGGGACAGATGGAGCTGTTCACGTTCAGAGAAGCCAGCAGGGAGATGGTGAGAACCTTAGGAGAAAGATCACTGATAAATTTCCTGTTCGATCCAGTGCTCTCGAAGCAGCCTTCGGGCTTCGTCTCTTTGATGAGCCTGGCCGCCACCACACAATTCAGATTCGATATTCCGTATTTCCCGGTACTATCGAAGTCTGACCTTCTTTCTGAAGAGGAGATGGAGAAGATCACGAGCTGGTCTAAAGATTTCTGGAGGTTGGACACTGCTTTAAGAGAAAAAGCTAGTCCCGAGACCCAGGTGAGTATAGAATTGATAAAGAGCATACAGAATATGGGCCTACAAAGGGGTATAACGCCGGTTTCGAGCGTCGACCAGCAAGGTCTAGAGGAGATCTACACGGCCGTTCAGGACGCTTTCTTTGGAGGAGACGACTTGATGACCGATTAATTCCGGTCTTCGAACCTTTTTATCCCTTCTACCTTTTCTTTGTGTTCTTTCAAGTGCTCTACGTATTCCTCTCTTGTCTGACAGTTCTCTTCACCTGCACAGTGGAAGTGACCGTATTTTTGACAGTATATCCCGATCTCCGTATTCGGGCAGCCCGTTTCTTCGGGCTCCTTTTCTGACTGCTGGGTTTCCTCTTCTTCCTTCTTGGTCTTCCTCTCTACGACCGCATCTTTTATCGGCTCATCGCCGAACTGGCAGTTAGATTCTCCAACACACTCTAAAGCAACGTTCTTGGGGTGAGAACATTTTCCGTCTCCAAACTCATATCTACACATCAGGGCATCCCATCCGATAAGTTCTTTTCCATCCTTTTCTCTAATCCTTTATAATTGTCAATGAATTTAAGTTTTGTCCCCATCTATCGTATCAATCTTCTTCGTCCTCCGATATAGGGAGTTTTTCTTTCAATTTTTCGGAGATCGAATGATAAGGCTCTACGGAGACCGTGTCGGCCGGGTCCACTTCCAACCTGGTAAGATCCTTTTTTCTCATGTGGATGGTCTTCTCTTCGACCAGTTCGTCGGTGAAAGCCGATAATACCACAGATTCTTCTCCCTTAGAAACGACTATCTCATCTCCAGGTTCCAGATTCAAATTTTCAAAAGCGTCTTTACATATCCTCGTCTTGCCTTCTCTCTTTATCTTACTTTTCTTGACTTCTAACTCTACAGATGTCATCTTTCTTTTTCCTCCTTTATATCTATCTTAGCCGAAGACGTCCTAACCTTGTCGAATTCTTTAAGCCTCTTATCTATCTCTTCGACTTTCCTATCAACTTTACCTCGATCGAGTGCCAGCTCATCTTCCTCCTTATCCCTTTCTCTGAAGTAAAGGTAAGTGACGATAGACGAGTATATCAGGACCGCTATCAGGGCGATTATCAGACCTGTCACTATCGGGGTCATATCTTCACCTGTTTTTACTCTTCCATCCCTTCTTCAAGATGATAGTTTTGTCTTCTACCTTCTCTACCGCCTTGGTAGGTATCTTCATCCTCCTCTTGAGAGGTGATAAGCCAGTGGGGTCCATGAGTATCTTCCAGACCTTCCAGGGCTTGAGATCCAGATGCAGTTCGTAATCATATACCCTTCCCAGATCTTTGCCTTTAGAAGACACGACTTTTTTACCATCTAACCGGGAGAGAAACAACTCATGTCTCCCCATCGGGTTTTTCTTCCCCTTATTCAAAGATTTAGTCAATTCCAATTTTTCCTCTTCTGGGTCGAACCTTACCTCGTTGACAGAAAAGAATCTCCCTTTCTTATTCACTAGACCTGACTCTATCATCACCTCGCCGGCCTTCCAATTACCAGCGTCTTTGAGCGCCAACACATCCACTAACTTCGCTTTCCCCCTCTGGTTCGGGGTGTCGACCTTGGTCCTTATTATCTTGGAATACAATATAGATTTCATCTTTAAAACCTACCTGGTCAGTTCAAGTTTGCCACAGTAAGGGCATTCCTTCTCGTGATCCTTGTACATGCTGCAGTTGGGACAGAACGCCGAGCCATAGCGGTAATTCTTCGTCTCCTCCTCCTTTTTGAACAGCGCATTCTCCATCTTGTTCAATCTTTTGTCTCTTTCCATGTGATCCTGTTGATCTTTTATCTTTTTCTTCAGAACCTTGATGGTCACGTTACCGATCCCCTTCTGATGGAGATATCTCTGGAGGAGGTTCAATTTCTTTTCCTGTATGGGCTCTTCCTGTGCGAGGATATAACTGTTTATTATCCGCTTCAATCGCCTGCTTCGGATCGCCTTTGCCAATGGACACACCTTCCTAGAGCTCTTTTTCTATCCTATCCAATCTCTTCTCGAACAGGCTGATCTCATCTTTCACGTCTTTCTGGAAGTCTTTCAACTCTTCTATATCATCCTCACACCGATCCAGCTTCTCTTCGTATATCTGAAGGTGAGCCTCCCTGACCAGCCCGAACTCTTCGATATATTCATCGAAATGACTGTCTAGATACTTCTCTATCCTTCGATCGAGCAGATTTCTATTGTACCCGGATCCCTCGATCTCTATCTCACCTGGGAACATCATCTCCTCTACGCGGTCCAAAAAGTTCGAACCTTTCTTTATGTTCTCGTTCACAAATTCAGACATTATCTAATCCTCCTTTCCAAATAATTCTCTTTCAGCATCTTTTACTTTCTTCTTAGTTCTCAATAACTTGGCGTTCTCGGAACCTCTCTCCAATCTCTGCATCCGCTCTTCTATCTCGTTCATTAGAGCTAACGACCTTCTAGAAAGAACGGCCTTGTCCTTTTCGAGTTCATCTATCTTCTCTTTCTCTTCGTCCTTCAACACCATGGAGGCCTCTTTCAGCTTGTCTAGATGTCTTTCCTTTTTCTGTAGTTCCAGCTTCTGAGATTTCAATCTCGTCTCCGCCAGCTCTTTCCTCTCCTTCGCTTTTTCTCTAGCGAGTATCACTTTGGCTATTATCACCAGGATAGCCAGGGCTATGATGGAATAAAAGATCGCCAGGAAATTCGAAGATATCGTTTCCACTATCGACATATCTTATCTCCCCTGTTTTTTGGATTCCATTTTGTTCAATCTGCTCTCGACCTTGTCCAATTTGTTATCTATCGTTTCCCTGTTAGCTTTCAATTCTTCAAGGTCTTCGGAAACACCGTCTAACCTGACCTCCATCTTATCTACCCAGTCTTCGACTTCTTCTTTCTTTAGAAGGTCCCAGCTCTCTATCATCTCGTCGAAATATTCTTCGAAATAAAGTTCGGTATGGCTGGGAACGCGGCCGTACTTCTCCTTTAAAGCTTTCTTTCTAGCACGGTTCCTGAAGTACAGGTAGATGCCTATAAGGATCAGGATGGTCAGGATTATCAGCAGGGCTGAAACAGCGTACATCATGATTCCCCCTCTATGCCCAGCTCTTCTTCCAATTTTTCTATCTTGTGCCTGTCTTCGTGCATCCTTTCCTTGGTCTCCTCCTTCCAATCCTTCAGTTCCGAAACTTCGGTGACGAATTCTTCGATCCTTTTATCCACGCCTTTCAGGTCGGATTCGGTTGCAAGCTTGTATTCCTTTATATAATCCGGTAAGTTCCTGGTCAGATGTTCATCGACCTTATCAGACGGAGTTATGGATTTGGTCTTGAAAAATCCTCTAGCTCTCTCCAGCAATCCTACATCAGATCCTTCTCCCATGGTTTACCTCTTTTTACATATATGATTACAGGAAAATAAACTTTTCCTTTCGAAAAGCACCTATTTTCCCATCTTTCGATGTAAATTACCAGACAACCTTTAAATACGATACTCCCAATGATTACCTTGATTGGAGGATAGTTAGATATGCCCCTAGATAGGTTTTTAGCGAGAGAAGAAGGCGGTGTTTCCGAGGTTGTCGGGACTATTTTGACTCTGAGCATAACCGTGGTTTTGTTTTCTAGTGTTTTTGCTGCGGTGACCCATCTCGAACCGCCGGAAGAAAGAGATCACGTCGATTTTGTATCAGATTATGAAAGGCATGACGGAACGGTTTACATCAACGTAACCCACCAGGGTGGAAAAAAACTGGACACGTTTTCACTGAATTTCATGGTGGTGGTTGATGATGTATCTCATCGCTACCAATTGGACGATAGCGAGGTCGAGATAACCGGTGAAGACGACGATGAATGGAGTCCTGGTGAAGATATCCGGTTTAAAGAGGATGAACTAACTCTCGGAATAGGAGCTAAATCTACCGTTGAGATGCTGATCCAGAACGAGAATACAAATCGGGTAATCTATACCACTACTTTAATCGAAGAGGGAAGGGGAGCACTTCAGATAAGGGACGCTTACCCACGATACATCCACGACTGGAGAGAGTATGCGGAACCGGGTGAAGAGATCGAACTCGTCGCTGACATATTCGGCGCGAACATGATGGGTGGGAACTTCTATGTGAACGCTAGTATATCTGATAAGGGGGTATTGGAAACTCTAGGCGGAACGAGCAAGAAAAAGTTCGAATTGACCCAGTCCGTAGGTACCATATACAATACAACTTTGAAGGTCAGGTCTGAGGCGGATATCGACAGGTACACCATAAAAGTGACTGCGGAGAACGAGACCGTCACAGCGGACCCAGAGTATATGACCTTGAATGTAGGAGAAGAGACGGTAGATCTTTACCAGCCAGATCTGGTCGTCGGGAATATGAGGTACAGTCCAGGGTCACCGACACACGGCGACGATTTCACCCTGAGAGCGGAGGTCTACAACAACGGCAGGGTCAACTACACTGCCAGCTGGGAGGTCTTCGACGACGGTGTGAGTAAAGGAAAGGGAAACACTACTTTTTCTCCTGGACCCGCACCTACCATCATCAAGGCGCCCTACCAGATCATGGGTGATGGAAGCCATAATATAAAAGTAAAGGTGGGGACCGAGCTGTACCTGGATGAAAACATGACGGGAGGATATGAAGACGACGTGAATCCGAAGGACAATACGAGAAATAAAACGATCCATGTGGATCCTTATGTATTGATAGTCAGGGATTCTCTTGGCCAGGAGGTAAGGGAAGGTTTGATAATGGAGAATGCCCTTCGAAGTCTGAACCTAGATTACGGGGTTCTTGACGTTAACGCGGACAGCGATACGCCCAGTAAATCTTATCTGAGTGAATACAGCGTTGTCGTGTGGATGACCGGCAACCAGACCGATCACGAGCCATATATCGGATCTGCAACGAACGAAGTCAACAATTATATCGAAGACGAAGAAGGAACTCTCTGGCTGATCGGTTCGAACCTGAATGAAGTGAGTAATAATAATAATTGGGGGAATCTAAAGGATAAACTCGGATTTGACAGTCTCACCGATGACAATTTAGCTTCAGAAAAGGTCCTCACCACTCCTACCGGAGATAAGGATGTAACTTATGGGAACGAAACATATATGGCATCGCCTGGTGGAGATTATCTTAGCATCGATAAAAAGAGCGCCGCCGAGGATAAAAACACCCTGGAGGCCAAAGACGGAGCCGCTACAACAACCTATGGCGTCGGTTATGAAGAAAACCCACATGAAAGAACCGCTGTGAATTCCTTCCTATTCGACAACGTGATGGATCCGGGTGAGAGAAGCGTGATGACGGCGGAAGTGATAGAGTGGCTTTCTAATGTTACTACAAGGAGCGGAAGGGATGTCTCCGTTTCTACCCAGAGGATCGATCCCACCGCGCCGATGTTCATGGACGATATAACTATCAATGCGACTTTGAGGAACAACGGCCCAGAAGACCTTTTCGTGTCTGTTAGATGTGTCAGGAACGACGGGGAAGAGGTGCTGCGGCCCGAAGGCGGTAGAGCTATTTACCTGCCCAAAAACGGCGGTACGAACACGACGACCTTTACGTGGTTAGCAGACGAATTAGGTACGCAGAAATTCGTGATCAGAGCGGATTATTACGACGAGATAGATGAAGTCAACGAGAGAAATAACGATATAACTTACAAGGACCTGGAAGTAACCGACGATATGATCGAAGTGAACGTTTATTATTCAACGCTCGTAGTGGATGATGACTTATCTCACCAGATAGGTACGAACAACGTTTCCGCGGAAGTCGTTTCGTCGTTTGAAAGGCTGAGCCACCGGAAAGGGAGAGATTTTGAATACCACCAAGTGGATCAATACGACGACGGTCCAACTTTTGATACGATGTCACAGTATAACGCCGTCATCTGGGTCACCGGTGAGGTAGAACGTTCAGAGGATACTATTTTGACCGATACCGATGTCAATAATATATTGGACTATCTGAAGCAGGATAGAGGAGCGAACATGATGTTCATCGGGGAGAACCTTCTCGAGTACTTAAAGCCCGGCCAGTCATGGACGCCGACCGGTGCGAAAGAGTTACTAACATATATGGGTATCGATGATAACAGCATAAATGCTAACTCAGTTTCAGCCTCAAAACTCATCGGCCAAGAGGGCAACGATCTATCCCATGCCTTGAAATACGATGTCAACGCAGGCAGTCTAGATAACTTCGCAACGACTGCGGACGGAGAAGTCGTCTTTGAACAAGAAAATGGAGAAAGTCTAGCAACTATTTACGACGACGGCTCTGCTAAAGTGGTTTACATGGGACTCAACCTCGGCAGATTTGAAAAACCGCTCGTGGACGAGAAAGACTACGAAGATTGGCCCTCAGGCGATGTAGATATCGATTTCAAAAGCGCTAGGGACGAGTTCATCTATACTTCGATGTGGAACTTCGGCAAAATGGATGAAAGAGCCCAGCTAAGAGTCACGGATTACGACGTAGAGTTCTCATCAGATTATCCTCATACCTCCCGGTCTTACCAGATCAGAGCCGAGATACAGAACATAGGTTATCAACCCGCTTCCGTCCTGGTACGGGTCAAGGAAGGAGACAATCATATCGGTTCGAAGAGTATCCTGGTGGAAGGTTCCGAACGGACCTCGAACGGAGGCACACACTTCAACGTCACCGCTGGAAACGCCACCGCGGAGATCACGTGGCGTCCCGCCCACGCAGGCAAGAGAGATATACGGGTAAGGATCGATCCCCTCCGGACTAGGGACGAGATAATGTACAGCGGAGAAAAAGTGATGGAATTCAACAACCAGGCAAAGGTGAACCAATCGGTCTATTACTTCTGGGATGATATGGA
>JAGXLI010000089.1 GCA_018334755.1 Thermoplasmatota archaeon
GGAGAAACATACGATCACGTGCTTTTCCTTCGGTATCGGTTCAGTCTTTTCTTTTACCGCTCTCTTCATCGTTTCTTCTATCCAGGGTCCTATAGCTATCTGGAGACCTATGAAGAGCGTAAAAACTCCACTCAGAACTATCAAGATGGTCAATATCATCCCATAGTTCCCGGCGATACTGACATCAGCCGGATAACTGCCGAGGGTGGTCAGAGTCACCAGTGTCCAGTACATGGCCTCTATCATGGTCGGATCGGCTTCCTGATGGGTTTTTACCAGGATATATCCTATATTGCCGATGAGGATTACCGCCAATATCCCGAGGGCTAAAAGGGCAAATCTGTTTTTGATGGTGTATTTGCTCATCGTTTTCCATCCTCAGTATCCAACTTCATTTTATTTATTTTGGAATCTACCGCATCTCTCACTGTATTTTAACCAAAATTTTGACCTGGTCACCGTCTTCTAGGTCCAATCTTTCTCTCAATCCGTGCTCGGAAACTATCTCCATCACCCGGTCGTACCTGGTTTTCTCAGGTACTACAAGGAACGTGTTCGAACCCACTCTTTTATCCTTCTTTTCTACTTCCGAGGGAAAGCATTCGATCGCACCAAATTCTTTGTCTTCCTCACTGAAACCTTCTATCGTTTTTCCTTCTTTATCCTTCACCCGCTCATATCTATTCAGGTCTTCACCTTTCAGCTTGACATTAAGAGTTCCTTCAAAAGGTTCGAATCCGAATCGATCTTTAAAACGCTTTTTGTATCCCTCCAAGGAGAGAAAGTATTTCCCCTTCTTGGTCCCGGAAGTAATTTTCCCGCTCATATCGATCTTTTCTCTTTTATTTTTTGTCAAAAGCCAGTTTTCGCCTTCCAGTTCTAGATGGGTTTTCGAACGGAGATAGGCGACCGGTAGCTTCTCTTTCAAAGCTCTCTCCTTCAGTTCCTTATCATTCGTAACTACCATCGCATCTAACTTTTTCGCGGCCTCTAATACCCCTTCATCCCCTTCCTTCTCAACTTCTACTTCCCGGTACTTCTCACTCAATCTCAGGGCCGTCTCTTCGTTCAGACCTTCCAGTTCATCCTTCACCGAGGAAGGAACGTAGATGCTTGCACTCCTTTCTCCCGTCACTCTCTCTATCTCAGCATCGAGATTCAGATCGAATTGGAACGGCATAAGGAGAGCATTCGTATCTAGGATCACTGCGGTCATTTGGAAGGGTATGACCGAGGGGTTTCTATTACTTTTTGGTCTTTAATTATAGCAAAACCGTTTTCTTTAAATACAGAGTTGTTCATTGAACTCCGTCGATTCATGTGCTTGAGGTGAAATGATGGATAAAGATGAACTTTTGAAACTCGTGGACGAGGAAGAGATAAGATTTGTCGAGATGCAGTTCATGGACATACTGGGCAGAGTGAAATCGGTCTCGATACCGGCCGAACATCTCGAACGGTCAATAGAGAACGGTGTCCTGTTCGACGGCTCTTCGATAATGGGATACGCCACAATAGATGAATCGGACCTGAGAGCTTATCCTGACCTGGATACTTTCTTGACCTTTCCCTGGATCGAGGACGAGATCAAGACAGGCCGTCTGATCTGTGATATCTACACCTCCGACGGTGATAGATTCGAAGGTGACCCGAGATACATACTTCAGAGGCAGATGGGAAAAGCGAGAGAAAATGGCTATGAGTTCAACGTAGGTCCAGAATATGAATTTTTCCTCTTCAAGACCGACGAAGATGGAAAACCCACGGTTAAACCCGACGACGAGGGTGGTTATTTCGATCTGATGCCGCTCGATAGAGCCGATAAAGTCAGGAAGGAATGCAACCTATATTTCAAAGAGATGGGTTTCGAAGTTGAAGCTTCGCATCACGAAGTCGCCTCGGGCCAGCACGAGATCGATCTGAGATATGATGACGCTCTCACGATAGCGGATCAGATAATGACTTTGAAGCACGCTATAAAGACCGTAGCGAAATTGAACGATCTTCATGCAACGTTCATGCCAAAACCTCTCGCCGGGGTTAACGGTACGGGGATGCATATCCACCAAAGCCTCGTAGACGAAAACAAAAATTATTTTTATGATGAAGACGACCCAGACGGTCTGAGCGATATGACCCGTCATTACATAGGAGGACTTCTTGAACACGCGGAAGATATGTGTGCAGTCCAAAATTCCTGGGTCAATTCTTACAAAAGATTGATTCCCGGTTACGAGGCACCCGTATACGTTTCCTGGGCTCATCTGAACAGGAGCGTTCTGGCTAGGATACCTGCCGGGAGGGGTATGGGGACCAGGATAGAGATAAGGAATCCAGATCCAGCCGGAAATCCCTATCTTCAATTCGCCACTCTGCTTGCGGCCGGCCTGAAGGGCATGGAAGAAAAAATGGAACCACCGGAAAAGGTTGAAGAAGATATATTCTCCATGTCAGATGAAGAACGAAAAAAGAAAGGGATCAACAAGTTACCTTTGAACCTCGGCCACGCACTTTCTCTCATGGAAGAGAGTGAATTCATGAAAGAAGTCCTGGGAGAACATACTTTCCATCATTTTCTGCACAAAAAGAGGGAGGAATGGAACGAATACCGGAAACAGGTCACGAGATGGGAGATAGATAAATACCTCCCCCATCTGTAAGTGTATGAAAATGGAGCCTATCTGGAACGAACGGCTTTTGCAGGTCGAAGATAATATCGTGGTGGCCGACCTTCATATAGGTTATGAAAGGGAACTGGAAGAGAAGGGGATAAACATCCCTGACCAATCCAAAGAGACGATCAAATCTGTCTTCAAAGTTTTAGAGAAAAAAGGAGCGGATAAACTGATAATCAACGGGGACTTCAAACACAATATCCCTAAAGCAACGTGGCAGGAGTACAGGGACATACCGAAGGCCGTTGATGAATGGCTGAAAGTCGTTGATGAAATACATCTCATCCCGGGAAATCACGACGGAGGGATAGAAAAGTACCTTCCATCCGATGTTATCGTTCATGATCCTAGCGGAGCAATTTTAGATGATACAGGCTTCTTTCACGGACATGCTATCCCATCAGAGGAAGTTTTGTCCACCGGTGAAGTCGTTCTAGCTCACAGTCATCCCGCGGTTGAACTTACCGATTCATTCAAAAATAAAGAAAAAAAAGAATGCTGGGTCAGGTTGGAATATGAGTCTGAAGAGAACGAGGGAGAAGCTATAGTGATGCCTAATTACAACCCTCTGTTGGGGGGGATAAAGATAAATGTGAAGGAAGACGCCTACCTCGGGCCTTTCTTGCGAAATAATCGTTTGAGCGAGGAAGAGGTTTACCTTTTGGACGGTACTTTTTTAGGAGAAAGAAAAGATCTGATAGAAGATCGAAACGGGGATAGATATTCAGACCGTTAGACTACTATCAGTTCGAACCGGTCTTTATCGTCATAGCTAGACAAATCCGAGTTTCAGATAGGCCGAGATGTACCGCCGCTAATCCTCCCTTGATGGATATATCGGGTTTCACCTTATGCATCTCGGAGGTGGTCCAGGCGTAGCCCAGAGACATCCCTAAGTCCAAGATCTTGAAAACGCAGTTCGGGCCCTTGAAGATTTTTTCTTTTTCTTCTGCATCTTGGAAATCTTTACAGCTTTCGAAGCCGCAGGCCCTGCAGTCTATATCCAGGGGTTCATGATCTTCAAGCCCTATGAGGAAAATTTTGTCAGAGGTCTCTATGGATTCTCCTTCCTCCGAATAACTTTCATCGTCGAACTCGTCCGAGAGCTGGTACATCTCTTCGACCAGCATCTCCTTTTCGGCGTCATCTAGTGAAACAAGTTCTATATCATCTTCAGAAATCTTCGGAGAGTTTTCGGCCGCGATCTTTATGAGGTCAGAAACGGTCTTTCTCATGCTTTTTTCCTTCATCTGCCCACCAGTGCAAGATAAGCACGGTATGATATTAATCTTCTCCTTCTGAGACCGTCGAGAGGTAGACCATTTTTGAAAGAATATATCATTCTAGTCGATAGGTGTCGGGTGTAGATCGTCCAAAAAATTGACTGCTTTCTTTCCCCATCACATCTCGAAAGTCTCGTCAAAGCTGGATAGGATGGCGAGGCCGGCCCCGAAGATAGCCACTATACCCGCTAGAGCTCCAACGATCCCTCCAAGTATGATCAGTATAAGGGAAAATACACCGGCGACCACCGCCCATTTTTCGATACCTTGTTCTATTCGATAGAAAGAGATCAGAAGGCCAAAGCCGAAAACGATGTTCGTCAGGAAGTGAAATATGACATAGGGATCGAAAACTTTGATGATGGAGATCAAGAAATGAAAAGTCCCTATCCCGATAGCTATGTAGCCACCGAGGACCAGCAGGATAGAGTGAACTGGCAGTTCCTCTAGATCCATGGCTGATTTGGGACATTCCTTGTAAATATCTTCTATAACTCCGACTTCCA
>JAGXLI010000090.1 GCA_018334755.1 Thermoplasmatota archaeon
GCCCACAAAGGTCCACATGGAGATATCCCAGGACCCGGGTAGGTCTACCCTCATCTTTTTGATCTTCTTCAGGCGTCTGCTTTTGGTTTCGGTTTTGGGGTTTTCCCCACTTTTGCCTTCACCTTCACTTTCCATCTTACTTCTCCTCTGCTCCTGCCTTGCTCCTCGCGTGAGTATAAATAAATAATGAAAGGTTGTTGGAAGAGGTTTTCCGGTGGGTGCGATAGACCCACCAAGTTTCTATCGGTTCGGGAGAGAGTTTAGTGTTTATGGTTGTCCGGGTGCGATGTCTATCACAAATTTTACATCGTGGCCATTGAAATTAGCCCATGGATGGGTAGAGTAAGATCCACCGACTATGTCAACAGTCATTTCATTTGCGGGATCATAGTTAGAGGCGTTAAACGTGAATGCGGCTTTACCGTTCTCCATTGTAAGAGTACCATTTCCTATTGTTGTTCCTGAATATGTAAGATTCATATCCAGTATCATCGTTCTCATACCCGCATCTAAAAGTTCAGCGCCATTCGCTAAATAGACAATTGCTGTATAGTTCGCTTGAAGTGCTCCATCAGTAGTTTCACTGATGTTATACAGCTCGTAGGGGTTGTCATCACTTGCATTTAGACTGCCAGGTCTTCCAGCAACTGAGTCCTCTAGTAGCTCATAGTCATTTTTAGCGTTGAAACCTTCACTTACTTTAATCCCGTCCACTTGGATACTACCGATTCCTGCAGTTGCCGTCGCCTGTGTGCTCAGCGCCCACACGCTGAAGACACCACCGAATATCAATATGGCTATCGCTATCGCACCGAACCGTATCGCATTTTTCTTCTTTGCGTTTCTATTCATTCTTGTTTCACCATCAAAACATACATAATGGCATTTATATAAATCTTTTTCAATAACAATCGTCGCACAGGAAGTTAACTGTTGTTTAACATTCAGTTAACACTTGTGAACGTTTAAATAGTAAAAGGTGTCGTTTTCGTTTTTATCTTTGCTCTCTTATCTAATTATAACGAAATTATATCGATACCGCTCCCTCTAAAAGTGAAAAGAGATTGAAAAAAGCGTTAAAAGACCTAGCCTTTCTCGTCCCTGATCAGTTCGATCAGCGCCTCCGCCAATCTGTCGTACTGAGACTTGGCATCGCCTTTCTTCCTTATGTAGCGGTCCGCACCCATATTCAATGCCTTCTGAGCTACGGTCTCGTCCCCTTTACCTGTAAACATGATGAACGGTATATCACTCCCTTTTTCCTCCCTCAAAGTCCTCAAAAGATCCAGACCGTCCTGCTCTTCCAGAAGGTAATCCGAGATCACTGCGTCATAATCCGTCTTTTTTATAAATTTGAGAGCCTCCGCGACAGTTTGGGCAGTATCCACTTCAAAATCGTAATCCGAATTTTCCAGATTTATCTTAGTGTAGGTAAGGAGCAGCTTGTTATCTTCCACATACAGAATCTTATTTTTATCAACTTCTCCTTCGTCCATCGGATAATACTCTCCTTTTATTTTTATACTCAAAGTTCAGCCTTTAGAACCCCTTATTTTAGGTTCTTTTATCTGAATCCCGTTCCCATCTATCATGTATTTGTAGGCCTCTCTGGTATGATCGCTGCCCCTCATCTTCATTATCTTCAACTCGCGTTCCAACACATCACCTACGAATTTAGTCTCCATATAGAGAACAGAATCCGCAAGATACTCTTCGAACGAAGCTTCGTTAATCTTTGGAGTATGCTCGACTATCCCGATCCAGGTACAGTTTATCCTGTCCAAAAGCCGCGAGAGTGTCCTAACCAGCCTCCTTTTTTTCTGCCCCGCAGGGAAGCCTAAAATCCAGGCCGACAAACTATCGATGACCAACCTTTTACAGTTCATGCTGTTAACTTCATCTATTATTTCGGTAGTTAACTCCTCCACATGCATCTCTTCTCCTACCGGTCTATCCAAAACCTTGAATTTACCATCTTTTTCATGGGAAGAATAATCTATACCAAGATTTTCTCCGTATTCCACGATCTTTTCTTCTGGCTCTACAAACGTAACGTATATGCAATTTTCGTCATTTCTCAGGCCTTCCGCTAAAAAAGAATTTGAGAGCAAAGTCTTACCGCTCCCCGGCTCTCCAGATACCAAGATGAACGAGCCTTCAAGGAATCCTCCTCCTATTAAGCTGTCCAATTTCTTTATCCCGGTAGAAATTCTGTCGGTCATCTATCGTCCTCCAGATCTCCTATAGAGAGCCTGTCGGGAAGACTATCCCTATCTCTCAACTCCTGGATTAGAAGATTCCTTAACCACTCGGAGATATCTCGACCTTCTCTTTCTGCCTCTTTTCTCACCGCCTGCTTCAGAGAAGGTGTCAAACGTGTCGCTACCAATTCGGTCTTTCGATCTCCTGTTGTCTTGGGCATGTTAACGTTAACTTTATACTTACTACTTAAATCTTTTTTAGATTTGAAACTTGATTTATATCTCAAATTGAATAGAAATATTCATACAAGAATGGGCTAAATCGCGATAATAACTATAAATAATTAGTATTGTATTACTTAGTAACGTATTACTAAAGGAAATCTAGATTTCTCCAATAATCCGGTTCAGTTGTTTTTTCACTAGAAAGGACGGTGATAAGTCTCAGATTATCTTCTCTAATCCTCTTAGCATAAGGTTTTCTTGATCCTTCATTTCTTCTGAGAAGCCTGAACGGGAGAATGATGCAAAAATTTCATGTCTCTGGTCATTCTTCCATCTTACTTTTTTGGCTTTTTTTTCTCAAATGATTGAGTTCTCGGAGTCCGACCTCTTCATTCGTCCATTCAAAAATGTCGATTTACTTTCTCGTAAAATCCTTCTTCATCGTCGAACTCCTTTAGGTAGAAAGGAACGCCTCCGACTAAAGCAGGGAGTCCGCAGTGGCAGCACCGATCACGCTGAATATGGATGCAATAGTCACCACCTTCCCCGCAGTATAAAAGTCCGCATGGAAAGTTTCTATTGCGTTAAAGAGAAAGATAAGAATTACAACTGATAGATAGGTCACCGCCATCAAGGATATAAATCTTACAGGTATTCCTGCAATTTTTGTCTCTTTATCTGGGTCCCTATCTTTATTAGCTCCATAAAGAGCACCGTATCCAATACAGAAAACGATTATTATCAATAATAAGGAGTGATAGTACCTTAAATTTTGTGCTAGATTCCAGACCTCTTCGGTGACCACGAAAGGACCTGTTAAGAGAAATCCTCCGACCATCTGCTGCGATAAATCGGCTAATGAGAAATATTTTAATCTTTTGAACATCATTGAGGGATAAGAAATTATACTTTTTAAGATTAACTATCTATTCATATGTAGAGCAGTAAATCTATTTGACCTTATGTAGATTAGATAAGGGAGATATGCGGTTAGAGTTGACAGAAACAGGTATAGGAGACATAGTGGATGAAACGACATTAAATCCATTATCGACAGCGGATTTGTGGCGATTTAACCCTTTCTCCCCATTCGCTTACGGAGTTAAGTTACCAGTAGCTCCTCTTAACGCTCGGGTTTTAATCTAGAAAGGCTAGAGAACAGTTTTCTTTGCCTCCTTATGTACCTGTTCGCTCCCATATTGAGTGCATTCTAGTCGACGCTCTCATCTCCCTTACCGGTAAACAGTAGGAAAGGCATGTCCTCATCTTTTTTCCGGATAGACTTCAAAAGATCGAGTCCGTTTCGTTCTTACATCTTATAGTCGGAGATCATCGCGTCGTATTCTCTCTATTTCATGAGCTTTAGAGCATCTGCTACATTTTTAGCAGTTTCTACTTCAAAATCATGTTCAGATCTCTGCAAAAATATCTGCATTTAGCTGTTTTCTTTATTTTATATCAAACTTTCAGATCAACCAGTTTTTGGACCCTTTATCTGGATTCCGTTTTCATCGATCAGATATTTGTGAGCTTGGCGGGCATGTCCGCTTCCCCTCATCTTCAGGACCTTCAACTCTCTTTTCAATACATCATCTTTGAACTTGGTCTCAAGATATATAACAGAATCTGCAAGATACTCTTCGAACGAAGCTTCATCGATCTTTGGAGTATGCTCGACTATCCCGATCCAGGTACAGTTTATCCTGTCCAAAAGCCGTGAGAGAGTTCTAACCAACCTTCTCTTTTTCTGTCCCGCAGGGAAACCGAGTATCCAGGCAGTCAAACTATCGATGACCAACCTTTTGCAGTTCATGCTGTTAACTTCATCTATTATCTCAGTGGTAAGGTCCTCCACATGCATCTCTTCTCCTACCGGTCTGTCTAAAACTTTGAACTGACCTTTTTTTTCATATTCAGAAAAGTCGATACCAAGATTTTCTCCATACTCCAAAATCTTTTCTTCCGGTTCTACAAAGGTAACGTATATGCAGTTTTCGTCGTTCCTCAGCCCCTCTCCTATAAAAGAATT
>JAGXLI010000050.1 GCA_018334755.1 Thermoplasmatota archaeon
GAAACTGTCGATAAGGCGTCTGAGGAGTTTAAAGGAAAAAAATGCTACGAGGTCTGGGGTACTGGTGATGAACTATGCGAAGGATGTCCAGTTAAAAAGACGATCGATACTGGGACAGGACACGAGGGGGAGCGTAAAGACGAAGAAGGAAATCACTGGTTGATCCGCGCGAGTCCTGAGAAAAATGAGGAAGGGGAGGTTGTAGGGGTCGTTGAAGTGGCCCTAGATATAACCAAGAGGAAAGAAGCCGAGGAAAGGCTGAAAGAAAATAAAGAAAAGATCGAGAGGCTGTTCGAAGCCACCTCCCATATGCAGAAGATTCAAGATATGGATAGGATCTACGAAGAAGGGATCAACGCCGTTGAAAATATCCTCGGGATAGATATGGGATCTATATTTGTTTCAGTAGGGGACAAGTTGGTCTTGAAGGCGGAGACCTCGGGTGTCCCGCCCCATGACATCCAATTTAGGGATAAAGAAGAAGATGTTGCCGGTAAGACATTCAAAACGAAAGACCCGGATATCACGGACGATCTTCGAGAATCAGAAGAAGCGAACCCTCATTTTGACGGATACAGGTCGGGGATCACCGTTCCGATAAGTGACTTCGGTATATTTCAGGCGATGTCAGAGGAGGTAGGATATTTCGACAAAACCGACCTCAACATGCTCAGACTCCTCGCCCATCACATCAGCGAGGCCAGGAGGAGGATAAAACTCCGAAAAGATTTAGAAGAGAGCGAGAAAAGATACAGGACTATCTTTGAAAATACCGGCACCGGTATGGCTATGATAGAAGAAGACGACACGATCTCACTCGTTAATGAAGAACTAGAAAAGCTTTCTGGCTACTCTAAAGAAGAGATAGAAGGTAAGATGGAATGGACGGAGTTCATAGTCGATGAAGATCTGGAAAGGATGATAGAAAACAAAAAGAAAAGGATGGAAGGAAATATAGAAGATGTACCAAGACGGTACGCGTTCAAGGGTGTGAATCGATTTGGAGACGTGAGAGACTTCATAGGCAAGGTCGGTCGGATCCCCGATTCTTATAAGATCTTGGTTTCACTTATCGATATAAGCGAGCAGAAGAAAACTTTCGGAAAGATGAGAGAATCCCAGGAAGCTTTCTGGACCCTGTTTCAATACAATAATGACCCCGTGGTACTTGTAAATGAAGATGGGACCATAAAAGAAGTCAATTCAAAATTTATAGAAGTTTTTGATGAGAGCGAAAAGGAACTTATCGGCGTTGAGCTAAAAAATTTCATCCATCAAGATTCCACTGAAGAATTTGTAATAAAAATGGATGAGATCATCTGTGGTGAGATCGACAGCGTCGAGCTAGATCTGAATTTTGGTTGTGTTGAGGGTGAAAATATCCCGCTTGAAATTGATCTCAATCCAGTGAGAGATAACAAGGACGATCTAATCTATCTTATCGGCATCATACATCTTGAGAATCGCGAAAGTTAACGTATTTAGTTATCTTCGCCCTCTTTTGATCCTTCGTCTGAACTAGAAGAGATTGACTCGAGAGCTTCCTTGGCCTTGTCGATGAATTTATCAGCGGCCCCTATCCTCTCAAAAGTTTCCTTCGCCTTCTTAAGGTTCTCTTCGGCCTTGCCGTATTTTCCTTTTTCCTTATATGCTATACCGAGGTCTAGTGTATATTCGGCCCTGTTGAAAGGCACCTCAAGATCCTCCATTATGTCTAAAGCTCTCTCATAATATTCTACGGCAGAGTCAAGATCGCCTTCCTCTTCCTTGATCATGCCTCTCACGTGATGGACCGCCGCTAGACCAAGATAATCGTCTATCTGTTTAAGGATATCTTCCGTACCTTCGAGATACTCGGAGGCCTTCTCCGTTTCCCCTATCCGGGTATAGATCTCCGCAGCATTGAAAGCGCCCCAACCCAAGAATTGCTTATTGTTTATCTTTCCAGCATAATCCAAACACTTGTCGAAATACTCGATGGCTTTATCCCATTCTTTCTTCTTCATGTACTGATCGCCGATATTATTGTGGGCTCTCGCCAACTGCCTATATACATTGTTCGCTTCTAAGGGAGGGAGACTCTTCTCATAATATTCGATAGCCCTGTCGTGTTCTCCCTGTTGGGCGTAGATGTTTGCGAGCGCGAGATAGTTCAGAGCTAACTCTTTGTCACTATCTGATTTCTTTGCCTTTTCTATCGCTTCCTCGTAATGTTCTTTTCCCTCTTCGTGTTCTCCCTCTCTCCAATGTACATATCCTAAAGCCCTGTTAGATTCAGCTATCCCTTTGGGGTCGTCCAATTTTTTAGAGATCTCCAGGGCCTGTTCACAATATCCTTCCGCCTTGTCGTGCTCCCTCAGTTCTTTATACACGTGACCTAATCGCCGAAGTCCCAGTGCTTCCATCTCCTCGTCGTTTCTCTCTCTGGCTCTTCTGATCATATCGATATAGATCTCCTTGGCAGACCTCCAATCACTTATATCATAATATAGATCTCCAAGCCTTTCTAATAGGGATCTCTCTTTTTCTTCGGCCTCTTCTATATTTTCTCCTTTCTGGAGCGATTCTAAAGCCTTCTCGAAATAATCGATAGCAGTGGAGATATCGAGACCCTGTAAAGATTTCTCCGCAGCTTTTTTTGAATAACGGAACGCTTTTTCATACTGTTTTCCTTCAAAGAAATGCCTGCTCAGTTCGAATTGATGTTCACTCAATTCGCCTTCATAAAAATCTTCCAGGATCTCTCCTATCCTCTGATGGGTGACCCTCTTCCTGCTCCGACCCATCTCTTCATAAAGGACCGTCCTGGTCTGAAGATGGTGGAAGCGATATAATTCATCATCAGAATCGGGGACCTCTTGGATCAGACCCTGTTCCTCTAAACTATCTATTATGTCCAATAATTCTATAACGTCCATATCGACGACTTTTTCTAAGATCTGGAAATTGAATTCCGTTCCAAGCAGTGAAGCGAACATCAGCACTTTTTTCTGATCTTTGTCCAATTTCTCGATCTTTCTACTGGTTATGTCTTTGATCGAAGAGGGTATAGAGATGTTCGAAAGCTCCTCTTCTGGGTTCCAGGTATAAGATTTCGGATCAAGAACTCCCTCCTGCATCATCGAGTTGAGTATCTCTATGACATAAAATGGATTACCCTCACTCTCTCTATACAGCGTCCAGATAAATTCCTCGGGTAGGTCTTTCCGTTCAAGATAGTCCTTGACCAGCTCCGAGACCGACTGTTGATCCAGTCTGTTGATCTCGATGATGCTCAAGACCTTTTCTTCTTTCATCCGGTTGAGTGTGTTCTCAAGGGGAGGGTTCTCCCTTTCATAACGGAGTTCCTCCGGTCTGAAGGCCCCGAGCAGGAAGATCCTGTTATCCGATATATTCCGGGCTAGATGATGTAGTAACTGGGCCGACGAGTCATCGATCCACTGGAGGTCGTCCATGAAAAATATGACTGGTTTTTTCTCAGATATATCCTTCAAGATATCCGTGACCCTATTGAACATCATGTCCTGCTGGTCTGAGAAAGACATCTCATCGGTGACTTCCTCTTCATCCTCCTCGGTGGCTATAAAACTCATCGGAGTGGACTCTGAAGAACCTGATGAAGTCGGCTGTCCCATAAAAGCGGGGCTTGTCGTTTCTTCCTCCGACTCCTCTTCCTCTTCGAGATAGTCCTCTAAACCTTCATAAAAAGGCAGATATGGTTCCGTTCCTTCGTAATAGAGACACCGACCTCTAAGGATCTTGAAGTCGCCTTCTTCACACCTTCTTAGAAATTCATCCGAGATTCTAGTTTTGCCCACTCCTGTCTCTCCTTTTAGAAAAACGCACCTTCCTTCCCCTGAGGATACCATCTCTTTATAATGGTTTAATTCCTTCAATATATCTTCTCTATCTACGAATGAAGTTGAATCGTCTGTTTCACTCCTTGCCGGTTCGGGCACCATCTAACATCATGAGAAAGGTTCGTTTTATTAAAATTTATCCTATCGATTTCAAATTTGAGAGGAAAAATACTATATTTTAAAAATTCTTTCTGTCTATTAGATGAGTAGTTCACACTCGATTAGAGATCTTGTTATTTTGCATCTAGGGGCGTATCAAGAGTTCATAGATGAGGAAGAAGTCCCTTACCAAAACAGCCCATCTAGCATCAGCCAAACTTTAGATATCACGCTGAACAGATGTTATGAGGTCATCTCGGAATTGGAGAAGAAGGGCTTTATATTTCAAGATCGAAGAAAGACAAAAAAATCCGGAAGAAAGAGAAAAGTATATTTTCTAACGGAGCAAGGGAAGAAAAGAGAAAACGAGATAAGAGAAGAGTTGGAAGATGAGACCGTCGAGTTGGATGGAAACGAAGTCATAGAGGAGATACAGCAAGATGAAGATCTGCCGGATGAAAGCAAAAAAACCTTGATCGGCCGAGAAGAAGAGATAGAACGGCTGAAAGAACTTTTAGAAGAGGCACAGAAGGATAGATGTAGGGCAGTTTTCATTGAAGGTGAGACTGGGTTAGGTAAAAGCAGGCTGCTGTCAGAACTGAAAGATATAGCCGAGGAGAGGGGATTTAAAGTCTTACGAGGATATTGTAAAAGAGAAACCTTGGATCCTTACTTTCCCTTCAGGGAAGCCCTGAAAGATATTGAAGGTGTAGAAAAAGAACTCAGTGATATTTTCTCATCGAGGTCCGAAGAGATAGAAGTCAACATCGCAGACAAAGAAAGCTTAGACGCTGAAAGAAGGACAACATTTTTCAGGACCACGGAGCTCCTGAGAGAGATCGCGGCTGAACAACCTTTGGTCATCTCCATAGATGATATACAGTGGGCGGATAAAGGCACCCTGAAACTCTTCCATTACATGACGGACAAACTTAAAGAAAGCCCGGTTTTTTTAGCCGCGACTTATCGGGAGGGAGACGTTGAACCGGGTGATCCCCTCAAAGACACAATCCAACGGATGGCTAGAAAGCATCTGCACCATGAAATCAAGCTCACCCCTCTCGGAAAAGCCGAAACCAGAGAGACCTTAGAAAAAATACTGGAGACAGATAAGTTCCCTGAAGACTTGGTAGGATTGATCCATGAAAAAACGAACGGAAATCCCCTTTTCATGAGAGAGATAATAGAGGAGATGATAGACGAGGATATAATAGATCCAAAGGAAGATAGATATCCTGAGAGCGAAGACGACTTTATCGTTCCTGGAGTTATCAAACCAGTGGTCAAAAAGAGAGTTATGAGACTGGATGATTGGACCCGTGATATCTTACAGTGGGGAAGCGTGATCGGTGGAAGGATACCCTTAATTTTACTTCAAGAGTGTACTGGCATGGGGGAGATGGAACTCCTAGACCATATAGAATCTTTGATAGACACTAAGATATGGGAAGAGACAGGGGAAAGGGACGAAGTTGAATTCACCCATGGATTGATCGAGGAGATCATCTATGACGGGCTGGGAGAATGGTTAGAGAAGAAGTACCACCATAGAACAGTAGCCGAAGCGATGAAAACAGTATATGGATTAGACTTCGAGGATATATATTCCGAAATAGCACGTCATTTTGAAAAGGGAGAAGAATACCACGAGTCCTTCAAATACTATGTGGAAGCAGCTGAAGTGGCAGAGAGAGTTTATGCTCACGAGGACGCCGTCGATATGTACGAATCGGCACTGGCCCAGTCTTCCCGTTTGAGGGATCTTAAAGGAACCGATATGTTGGAAAAGCCTTTCGAGGGGAGCGAAGGAGAGATAGACGAGATAGATATATTGGAAAGGGTCTCGGGGATCTACAGTCTGTTGGGGGATTACGAAAAAGCGAGAACGTATCTCGATGATGCCTTAGATAGATTGGGGATCATAAACAAAAAGGAAAGATTGGTAGAAAAAGATATACATTTTTCGTCTCGAAAGATGAAGCTTTTGAGAAAGATGGGGGAGACCTGGCTCGAGCAGGGAGAATATGAAAGGGTCTTAAAGACGACGGAAAGGGCGTTATCCTTGGAAACCGGCAAGCAAAAAGTCGAAGGGGAAGAAGAACACGAAGTTTCAAAAGAAAGATCCGAGTCGTTGAGTGTAAAGGGAAGAGCCATCATGAGGATGGGGGACTACGAAAGAAGCTTGAAGATATTCAGGGAGGAAAAAGAAACCGCGGAAGATATGGATGACATAAAAGCCCTTGGGCAAGCACATCATGATCTAGGATCCATCTATCTTCAGAAAGGTGAACTCGAAAAGGCTGAAGAAAATTTTAAGGAAGCTATCGAACTTAGGGAGCGATCGGAAGAGAGAAGACTCCATTCAAAGTCGCTCAACAATCTAGGCGTACTTTATCATATTCGGGGGGAACTTGACCAGGCACTGGAATACTGGAATAAAGCTTTAAACACGCTCAGGACCATCGGCGATGAAAGGAGCATGGCCGCGCTATTGAATAATATCGGGGAGCTATATTTTTTCAAGGGCGACCTGGAAAGGGCCGCCGATAACTGCAGAGAGTGCCTCGATATCTCTGAAAAGATAGGGAGTCAATCTACGAAAGCCATGGTCCTGCTGAACCTCGGTAGGATATTCGAATACAGAGGAAAAACTGAGGAGGCACTAGAAAGATATGAGAGAGGTCTTGAGATCGCTGATGAATTTGATGACAGCCTTCGTAAGGGGGAAGCTCTAGGTTTGATCGGCAGTATACTGGAGACCAAAGGAAAATTTGATGAAGCGTTGGAGAAACACGAGCAGAGTTTAGATATCTTGGAAGAGATGGGTATCAAAAGAGCAATGGGGAGCTCGTTAAGGAGGACCGCTGAGCTTTACAGGGAGATGGATGATACAGAAAGCGCGATCGAATATCATTCGAGAGCGTTAGACCTCTCGGAGAAGACGAACCACCAGATAGAGATCGTTATGAATCTATGTGGATTGGCCGAGTCTCGATTGATCGAAGGAGATACAGATGAGGCAGCCGATAATATAAAGAGAGCTCAAGACATGTTGGAGGATGTGGATGTCCCTCTTCGTACTCCCAGGATATCTCTCGTCTTAGGGATGGTAGAAAGAGAAGAAGGAGACCTTGATGAAGCTGAAAAGATGTTCAAGCTCGCACTAGACCAGAGTGAAGAGATGGATCTTAGAAAGGACCGAGTGAGGGCACTATATGAGCTGGGTAGATCGTTAAAGAACAGGGAAGATCAGGAGGCACGGGATATGTTAGAAGAAGTGATCGATCTAACTGAAAAGATGGGATGGAACACCTTAAAAGATAAAACAGAAAGTATTTTGGATTCTATGGATAAGTCCTCATAGGATCTCCCAATCATCTCCAGTATTGCTATGATGTTTTACTGATCTATTCGTTGTGGATTTACTGTTTTCAGATTTTTCGAATCCACTTGGTTTACCTGATTTCTTCTTTTCTTTAGGATTTGTAAGTTGTTTCATCTTCTCCGCGGCTCTAGTCATTTGGGAAGATGAGCTACTTTTGGCCTTCTTTGGATCTCCACCGCTTTTACTTTTGTTCAAATCTATACTCTTCATATTTTTTAAGCTTCTTTTAGAGGGCGCCGACGAACTGCTACCCTGACGTGTGGGGTTCTTTGCATACCTGTGTACTTTCGAAATGTTTTCTTTTACCCTGTCTAGTGATCTAACGCCGTCGGTATATTCTTTTCTTTTCTCAAAAGAGATGACGCCTCCGATGTAGGCAAATATTATCGTTAGAACGTAGCTGTTCGCTCCGAACGGTATCCCTATCGTGATCTTAGTAAAGAACTCATTCCAATAGAGCCGTAAGAACTCGAGATAGGGTCCGGCGAGCGAATGGCTCTCTACGGCTACTACTCCCGTGGTGACATAACTGAAAAAGTTGGAAAACTGGACGGATAAGAAGCCCTGGACCAGCACAAAATAGATGAACCCTATTATGAAGAGCGATAATATCGATGCCGCCAGTCCTTTCTTTGGCCCTCCGGTCCTTCTTCCTCCTATGTAACCGGCCAGCATGGGTCCGAATAGAGGTATCCACCACAGCAGTGCCGATAGTACCACTATATATTTAACACCGCTCCAAAAATCGTAAGTTATCCTTCCGAATTCCTTTATCTTTTCCTTATTTATCCTTCTCTTTCTTTTAGACTTGAAGCCCAAAAGCCCTTCGTTCTCTAATTTTCTAGTGGCAGAGTCCTTTTCCTTTTTGCGGCCTAAGCGCATCCTATCCCACTATCCTTTTGTCCGACACTGCGTCGGACATATAAGATAGGGTTAACCTTTTATTTAAGTTTTATGACAAATTCGGAAAATCGTCATACAATTTAGCGAAGTTCTTTTAAGATCTCACGGACTCTATCTTGATGTTCAGATACCAGCATTTCTGCTTTTTCTTCATCTTGCGCTTCACAATACACTCTATACTTGGGCTCGGTCCCTGATGGTCTTATAAGGACCCATCCTTCGTCATAATATATCTTCAGCCCGTCGGTATCGTCGTAATCCTCGTCCTCGAACTCCTTCTTCACTTCTTCTAAGAGACGTACCTTCAAATCGTCGGGACATTCGACCCCTCGTTTTTTGAGGATGTAATCCGGCAGGTCTTCTAAAAGTGAAGATAATCTATCCTCTTTAACGATCATCTCCACTATTTTAGAGGCGGTCATGGCCGCGTCCCTGCAGTACTGGTGATCGGCAAAGATCAGACCGCCGTTTTCTTCTCCACCGAATATGGCTTCTTCTTTCTTCATCACCCTAGCCACTATGGGGGAACCAACAGCCGTGTAGATCAAGTTTCCGCCGTTCTCTCTGACCACGTCCTCCACGCTGCTGGAAGATGAGACCGGTGTTACGACCGTACCCCCTCCTTTTTCTTGGACCATCTCCTTCGCTATGAGCGTCAATATCTTGTCGCCGTGGATGAACTCTCCGTTCTCATCTATGAATATGGCTCTGTCCGCATCGCCGTCGTGAGCTATGCCCAGATCAGCATCGGTCTCTTTGGTCAGCCTGATAAGATCTTTGAGGTTTTCCTTCGTAGGTTCGCTCTCGTGCCCCGGAAAAGAGCCGTCCGGCTGGGCATTGAGGCTGACGACATCACATCCTAGTTCTCTGAGAAGATAAGGAGACAGACAGCAGCCGGCACCGTTAGCACAGTCGATCACGACCTTCGGTTCGTCCTCCTTTATTGCTTTGATATCGATCTTTTTCTTGATAGCTTTTTTATAAAGCTCGAGGGGATCGTCTGACGTGCGTTGTCCGACTTCATTCCACTCTACCAGTTCGAAGTTTTTTGAAAAATACAGCTCCTCTATTTCCTCTTCCATATCCCCTATAAGTTCCGTACCGTCTCCATTTATGCACTTTATACCGTTGAACTCCGGCGGGTTGTGGGAAGCGGTTATCGCTATCCCAAGATCCGTATTCTTCCTAGTATAATACTGTATCGCGGGAGTCGGAACTTCACCGAGATCGATCACGTCGTTACCCGTAGCCATCAGAGCCGAGGACACCGCGTTCTTCAACATCTGATTCGATACCCGGGTGTCAGTTCCCACAGCGACGGTCTTGTTCTTTCCTATCCACGTGCCTATTGCTTTACCGAGTCTGAGAGCCAGGTCCGTGTTCATATCTTCATTAACTATACCCCGAACTCCGTTGGTTCCAAACAGCTCACTCATCTTCTACACCTTCCGGTTTGATGTCTTCTTTTATTATCTTCTCTCCTTTCTCCAAGTAGACGTTGTCCGATACGATGGAGTCTTTGATCTTCACGCCTTCTTCAACGATGACGTCATATCCCAGGATGCTGTTTTCTATCTTCGCCCCTTCATCTATCTCTACGCCGTCGAAGAGTATCGAATTCGAGATCTCACAATCTTCGATAGTACAATCCATCCCTACCGAAACGTAGTCCCCCAGTTCTCCATCCACCCAGCTCCTGTCGTCGACCACCGTCTTTTTATCTTCGACGTCGAGGAGTGTCCTGTGAGCTTCGAAGAAGTTGGTGGGTGTACCACAGTCTATCCAGTATCCACTGAACTGGTAACTGTAAAGACCGTCTTCCAACAACTTCGGAAATATCTCATGTTCTATCGATACTTTTCTTCTGGGAGGGATCTTATCTAAGACTTCCCGTTCTAGGATATAATGCCCGGCGTTGATTAGGTTCGAGAAGGCCTCTTCCGGCTTGGGCTTCTCCTGGAACCGCTGTATTCTCTGCTCTTCGTCTGGATCCATTATCCCGTACGCGGTAGGGTCTTCGACTTCCCAGGCGGAGATCGCCCCGACTCCTTCTTTCTTGCGGTAGAACTCCAAGTAATCTTTAAGGTCTATACTGGATATCACGTCGGAATTTATGACGAAAAAAGTATCGTCGATATACTCTTCCACGTTCTTTACCGCTCCTCCGGTCCCCCGCGGTTCCGGTTCATCCACTACATGAACTTCCCTATCCATATCTAAATCTTCAAAGAACTCTTCCAGCATCTCGATCTTGTAGTTCGCCGCCAGCACTACTTCTTCGACCTCTGCGGGTAAAGAATCGATCAGGTGCATTATCAGCGGTTTGTTTAGAAGGGGTAAGAGTGGCTTTGGCGTAGTGTAAGTGAGCGGGCGCATCCTGGTCCCGAAACCGCCGGAGAGTATGACTGCCTGCATAGTTTCAAGACTCTATCGTTGAAACCCTATTAAAGATTACGCTTACGCCTCTGGGTCCGACTCCAGATGCCTTTTACTTTCTGACCTCTTTTGTCCTGTTATAACCTTTCTCGAAGGCCTCCATATTCATCTCGAGGAACTTCTCCGGAACCTTATCTTTGACCGAGTCCTTTATCTCTTCCTTTTCCAGAGGCAGAACTTTTAGGCCTGTGAGTGCGCCGATCAGGACTATATTTTGGGTTATCGCCGCTCCGGCTTCTTCAGCTAAACTTTGGGCGTTCAAAGTGATCAACTTTTCCGTCGAATCCTCCAGTGATGGGATTATCTCGTCCTCTATACTCGGGTAATCCTCGCTGCCTACACTGACCGTGAACGGAACTATAGGCTCCGTGTTCGTGACGACCCACGTACCTTCCGAGGCCTGTTCTATGGCTCTATAAGTTTCGACCGGTTCGAATCCTAACACGACGTCGGCTTCTCCTCTGCCCACAAGAGGACTGTAAACTTCATCTCCCAATTTGACCGTAGTAACGACCACACCGCCTCTCTGGGCCATACCGTGGACTTCGCTCATGTATACATCCAGACCTTTCTCAAGGGCGGCACCTCCTATCACCTGGGAGGAAGTCAATATACCTTGACCTCCGACTCCGACGAGCTCAAGATTGACCCTGTTCATCCTTCTCCCTCCTGTTCGATAGCGTCGAAGGGACATACCTGGGCGCATTGACCGCATCCCACGCAGAGGGTCTCGTTGATCGTGATCTTGTCCCCTTCTCTCACTAGAGCTATACAGCCGAAATTATTGGTGCAAACGTGGCACTGTTTGCATTCCTCCTGATCCACCTGATAAGGTGCCCAGTTCACGGCTCTCTGCTCCATCAAGGCGCATGGATGCTTGGGGACCACTACAGAGATCCCGTCGTGTTCTATAGCTCTCTCAAAAACATCGACGGTCTTTTCTATATCATACGGATCTACGGTCTCAACGAATTCGATCCCCGCACCTTCGGCCAGATCCTCGATAGAAGCTACAGGGGCCGGATCGCCCATCCCTGTTTTACCGGTACCGGGATGGGGTTGATGGCCGGTCATGGCCGTAGTTCTATTATCCATTATGACGTAAACGAAATCGTGCTGGTTGTAATGTCCACTGACCAAACCGGATAGACCGGAATGGAAGAATGTTGAATCACCTAGGAACGCGAAGACCTGCTGATCGGTATTCTTCGAAAAACCGCCGGCAGCTCCCACGCTGGATCCCATACATATCAGGAAATCGGCGGTATTCAAAGGATCCTGAACACCTAACGTATAACAGCCGATGTCACTGGAGTATACAGCCTCCTCGCCATCTAAAGCCTCCTTCACGGCATAATAAGTACCGCGGTGAGGGCAGCCGGGGCAGAGTGAAGGCGGTCTGGAAGGAAGGTCGTACTCTTCAGCTTTGAGATGATCTTCTTCGTATTCGACCTCTAAAAGATCTGAAACGGCCTCCTTTATCCTGTCAGGATCGAATTCATAGATGTTAGAAAGGTGTCCGCTCTTCTTCCCGTATATCTCGAGCTCTGGATTGACATCTTTAGCAATCGCCTTGACCTTCTCTTCAAGGAACGGTTCTAATTCTTCTACGACGAGTAACCTATCCGCGTCTGCGATATAATCTTTTATCCTTTCTTCCGGAAGAGGATTTGTCATACCCAATTTGAGTATAGAGATAGGAAGATCGTGCTCTTCTTTAGCTTCCATTATATAATTGAATCCAGCTCCAGAAGATATAACGTGTAGCTCTGGTTCCTCATGAGAGAACACTTCGGTGAAAGAAGATCTTTCAGATATTGGCTCCGCTTTCTCCATCTGTTCCACGAGACGAGGATGGTTCTTTTTCGAGACCTGTGGAACACTGACAAACCTTTGCGGGTTTTTTTCAAAGTGACCGTCGCCGTCGGGTTCCTTCAACTCGGAGAATTCGACAACGCCTCTGGCATGGTTGACTCTTGTGGTGGTCCTGACCAGTACGGGGATCTCCAATTCCTCCGAAATATCGAATGCTCTTTTGATAACTTCTTTAGCTTCTTGAGGAGTGGTGGGTTCGAGCATAGGTATGTTCCCCAATTGGGAATAAAACCGGGTGTCCTGTTCATTCTGACTGGAATGCATAGAAGGGTCTCCAGCTGCCACGACGACCATACCGGCTCTCACGCCCACGTACATCAAAGTCATCAGAGCGTCGCTGGCCACGTTGACTCCGACATGTTTCATCCAGGCCATAGATCTGACTCCGGAAGCCGCTGCAGCCGCCGCGGTCTCCATAGCAACTTTTTCATTCGCCGAATATTCAAAGTACATCCCGTAATCTTTAGCTATCTTCTCGAAAGTATTACCGATCTCTGAAGAAGGAGTACCGGGATACGTCGAACCGTGACCTATCCCCGCTTCTAGAGCCCCTCTGACGATCGCCTCGTTACCTAGAAGTAGGGTTTCCTTACCCGGGTCGTCTTCTAATAGTTCTTCCATTCCACACACCTACTCCTCTTCGTAAAGTTCTTCTTTCGTGAATTTTTCCTTCTTCTTCAGTCTTTCCCAGTATCGGTCTACGTCCTCCTGTATCTTCTCGACCACTTCCTTAGGTAGATGTCTAAATCTACCCTGTTTCATCAGATATTCTTTGACAGGGACCACATTTTCTTCTTTGGGTTCCTTGTAGACATTGTACACTCCGTTCTCTATCTCGTAGAGAGGGAAGACCTTCGATTTGAAAGCCAATTCGGCGATCTTGACGGTCTCGTCCGGTTTAGATCTCCAACCGGTGGGACATGGTGCATATATATGGATAAATCTCGGTCCGTCGAATTCCATGGCCTTCTTGAATTTTTCGATGAACGAATCGGGATAGGCGATGTTCACCGTAGCCGCATAGGGGATATCGTGGCTTTCCATTATGTCCATCATGTCCTTTTTGGGGCCTTTTTTCCAATCGCCCTCGCTGCCGACAGGTGTGGTGGTGGTCCAAGCACCTTCAGGTGTGACTCCGCTCCTTTGGATGCCGGTGTTCATGTAAGCTTCGTTATCGTACATCACCTGTATCGTATCGGTTCCTCGCTCTACCGCACCGGATAAAGCCTGTATACCGATATCCGCGGTACCTCCGTCGCCGGCAAAGCCTACAACGTTGATATCCTCATCTATGTCTTTCGCGTCTAAAGCTGCTCTGATACCGGAGGAAGAAGCTCCCGTCGTCTCAAAAGCCGTGTATAGAAGCGGAGTTTCAAGGTTCCGTGAAGGATAAACTCCAGGTATTACCGCCCAGCAGCAGGCGGGGATGTTGATCGTCGTTTTTTTTCCGAGAGCTTTCAACATGTACCTCATCGCGTGTGCGGCTCCGCACCCGGGACAAGCATTGTGACCGGAATTCATCAATTCCTCTTCAGGTATATCCGCCATACTTATCGCCTCCATTTCTTACTATCACTTCTTAAATCTACCCATTCGACTTCTTGATCCAATCCTTTATCTTGTATCTCTAAAGTGTCCTGCATTATCTTCTCAAGGATCTTGGGGGTTAGATCTCTACCTCCAAGACCTACGATGTAGTTCTTTACCAGCGGAGAGTTACTGTCGCCGTAAAGCGCCTCTTTTATCTCTCTCGCGGCGTCTCCGGCGGCACCGAACGAATAACTCCTGTCCAGTATTCCTACAACGTTGACATCTTTGACGAGGTCTCGGACTCTTTCTTTCGGGAAAGGCCGGAAGGTTCTCAATCTAGCTAGACCGATGTTGTGTCCTTCTTCTCTCAACTCGTCGATAACGTCCTTAGAGGTTCCTGATATAGAACCCATCGTGACCATCAAAACGTCGACTCCGTCCGTCTTGTACTCCTCGATCAAGCCACCCGGATCTCTACCGAACGTCTCTTTGAATTCCTTGTTCACTTCTTTTATCTTATCTTTCGCACCGTCCATGGCCTCTTCGAGCTTCTTAGCGAAGTCCATGTACCAGTCCGGCATGACCAGCGAGCCATATCCAACAGGGTCGTCGATATCGATCTTGATGTCGGGATCATATTCCGGTAAAAATTCGTCGACTTTCTCCTGATCATATATCTCCACAGGCTCTCTAGTATGGCTCAATATGAAAGCGTCCTCGACGATCATACCTGGCAACATTATGTCTTCGTCTTCGCATATCTTGTAGGCCATCAGTATACTGTCTAGGACCTCCTGGTTGTTCTCACAGAAGAACTGAAGGAAACCAGATCCTTTCTCTGCTACCGTATCTAGATGATCGGCCCAAACGCTCCAAGGTGGACCCATCGCCCTGTTAACATTGGTCATAACGACGGGCAAACGCGCTCTAGCGGCCCACATCAACATCTCATGCATTAGAGCTAGACCGTGAGCCGAGGTGGCGGTATAAGCTCTCGCTCCTGTCGCAGAGGCAGCTATACACCCCGCCATAGCGGAATGTTCGCTTTCAACCTTGATGAATTCGGTATCCATCTCACCATCGGCGACGAACTCTGATATTTTTTCCACCACTTCTGTTTGCGGCGTTATGGGATAGGCTGAAACGACTTCAGCTCTAGCCAATCTAGCTCCATACGCGGACGAAAAATTTCCAGTAACTATCTTATATTCAGACATACTTTTCCTCCTTTTCCATATCGATAGCGTCTACGGGACATCTTTCTGCACATATACCACAACCTTTACAGAAGTCTAAATCGACCACTGCACCTTCGTCTTCTACGAATATAGCGACGTCGGGACAGTATTTCCAGCATTCTCCACAGTTGATACAAGTATCGAGATCAACGATCGGTCTCATCGTCCTCCAGCTCCCCGTCTTGTTCAGATACTCGGAGTTGCAATCCGCGATCGGGGCTTTTGGTAGATCGGTATGATCCTCTGGATCTCTGCACAACAGATCTTCTGATTTCGGTATATCGGACTGCTGTGAGATCAATGTCCTATCGGAAGATTCCAATTTTTCTCCAGGATAGGGACCTGCTAATTTATCATAGGCTTCCTTTGCGGCTTCAGCATTAGGTTCATTTTTTGCCGGAGCATGTTCCAATATCACGTCTATAAGCGTCTCTTTTTCGACCATCCCCGTCGCGGCACTCACGCCTCCAAGGATAGCCGTATTCACTATCGGAGCCATTTCAGAACCCAAGCCGTGCTGAACCGCTATATCGCTGGCATCGACCGTATAAACATCTGCGTTCGTATCGAGTTTCATCTCGCTCGGGTCTTTGCCCGTATTTATGATTATGTCCCCGTCATCACTTAGTCCATCTGTAACGTCTACTGCTTCAAGAAGTGCAGTGTCGAGGATTATCACAACCTCGGGTTCATGTATCTTCGAGTGATCTCTCACCGTTTTGTCGTCTATCCTCGTGAAAGCCGTTACGGGGGCGCCCCTCCGTTCAACGCCGAACATGGGAAAAGCCTGCACATCCTTTCCTTCCTCGAAAGCGGCCCTGGCTAGTAGCTCCGAAGCCACAACTGAACCCTGGCCGCCTCTTCCATGGAAGCGAACTTCTATCATTTTTAAAAGCACCAATTCGGTATAAATTGGGAATATAAAGACCTTTTTGTCCTTCTTTTATACCTGCCCATGTTTAGAAAATGGCCTTAGGAAAAGGATTAAATAAAGACATGTTTTCTATCTACTCACTGAGTTTCATTTACAACTCGCTCAGGGCCGGTGGTCCGTCGGAAGCAAAGCTTCCAACTCACCACCGGACCTTCGTTCGCTGGGCTCACTCAGGGCCGGTGGTCTAGGGGTCATGACGTCGCCCTTACATCCGCAGGAAACTGTAAGTTTCCGAAGGGTGAAGTGGAACTTGTTCCGCTCATCAACTGTGTTAAGCGGTAGGAAAGGCGAAGTTCGGCGGTTCAAATCCGCCTCGGCCCACTTTGTTTAAGTCTACAAAACTCAGCTATAGATAGATCAAGGCAAAGACATCATTTCAAATCCTCTATAAGGACCTATTTTCACATAAATCAATGTCATTTATAATCTCGATAGATCTCC
>JAGXLI010000006.1 GCA_018334755.1 Thermoplasmatota archaeon
GGGATCTCTCAGGGCCTCGGCCCACCGTGAAGTCGAATCTGCCATGAGAGCCACGTTGTAGCCCATATCTCTGTAATATTCAGCTATAGTTATACCGGAGAAAACGGATGCCTCTCTCGCCGCTACGGGCATGTTACTCGTGTTGGCTATGAGCACGGTCCTCTTCATCAGGGGCTCTCCAGTTCTAGGATCTTCAAGTTCCGGGAAGTCACGAAGGACTTCGGTCATCTCGTTGCCTCTTTCACCGCAGCCGACGTAGACCACTATGTCCGCGTCGCTCCATTTGGCCAATTGATGCTGGATGACCGTGTTGTGGAGTATCATAGGAGAGTTTCCTCCCACGAAGTTGTGGGTCTCCGGCACGGTCAGATCATAAACATCTTTAGTTTCTTCTCTAACTTCGACAGATTCGACCGGATCGGGTAAGAAATGATCCAGGTGATTTCCCGCTACTTTCTTCAGATCTTCATCGGCGGTCATCGAAGAAAACTTTCTTAAGATCGGGATGCCCATCTTTTCTTCTTGAGTGGTGTAATTCGCTATCTTTATACCGTTATCTTTGAACTCCTTTCTCGTGATGCCGCTGTCTTCGAACTTTTCTTCCACGAGATCGGGCGATATATTCACTGAATTGATACCTCTAAAATGCTTGCTGTCCTTTTTCAGGTACCTTTCTATTTTTTCATATTTCTGATGATCCACAGCCGTCTTCTCATAGAAGTTTTCGAGGTCCTCTCCAGAGATCCTTATCCTGTAGCTCTTGTTTCTAGTGGTATCTTTTGAACCAAGTCTGGGAGGCGTGCCGATTCTTGTCAGAGCATAAGTTAGGTCGCTGGCCATCTTCTCGCTCGAGGTGCTTATTTCGATCTCGTACTTAGAAAAACCTCCATCGGCTAGATAGTAACCTCTTACAAAGGCCGAGATCACGTCCTCTCCACTTTTAAGGATCTTCTTTGGAATACTACAGTTCCTTGACTTGCTCTCTTCCGGAAATCCTAGAGATATGAAAAGATCTCTCAAAGTTTTACAGTTGACTTTCGTCGAATCCACCGTCCTGGCGTACTCTCTCTCCGTTTCCACATCGAAGAGTCCGCTGAAAAGATCGTCAACTCTCGACAAAAGTCCTTCATCGTTGTTGTAGAAATGGACCGTGGTCGGTTTAACAGTTCCGTCTCCGAGCATAAGCCCTAGAAGTTCGGCAAGATCTTCATCTATCTCTGAAGGTACCCTGATAGGGGTGGAGCTCCTTTCACTTTTAACGTTCCTTATCTCGTGATCGATCCCTCTTTTTTCAAATATCTTCTCGGCGACTTTCACTTTGGGCCTGTTCCTTCCTAGAGCGTACTCGGTAAGAACGTCTTCGCTGATATCTAATGTTTTGGCAAGGGCCTTCCTACTGCCGAACTTTTCTTCAAGGTCGCCTATAGCTTCAACCACTTTATCGAAGTCTTCGCCATGGACTCTCTTTTCGGGCAGGAGATCCTCGACCACCAGTTCTTCCGTCTTGTTTTCCTCTTCGACCGGAAGTTTCCTCGGAGCCAGTAGAGTCTCTCCCTCTTCGATCTCTCCCGCGGGCTTTTCTACTATATCCATATCCGGGGTCAGGACGAACAGTTTATGCACAGGCGTGAGTTCGACTTCCCGCCCTGATTTCGTATTTATCACGACAGTTGTATTTGTCTTACCTTTGTAAAGGCATGTAGCCTCCTTTTCGGCTATCTTTCCGTCCTCCATAGAGAGTATCTCTAACGGTTCCTCTAGTTCGATCAGTTTTTCCTCATCATCGACTTTTTTCTCACCCTTTGACTTGTATTCCTCATACGCCTCTTCTATCGGTTCCTTCGAGCCGTCGGCGAATAAAACGGGAGTGTCTCCAGTGACGCACTTCCCGGTCCCGAAGCCCCCAGGGATCGCAGCGGTCCCTCCTTTAGCTAGAGGGAAAAAAGTGTCTAAAACTCTTTGACCCGTAACCAATAGCTCGCCCGGCTGCTTTTTATCCTTTATAGGTCTGCCCATCCTGACGGGCCAGCGCTGTTTCATGCTGATTTTTTCTTCGCCCTCTTCGTTTTCCAAAACGGCGATAGTCTCATTTATGGTGTATTCACCCTCAGGAACTATCTCTTTGATCTTTCCCTCCTTATCTGGCGGGACCATGACTTTATGATCTACAGTGGTAGTTTCCTCCACAATACCCAGGACATCACCGTTAGACACCTCTTCGCCCTCTTCGACTTTGGGCTCGAATCTCCATTCTTTATCCTCCTCTAAAGGCGAAACGTCGACGCCCCTGCGTATGAAATCCCCCATCTCTTCTACGATAGACTCTAATGGCCTTTGTATACCGTCATAGATCTGTTCTATAAGGCCGGGACCCAGTTCCAGAGAGAGCGGTTCTCCCGTTCTCTTCACGGGCTCTCCCGGTTTTATCCCCCCGGTCTCTTCATATACCTGGATGGTCGCAACGTCCTCGTCGAGCTCAATAACTTCTCCGATCAAGCCCTCTTCTCCGACCTCCACGACTTCGTACATTTCGACCCCTCTGATATTGTCCGCTTCCACGACGGGTCCCGCGACGTGTATGATCCTTCCTTCTTCATCTTCGGTCGGTTCTTCCATCCTGCTTATACTCTCTTCGACTTCTTCAACCATACTTCAGTTCCTCCTTCATTGAGTTTAAACATAAATCCTTTTTAACTATCTTCATGACGATTCCTCCTGCTGAGTTATATCGATTCCAACTGCTCTTTTGATCTTATCTTCTAAAGGATCTTCTTTGCCTTCTACCGGCCCTTCCTTGCCCGGTATTTCAACTATAACTGGGTATAAATCGTCTTTTCTCTGCTGTTTTTCTTCGAGATGCGACCGTATATCTTCTGCGATAGCTTCTGATAAGAGGATAACAGCTACATCAGGAGATTCAAGGAGTTTATCTATCCTTTTTTTAGCTTCATAATCATCTTCGGGGGTAAAGACCTCGTTGGCTCCTGCAAGGGAAAAACCAAGAGCCATGTCTTCTTCTCCGACCACTACTATCTTCTTCATCAGTTCCCCTCCAGTATCATCATATCTTTCATCTTCTCCGGCGGAACGTCCTCCTTCAAACCTCTGATCAATACTTTCAAGTTCCTGAGTTCCAACTCTTTTGCGACGAGATATTTGAGAAGTGGACCGACGCTGAGTATATATTTACTGCTCATCTCCGAGGCAAGATCTAGTAGTTTCTGGTCTAGGACTTTTTCTACCTCAAAAGGATCCTCGGAAGCTCCTTTCTGCCTCAGGTCAGAGTAAGACGTACCTTCAAGTTCCACCAGTGCTTCTTCCAAGTTCTTCGCTTCCAATATATCTTCTATCTTCCACTCCTTCAACTCCCAGCCCGAGGGGAGTAGAAAAGACCCCAGTTCCTTTTTGCTTATATCTTCTTTTAAAACCCGAAATATCATCTTCAAGTTGAAGATATCAGTGTATTTTCCTATGAAGTACTTGACGCTTGCACGTTCTTCTGACTCCACTTTCATGACGGCTTCTTTTAACTTTTGGAATGCGAACCTATCCAGAGCTAGATCTAATCTGAAAGAGCCGCTATCCAGCTCCACCTCTGATAAGATCTCTTCAAATTCAGTCTCGTTCAAGATGGAAAAAAGTTCCTGCTTGTTCCTCGCAGAAGCGATCCTATCTATCATATCTTGATCTATTATCTTGACCGGTCTCAAGAGATCCATTATCTCCTTTTGGTCTGCTCCTCTATCGATAGCCTTTGTGGCTCTCTTGACCATCTTCCCGTCGTATCTATAAAGCCAAGCCTCGACCAGGGGTTTGGTAGCTTCCGGAGATACGTTTCTCGCTCTCTTGATTATCTCTAAAGTGCTTTCTTCCAGCTCTTTTTCTATCTCACCCATATCTTCTGTCGCTTCCTGGGGGATCTCATAACCGTTCTTCCTGATCTCCGAATATACTTCCTTTATACTTTTGGTCTCCAGTAGATCTTCGATCTCGTCCTTTTTCACAAATGTAGACCCTCGGGCTCTGAACTTCGCATTGGGGTAAGAAAAATTTGCTATAGAGACCAGTGTTTTAAAATAACTCATCAGTAGAACCACAACTATCAGTAGAGCTACACCGACTATTACCAGAACGAGGCCGGATATACCTATCGAGCCCAGTATCTCTTCTACCACTCCTTATTCCTCCGGAAACAATATGTCAGATATCTCCTTTCTTAATTCTTTCTTTCTTCGCTCGATGTTAGCTTCAAAAGTCAGGTCTATGGTAGAGCCTTCTTCAGACTTTGCCTTTATACCTCCTATGGAGTCGAGTCCCGTGGTTATCCTCAAAGACGGATCGATCTTTTTCGCTAGTTTTTTAACTTCTTCCTCGCTCTCCGACTCGCAGATTATGGTGACTTCTCCTGGAAGTATATTAGTTGATCTTCCTATGGCTTTACGGAGGTAATCTTCGTATTCCTCTGGATCCATCGCAGCCAGTTTTTCCTCCGCTTTTTCGAACACTCTCTCGATCATCTTTTCTCTGATGCTCAACTTCTTCTTTCTTTTCTCCAATTTTGCCTGTGAGAGGATACGATTTTTCATGGTGTTTATCTCTCTCTCTTTTTCCTTCCTGATCTCTTCTAGTTTTCTCTCTTTTTCCTGTTCTATATCCTCTTTTACCTCTTCGGCTTCCTCTTTTTTCTCTTCCATTATGGAATCTATTTTTCCGTCGACGTCTTCCTTTATCTTCTCTATTATTTTATCTACTGGCATCTCTGTTCACCCCATGAATCCCATGAAAACTATTATGAATATGGCGATCAACAAGCCGAAAATAGCGAAAGTTTCCGACATCACGCTGAAGATCATGCCCTTTCCGAAGGTCTCCTCACGTTTCGAAACCGCGGCTATAGCCGAGGCAGAAGTGATACCCTGTCCAACTCCAGAAACTCCTGCGATGCCGATAGCCAAACCGGCACCAACTGCGGCTATCCCCATACCGACCGTCAAGGCTTTGGGCGGACCCAGCATGCCGCTGAAAACCATGAGCAGTATCGCGATCAACATACCGTAGATGGCCTGGGTCTCCGGTAGAACTGAGAATACCATGCCTCTTCCGAACATACTTTCATCTTCCGCGACGGTAGCTATGCCGCTCCCCGCAGCTATACCCTGGCCGATGCCAGAAAGACCGGCCACTCCTACGGAAAGCCCGGCACCTACACCGACGAGGCCCAATGGGATACCCATTATGGAACCTCCTCTAAGCAGACCGCTGAATATCATGAGTAGTATCGCGATCAACATACCGTAGATGGCTTGGGTCTCCGGTAGAACTGAAAAGACCATGCCTCTTCCGAACATCTCATCCTTTTCAGCTATAGCACCGATACCGCTGGAGGCGGCTATACCCTGGCCGATACCAGAAAGACCCGCTACTCCTACCGCGAGTCCCGCACCGATAGATATCAAGCCCAAACTGTAGCCTGACTGGCCAGCCATAGCTGGCTTCGGAGAACCGCTCAAAAGCCCGGTAAAGACCATCAGTAAGATAGCTATAAGCATACCGTAGATGGCCTGGGTCTCCGGTAGAACTGAAAAGACCATATTTTTACCGAAAAGGTCCTCTCTTTCAGCTACGCTTCCGATACCGGCACCGGCCGCAACACCTTGACCTATACCAGAGAGGCCGGCTACACCTACCGCTAGACCGGCACCAATAGAAACGACACCAAGGCCGATGGCTGAATCGCCTAACATCGAGGGGAGTATGTTACCTCCCAAGAGCCCAGTGAAGACCATCAGTAAGATACCGATCAAGAGTCCATATATCGCCTGGGTCTCCGGTAGAACGGAGAAGACCATGCCTCTTCCAAACAGGTCTTCATCTTCGCTGTAAGCCGCTATACTTCCGGAGGCGGCTATACCTTGGCCTATCGCCGATAGACCAGCAGTTCCTACTGCTAGGCCGACGCCTACCGCGGTTAGACCGATCGGTAAGGGAAGATATCCTGATTGTGCGAAAACACCGGTAAATAGCAAGAGTAAGAAAGCCATCAACAGGCCGTAGATCGCCTGGGTCTGGGGCAGCGCCTGAAAGACGAGGCACTTACCGAATTTTTCGGGCTGCTCCGCGATGGTACCAGCGCCCGCGGCGCCTGCTATGCCGACTCCTACACCGGCCCCCATACCCGCTATCCCGACCGCTAGACCGGCACCTAAAGCTGTAAGGTAAGTTCCTCGTTCGTCGTATTCGACTTCGATGATCAGTTCGTCTTTATATCTTTTCTCTCCATCCCGCACGCTCAAATTGACTGAAAATTCCCCCTCTGACTGGAAAGTATGATTTATGTTTTTACCTGTATAATTCTCCTCCCCGATCGTCCAGCTGATATTGTCCTCTGCAGGTGTTATATTTCCTTCTATCTCTGCAGAGAATGAGACCTCTTTTCCCTTATCTGTTATGTATAATTGGGTGCTGTTCCCAACGTCATCTTCATCGATAAGGATATCTACCCTTCCTTGGGTCTTTATCTCCTGAGAAGATGCTGGGGCTGCTGCGATCATCAGTATCAATGCAAGTGCTAAGACCCCAAGTAACGCCAAATTTTTCATTTTTCTTGATTCCATCTTCATTCCATCACATCCTTTTCATCTTTGAGAGTCGTGTGTTCCCTTTCGGGGCTGAAGATCGAGAAAGGTGAACCGCCTCCTTCGTAGAACTGACCGAAGAATTCTACATACTGTAACCGAAGAGAGTGAACAAAAGAACCTAGGGCTTGCAAGACAGCGTTGGCAAGATGTCCTCCTAGAGCGACGATCATAGCAATTATAAGGAAAGGATAGACCGGATCTATCAGGCCGAGACCTCCCAGTACAGCTATCCCTGCGCCGGCTAAAAACTGCATCTTTTCATTTTTAAGATGCCCTCTAACTAAAAGAGCACCACCTATCAACAATACAGGCAGTGCCATGATCACGGGCATCGAACTGCTGGCTATCAACCCGGACAAAACATTTACCGTTAGTGCGATACCGGCAGTTGCAAGTCCCAAGGCAAGGATCCTTGCAAAGGAAAGAAAATCTCCTATAAAACCGGTCAATTCGAAGAAAGAAAGTCCTTTAGCACGCAGTAAAAGAAGTATCAATCCGACGGCGCTCATGACCCCAGCAATATAATACCACACCGGTGTATAGACGCTTCCGAACCAGCCGAAGAGTTTACCCGAAATGAGGATAAATCCCCCAGGCTGGAGAAGCCACCATGAAACGTTATTGAGCAATATCTGTTTATATTCGGATCTGTGGATGAACTGGACCAGTGAGAGAAATATCCCTATATTGAGGTAGGCCAGACCTATCAGCAGTGAAAGTATCAAGAGTGTCAGAGGACCGTCTCCCGAAAGAGAATTCAGATAAACCGGGTAAGGGAGTCCAAATAAACCCAGAAGGTTTGGAAAGCCGGTCTTTTCTGGACCTAGGTAACTTCCCTGGAACACTCCAAAGATGATAGTGGATATAGATATACCGAAGAGGACCCAGGCGAACCTTTTAGTACCTTCGTCTACCCGTCCCATGCCTTTTAACAATACTATCGAGGTGAGAAGTATCAATGCACCGTATACCACGTCTCCAAGCATCAATCCGAAGAAAAGAACGAACGCTGGAGCAAGGATAAAAGTCGGATCGACTTCGTCATATTGAGGAGGGGCAAACATATTGGTCAGGAGTTCAAAGGGTTTTATGATCTTTGGATTGTCGAGAGAAATGGGCACTTCTTCCGGGTCCTCCGGCTCTTCGTCTATTAACTCGCTGTGGCCTCCCGAGCTTTTTTCTACTATCTCGTCGACTTCTTCTACTTTATCTTCAGGTGCCCATGCCTTTATTACAGAGGTGGCTTGAGTTCTTCCAAAATTCTTTATTACTTCTTTTCTTTCCCTGTAGATATCGAGCTCCTCTCTCAAAGCCAGGTACTTTTTCTCCCACCCATCCTTGATCTCTTTAAGTTCCTCCATCAATCTCTCCCGCTTTTCTTCAAGTTCATCCACCTTCGTATATAAGTCTCCAAGCGCCTCCTTTGGATCCCCTTCTAGACCTTCAAGGTCAAGAGTTTTTAGTTCAGCCTCTCTAAGCGCGGCTTCAAATTCTTCGTCCCTCCGTATATAACACCCTGTGACCGCGACGTATTCGCCCTCTTCAGTCTTCTTCAGTGAGTAAAATGATTCCTCTACATCGGAGAGAGCTTCTTTGAGTTTAGAGGGATCAGGAGTCTTTCCTACCTTTATAACCGTAAATGAAGATTCCCCGAGTAAGGACAAGTCTATATCCAAGTTTTCTATAGATATAAGATCCTCTTTCAGCGATTCAAGATCGGCCAGTTCATCTTCTATGCTCGTGAGTTCATCGTCTAGCTCCTTTATCCTTTCACCGTTCTTCTCCAAAAGAGCGTCTATCTCGTCGAAGATCTGGGGCAGGGTTTTCTTCTCCCTCTCTATCTTCTCCGGCTCCGGAGGACTGATCATCTCCATTATACTTCCGTCTTCCTCCTCTATCCTGCCGAAGACATCGAGAACCGAGGCAAGCTTCATATCATAATCAGTACATTTTCCTACGATATCTGGGATACGGCCTCCATCTTCGTCCAAAACTTTCATCACATCTGTATCTCTATCCACAGAACTTATCTCCACCACGCCTTCCTGGTGCAGAGATTCGACTACATCATCTGTATGATCATCATGGACCAAGATCGTCAGATCCTTCATCCGTTCCGGAAAAAGCAACTATTCAGACCTCCGTTACCCTTTCTACAACGCGCTCGATCGCTTCGGATATATTATCCTGAGTCGAAGTTTTTATCTTCTCAGATTCTCTATCCCCCTCTTCCTTTATCTCTTCAGCTCTCTGTTCAGTCTCTTCTTTCACTTCCCTTTTCTTTTCTTCTAGTTCCTTTTTCAGTGAAAAAAGAGCGTTCTCTTTTTCCTGTTGAGCTTCTTTTCTCGCCTTTTCGACCAGCTCTTTAGCTTCCTCATTAGCCTCCTCGATCTTTTTTAGAGCTTTTTTCTCTTCCCTCTTTATCTTCTTTATCTTATCCGTCGACACGGTAAAACCTCTCTTTAGCTCGATTAAGTCTAAAGCAGTGCTCTGTGAATCTAATGAAGATTATAAAGATTTTGGTCTTATTCAAGACTTATTCAAAGATTTAATAAGTAGGAAGTACAATCTTAAGGTGAGATAAAGTGAGATCTAAAAGGGAAGATCGATATATATGAGATGCCAAAAGATAAAGATTCTAACTATTTTCATATCTTTTTTCATACTCTCCTCGACACTCCTCTCGGCCGCGAGTGGATTAGATGACCAATCAAATGAGATCCCTTCAGAAGAGCGACAGTTAGTACTAGCAAAGATAGATGATCCTACTGAGATGGAGATGCTGAAGGAGATGGATCTGGATGTGATCGATAAATACGGGGATCATGTCCTTTTCAAGGGGGGAAAGATGGAAGTTAAAGCGTTGAGGCTTAAAGATATCAAAGTTAACGAGTTGAATTCTAGAACGAAGGTCTCCGTAAAAGGCAGGACGTTCGATATAACCGAAGGTGAACCCGAATTTTCTTCTGACCTGACCATAGAAAGTTACGAAGAAAGCGAAGAAGGACTCTACCTAGTTCATCTTTTAGGCCCTATAAACCCTGAGTGGCGGGAGACTTTAGAACAAAAAGGTGTAGAGATAATAAATTACGTGCCCAACTACGCTTACGAAGTGAAGATGACTCCAAAAGAAGCGGAAAGGGTCAGGGATCTTTTCTTTACCGACTGGGCCGGTATATTTCAGCCCGAATATAAATTGGAATCAGGGCTCGAACCTGGCAAAGTCAACGTTAAAATGATGCCCGGGCTAGATCCCAAAGAAGTCAAAGACATAAGGGCGGAACTGCCCGCTCTCGATCCTGAAGGCTTATCTACGACTCCTGATGATCTGATCCTCAACGTGACTTCTAAGGACGAGTTAAAAAAATTGGCGAGGATGAGAGAAGTATACCATATTTCAGGGTACGAAGAACCGGAACTTCACTCGGAAGTCGACGCCCAGACGATCGGCGGTGGAGCGGTGATAATGGATGACGAGGACGAAGACCCCAAAACACCGTATCGAAGGCACGGTGATTTTGGCGCCTATATAAACCAGCTCGGTTATTCTGGTGAAGGTGTGGTGATCGCTTCAGGAGATACAGGACTTGGAAACGGAACGGTAGGCGATGCGGGGCATCCCGATCTCACCGGCAGGGTCATAGGAGGGCACGGCTTCGAATACCTGGATGAAGATCAGTGGAGCGACAATCACGGCCACGGTACACACACCATGGGATCCGCGGCCGGTGACACCTACCACGGCAGCGGTGAGAAGGGCGAGTATCCCGGTTTTGGACCTTACCACATGGGACAGGGCCTGGCTTACGATTCAAAACTCTATTCTGCCAAGATCTTCAACCCTGGATGGGTCGGCGCGGATTACTACGACATAATAGAAGTGCCAAAACAGGAAGCTGACGCTTATATCCACACGAATTCATGGGGGGCTTCGACACAGGGAGATTATACCGAATCGGACGAGATCTTTGACCAATCTGTAAGAGACGCGGACAGGAACACCTCCGGTAATCAGCCGATGGTCATCACCATGTCCGCGGGAAACTCTGGCTCTCAAGAAAAAACGACCGGTAGTCCCGGGAATGCAAAGAACGTGATAACTATCGGGGCGACAAAAAGCTTCATGCCCGACGGGAAAAACTATGGAGGAGGGAACTCGAACAATCCTGAAAAGATGGCCTGGTTCAGTTCTCGGGGCTGGACCAACGACAGCAGGATCAAACCGGATGTTGTCGCTCCCGGCGAAAATGTGCTTTCAACCGGAAATCCGATGTACTCCAAAGGAGCGACCTACGAATGGATGTCTGGAACTTCGATGTCAAATCCGACGGTCGCCGGTGCGGCCGCAGTCACGACGGAATGGTACGAAGAAAATCACGGTGAAAGACCGAGTCCCGCGATGGTCAAATCATTACTCATCAACACCGCCTACGACCTAGATAACAAAAATTGCAATACTGAGCCGATACCCAACAAAGACGAGGGGTGGGGTATGGTAGATATCTCCAAATTGGAGTATCCAAAAAACGATCCGATCCCTTTCATGCTGAAGGACCAGAAGAGTCTACTGCAGACCGGAGATGTCGACGAGTACGAGGTGGAAAGGGAGAGGGAGGGAAAACCTCTAAAGATCTCGCTGGTCTGGACCGACAAGAACGCTAAAAGCGGTGACAATCCAGCGCTGAAAAACGACCTGAATCTTGAGGTCGAATCTCCGAGCGGCGATATCTATAGAGGTAATGCTTTCAGTGACGGCTGGACCCGGGCGAACCGCGACACTATGGCGGATTTCGATTCCAACGCCGACGGGTGGGATGATACGAACAACGTGGAGAATATATATATCGACTCTGACGAAGTCGAAGAGGGTACTTACACGGTGAGAGTCGAAGGCTTCAACGTCCCGGCGGACGCTAACAACGACAGCGAAGCCAACCAAGATTATGCCTTGTCGGTTTACAACGCCGTGAGTCCAAGCTGTGAAATAACGTCTCCACGAGAAAATGCAGTTGTAAGACGCTCTAACGTCACTTTAGAATGGACCTCCGAGAGAGCAAAATATCACGAGCTGCGGTTGGATAAAGACAATTGGTTAGACGTTGGAAACGAGACGAACTACACTTTACACGGACTTTTTGAAGGTAACCACACCGTGGAAGTCAGAGCGGTCAATGAAGGTAAGATGGTTAAAGACAGGGTTGATTTCAGGGTTGAAACGGATCCCTATCTAAAGATCTCTTCGCCAGAAGAGGGTGAGGTCTTAAGAGAGAGCAACGTAACTATCGAATGGACGGAGGCCAATACGGAGTATCAAGAGGTCAGACTGGACAGTAGTGAATGGGTGAACGTGAGCGGCAGGACTGACTATAAATTCGAGGGGGTAGATGATGGGGGACATGAGGTCGAGTTGAGAAGCACTTTAGAGGGTAACGAAGTGGTCACAAGCAGCACCAGCTTCTCTATAGATACTTCTGCACATATTCAGATCGCGTCACCGACTGAAGGCGAGATAGTCAAAAAATCTAGCCTGACGATCGAGTGGAGATCTCATCATTCAGAGAACGATGAGATCAGCCTCGACGGCGGTGATTGGATCGAAATTGGTAACAACGATAGTTACACGTTTAAAGATATAGATGGGGGCCATCACTCGATCAGAGTGAAGGCGGTAGGAGAAAATGAAAACAGCATCGATCGAGTAAACATGACCCTTTATCTCCCGAAAGGACCGATCCGTTTAGACGGTGACGATGATCTCGATGATGCGGCGGAGCAGCATGGATGGGCTGGAACTGGATCCGAAGAGGACCCGTACATCATCGAATGGTACGATATCGACGGCGGAGAGCAAGATTCCGCCATCTACATGGGAAATGTTACGGACCACTTCATCATCCGGAACTGCCGACTGCACGACGCTGACCGTGACAGCGGTGTTGAGATGAGTAACAGCGGACTGTATCTATACAATACGAAGAACGGCATGATCAAAGACAATTCGCTGTCATCCAATTCTTACGGACTCCGAGCCCATCATTCCTACGGAAACCGATATGTAAATAATACCCTGACCAATAACCACATAGGCCTTTTTCTCTCCTCCTCCAACAGCAGCATCATAGAGAACAACACGATCTCTAAGTCTCATTATCCCGTATACGGAAAAGGGATCTCACTTAAGGGGTGTAGAAATGATGAGATCTCGAACAACTACCTCTTCAATAACAACGAGGCCATATCGGTCTCCTCGTCCTCCGAAAACACCCTGCTGGAGAACGATGCTTCTTACAACGGTGAAGGTATCAGCATTAAGAACTCTGACGAAAATAAGATAAGAGGGAGCAAAGTTTCTATCAATACATTCGGAATATACCTTTACCGTTCAGAGGATAATAACATATCTGGAACTGAGGCGTTCGAAAACAGTTATGGGATATATTTAAGTTATTCTAAAAGGAATCGCTTCTACGAAAATAACATCTCAAACAGTAACTGGTACGGGATACGACTTTTTTCTTCACACCATAATGATCTATCAAAGAATACAGTTTCGGCTAGTGATAGCTCCGGGATCTATCTGTACTCTTCAAAAAATAACACGTTACATGAGAACGAACTGATAGATGACGGTCTAAACATCTGGGGAAGATCCGCCAAGTACTGGGACAGCCATTCTATCGATCCGTCCAACACCGTGAACGGAAAGCCGATCTATTATTGGAAGAACGAAGAGGGGGGTACGGTCCCAGAGGGAGCGGGGCAGATAATACTTGCCAACTGTACCGACGTGGTAATAAAAGAGCAGAACATCACGGTCGGAGAGATAGGTATCCTTCTCGGTTTTTCCGAAGAAAATCGGATAGTGGAAAATACGGTCTCTCAGCAGGTCTACAGTGTAACTCTTAGATACTCACACCGGAACATCCTGAAGGGGAACAGCCTGATCAATAACACGATTAGTTTCTACCTGTATCGTTCTAGAGAGAACGCGATCACAGAAAACTTCCTATCAGAGAACGATTGGCCGGGTGTATTTCTCTCATCTTCCAACAATAATCTGGTATCCGGAAACAACATCTCGGATAATCATGTTTACGGTATCTATATCACTCGTTCGCAGGAGAATACCATCTACCATAATGAGTTCAACAATGAAGGTATCTTAGATTCAGATTTAGAAGCCCAAGCTTATGACAATAAAGATAACGAGTGGAACAAGGATGGAGAGGGAAATCACTGGTCAGACTACAAGGATAGATACCCGGAATCGTCCGAGGTGGAAGATGAAAATATCTGGAATCGATCGTATGAGATCTCTGGAGGGGGGAACAAAGATGAGTATCCGCTGAAAAATCGAGATGCCGTGGATGATCTCAGCGTCCACATATTGAATCCCAAAAACCAGAGCGTGATGTTTTCTCCCGAAGTGACTATCGAGTGGGCCTCGAAGGGCGGTGAAGGAGAGATGGACTACAGCATACGGGTCAACGGTGACGACTGGACAGACCTGGGAGACAGTACGAGTTACACATTAGAGGGGTTAGAAGATGGTGGACATACAGTCGAGATATCGGCGGAAGACGGGGCAGGAAATGAGATCTCAGATCGTGTGGATTTCGATGTGAACCTGGGTGTTTACGTCGAGATGAATTCACCGGAAGATGGAAGCGTGAAAAGAAAACACTACGTTTCGATAGATTGGGAAGCAAAGAACCACGCCTACAGCGAAGTCCGACTTGACGGGCCCGGCTCCGAGGAAGGGGACTGGGACGACGTGGGAGATAAAACGGAACATAGATTTGAGGACTTGGAAGATGGAGAATATGAAGTAAAGGTACGAACGGTCGATGAGAAGGGAAATACTGCCACGGACAGCGTGAATTTCAGCGTGAAGACCGTCGATATCGAACTCATATCGCCCGATGACGGGGAAGTCATAAGTAGAAATCACTTGACCGTGAAATGGACATCGGAAAATGCGGAGTATCACGAGATAAGGGTCTGTGAAGGGCGCTGGGAAAATGTAGGAAACTCCAGGGGATATGAGCTGAGCAGTCTCGAGAACGGAGAGTACACGGTCGAAGTTAGAGCTTGGGACGAATCCGGCCGTTATAAAACGGATTCCGTCTCTTTCACTATAAATTCAACCTCGCCGCCGCTGAAGATCACCTCCCCGAAAGAGGGTTCGATATTTAATACTGACGAAGTCCTTGTAGAATGGGAGGCAGAACCTATAGAAGAAGGTATAGGTATAGACCGTTCTGAGATCAAGACAGACGATGGAACCTGGACGCAGTTGGGCACTTCTACCGAATATACCATTAAAGACCTAGAGGATGGCGGACATACCGTAGTTGTCAGGGTCACAGACGAGAGTGGTAATCTCGCCAGATCCAACGTGACTTTTGTCGTGGATACCACGCCTCCCGAGATAACTATCAATTCACCCGAAAGTGGTGACGAATTAGACAGTAAATTCATAACTGTAGAATGGGAAGGAAAAGATGAGACGAGTGGCATAGAGTACTATCAGATCAGGGTGAACGGCGGAGATTGGGAACTGGTCGGCCCTAACGAAAATTACACCTTCGCAGGACTAGCCACCGGGGAGCACACAGTCGAAGTAAGAGGTTGGGACAGAGCTGGCAATAACGAGATCGAAAAGGTGACATTCGAGATAGAGAGGTTCGATATCCCTTACTATATCATGTTCATCGGCGCGGTAGCGGCCGTCATACTGATCAGGGTCGGTATAGCCATCCTGAAGGAAGAAGAAAAAGGTGCTCCGAAGAGAACTCTGAATGAGCTTGAGACGGAACTCGACGAGGTCGACTATGATGAGTACGAAGAAGAATACAAGTTATGAGGGTCAAAGACTTGCATCCAAATATCCTTAAGATCTATGGTATAATCGCGATCATCTTATCTCTGCTCTGGGCCCTGCTCTTACTGGGCATTATAAATTTTGGATGGATCAGATTCTTTTTTCTCGTGATCTTTACACTCCTATTCATACTGTCTTCCTTGACCGGAACGAAATCTAAGCCGACTGAAGGTTTTCGGAATATGGAGAGCGGACAGGGTCCTTGAGAGATGAGAAATTTCCCGCGGCTTTATCTCCCGATATCAACTTAGATGGGATAATTTTATAATTCTCGCTGAGTTATCACTGTAAAGATGAAGAACTCCAAACTTCTTAGACCCGAATACACCTCCAAGATGATCGGTGCAGTCTTCCTCGGCATGTCAGTCTATCTGTTCTTTTTTACCTCTTACACGAATGCGGCTCTAGGCGCTTTCTTCATCGGGATATTTACGCTCTTCATAATCCACGTATCCACGGTAGAAGAGGATACCGCCATAGCGGAACTGAGAAGCGGCGCCATCTCTCTCCACGAGCTATTGGAGGATCTAGAACTCTCTGGGAAGGGCGTCGTGGTCTGCCCGCGGAAGGATCTCACTGTATCCAGGATTTACATACCCGCGGGTGAATTCGATGAACTTCCAGATCTATACGACGAGATGACGATAGTTTCCGGGGGAAGAGGAAAAGTTGGTGTCTCGGTAGTGCCTCCCGGTAAGCCCTTACTAGATGAAGCGAAGCAAAAGATGGAGTATGATATGGAAGGTCAGGGTATCGAAGCCGCTAGGGAATGCATGGGCTACCTCTCGGAGGGTATGGAATTGGCCAGATCATTCAGTCTGAGAGAGGAAGATGATAAGATCAAATTGAGGATCACATTACAAAAATACGATGATTACTGCGAAGACCTGAGAGATGAGGCCGAAAAGATATGTCCTCGGACTGGATGTCCGATCTGCAGTGCCTATCTAACCGCGGGTTCGGAAGCTCTTTCAAAACCTCTGAAGATAACTGAATTCGAGAAAGAAGAGCAGCACGTTAAATACACTCTGGAGGAGGTCTGATGCAGGTTTCTCAGAAGCTGGCCATCGCGATGACTTTTTGGGCTGCCTTGATCTTGACGCTGGTGGGGAACCAGGGAATAGAGCTCTTCAGCATCCTTATACTCATCGGTCTTCTGATCTCCAGAGAGCTATCCAGCGTTTATATCAGGATCTCAACAGCTAACAGACTCGATACTTTCATCCAAATCGGTATAGTGGTATTCATAGGTATCGTTATGAGAAGGATCCTTACGATACTTGGGTTGCTTTAAAGCCGATATCTCACTAGGTCGATGAACGAAAAATAAAAAAAGAAAGGAAAGAGAGAGGACCACACTTTTACATCGCTGTCATCAGTGGTAAGCTCTCGGCCCTTCCGGAAGTCCTTCTTTTTCTTCTCTCTCTTCCTTCTGTTTCTCCACTTTCTTGTAGGCCTGGTCAAAGTTCTCCTGGCTTATCGTCGCCTCTTCTATCTGCTTTTCACTGAACTCTCCACCCTCTTGAACGAATTCACGTATCGAGAGCATCACCGCTTCATTACATATCGAGGCGATGTCCGCGCCGCTCATATCCTTCGTCTTTCGGGCTAGATCTTCAAGATCGACCCCTTCAGCGAGCGGTTTATCTTCGGTGTGTATCCTGAAGATCTCTTCTCTCGCCTCCTTATCCGGAATATCTACCGTTATCCTTCTATCGAACCTGCCCGGGCGGAGTAAAGCCGGGTCGATCAATTCAGGCCTGTTCGTCGCTCCGATGACGACCACGTCGTGAAGAGCTTCCAATCCATCTAATTCAGTAAGAAGTTGGGAGATCACCCTTTCTGATACGTTGGAATCGGCGCTCTTTCCCCTTTCTGGAGCGAGAGCGTCTATCTCGTCGAAGAATATGATGGTCGGAGCGGCTTGCCTGGCCTTCCTGAACGTTTCTCGTACCGCCTTCTCGCTCTCGCCGACCCATTTGGAGAAGAATTCGGGCCCTTTGACCGAGATGAAGTTAGCCTCGCTTTCGTTGGCAACCGCCTTCGCTATCAATGTCTTTCCAGTTCCTGGTGGTCCGCTCAATAGGATCCCCTTCGGTACTTCGGCGTCCATATGTTCGAATATATCCTCATATTGAAGCGGCCATTCGACCGCTTCTTTGAGCTCCTGCTTCGCCATCTCGAGACCTCCGACGTCTTTCCAGGTCACGTCCGGAGTCTCGATCACGACCTCCCGCATCGCCGACGGATCCATCTCTCTAAGGGCCTTGTTGATATGTTCTTTCTTTACCTGAAGGTCTTCAAGTACATCCGATGGTATCTGTTCCGCCTCTAGATCGATATCTGGAAGGACTTCTCTCAGTGCGGTCATGGCGGATTCTTTGGCTAAGGCCTCGAGGTCTGCACCGACAAAGCCGTGAGTGTGTGACGCGATCTCCCCCAGGTCGATCTCGTCCGCCAGGGGCATGCCTCTCGTGTGTATCTCCAGGATCTCTTTCCTTCCATCTTTATCCGGCATGCCGATCTCGATCTCTCTATCGAATCTGCCCGGCCTTCGTAAAGCCGGATCGAGAGCGTGAGCCCTGTTCGTCGCTCCTATGACTATGACTTTACCTCTAGCTTCTAGTCCGTCCAGCAGAGACAGTAATTGAGCCACCACCCGTCTTTCCGTCTCACCGCTGACCTCGTCCCTCTTGGGCGCTATTGAGTCCAACTCATCTATGAAGATTATAGAAGGTTGGTCATCTTCGGCTTCTTCAAATATCTCTCGAAGGCGCCCTTCGCTCTCTCCGTAATATTTGGACATTATCTCGGGACCGCTTATGGTGAAGAAATTGGCATGGGTCTCAGACGCTACCGCTTTGGCCATCAAGGTCTTTCCAGTGCCTGGAGGACCGTGAAGGAGAACACCTTTCGGCGCCTCGACACCCACTTTATCGAAGAGTTCTGGATGCCTCAAAGGTAATTCGACCATCTCTCTTACCCTTTCAACTTCTTCTTCTAAACCTCCGATGTCTTCATATGATACCATCGGAGCCTGGGCTACTTCCTCCTTGCTCATGGGCTTTTCAGATATCGAAACGTTGGTGGTGTCCGGCTTTATTATCACCGCTTTCCTAGAAGGGTTGAACGATTTTACGACGAGTTCGATCTTATTTCCCATTATGTTCAGGGTGATCGTGTCTCCCTTAGTTATGGGTCGATCTCTCAAAGCCTGCTTTCTGAGGTACTCTTCCCCTCCCATCAATCGGACCGGTTGGGTCGGTGCAAAAGTGACCTTTTCAGCGGGAACGGTTTCAACCTTTTCTATACCTACTTTCTCATCTATCTTTACGCCGGCGTTCCTTCTCGTGGGACCGTCTATCCTGATGGTGCCCGTATTCCTATCACTCTCATCCCCGGGCCAGACCTTCGCGGCGGTCTGTTTATGACCGTAGATCAGAACTATATCACCGCTGTTCAGACCCATCTTTTCCTTGACCTCGGGATCTATCCTTGCTAAACCCCTCCCGACGTCACTAGATTTTGCCTCTGCCACCTTCAAGATTTTTTCATCTTTTTTCATTTTTACACCTCATATTGAAACTATACAAACCTATGTTGTTATATCCTTGTTGTAAAGATACGGAGGGGGGTTTATTTAAAGTTTTTGTTTAAGCGTGAGGAAACGCGCCTCTTTTCCCTCCTATAGACCCCTTTGGGCCGGGTTTAGGAAAACATTTATATAGAACATCAATCATCCGATGATACCTAAAGATGAGGTGAATTATAATGATGGGAAATCAACCGGTAGTGTTACTAAAGGAAGATACAGAAAGAGAAAGTGGTAAGGACGCACAAAAGAACAACATCGCTGCAGCTAAAGCAGTCGCTGATGCAGTGAGGACCACCCTTGGTCCGAAAGGAATGGACAAGATGCTCGTCGACAGTCTAGGAGACGTCGTCATCACCAACGATGGGGCGACGATCTTAGATGAGATAGATATCGAGCATCCTGCTGCGAAGATGGCAGTCGAGATGGCGGAAAGCCAAGATGATGAATGTGGTGACGGAACCACGACTGTAGTAGTCTTGGCGGGGGAATTTTTGAAGAATGCTGAAGAACTCATCGAGCAGAATGTTCATCCCAGCGTGATAGCAAAGGGCTTCAGGGAGGCATCACAGAAGGCTAGAGCGGTCCTGGACAAGAACAAGATCGACCTCGATATAGAAGATGAAGAGAAACTGACAGAGATCGCCATGACAGCGATGACCGGCAAAGCGATAGAAGGAGACAAAGAAAGGCTAGCCAAACTAGCAGTAGACGCCGTAACACACGTCGCAGAAAAGGAAGACGGAACTTATTCTGTAGATATAGACAATGTAAAAGTAGAAAAGAAAGCTGGAGCCGGAGTCAGCAACACGGAACTGATAAACGGTATCTTACTCGACAAGGAGAGGCTTCACGCCAACATGCCTTCAGAAGTCGAAGACGCGAAGATCGCTCTTCTTAACTCAGCTCTGGAGATCAAAGAGACCGAAGTCGATGCCGAGATAGAGATCACCGATCCTGATCAGCTCGAGCAGTTCGTCAATCAGGAAGAAGAGAGCATAAAGGAGATGGTCGAGAAGATCAAGGACTCAGGCACCAACGTTCTGCTCTGCCAGAAGGGCATAGATGATCTCGCCCAGCATTACCTTGCTAAAGAAGGCATCTTCGCTATCAGGAGAGTAAAGAAATCGGACATGAAGAAATTGGCAAAAGCTACTGGAGGTAACGTGGTGACGAATCTAGACGATCTGAGTTCTAAAGATCTCGGTAAAGCTGGACAAGTCAGACAAAAGATGGTCGGTGAAAGCCAGATGACATTCGTAGAAGAAGCGAAGAAAGGTAAAGCTGTATCCCTCTTATTGAGAGGGGGAACGGAACACGTAGTGGACGAACTCGAGAGAGCGGTCCACGATGCCCTGAAAGTTTCAGCAGTGGCCATCGAAGACGGAGCTATACTACCCGGCGGCGGCGCAGTAGAGATAGAGTTGAAGAATGAACTGAAACGATACGCCGGTTCGATCGAAGGTAGAGAACAGCTAGCCGTCGAGGCTTTCGCTGATGCTCTGGATATAATGCCGAGGACTCTGGCCGATAACGCAGGCATGGACGGGATAGACATACTGATGAGACTCAACACCGCACATGAAAAAGAAGGACTCAAGAATGAAGGTATCGAGATAATCAGCGGTGAAGTTTCGGACATGACTGAAGTCAAGGTAGTCGAGCCCCTAAGAGTGAAAAGCCAAGCGATCGAGGCCGCGACTGAAGTGGCCAACATGATCCTGAGGATCGACGACGTCGTCGCCTCGAAGGGCGGCGAAGAAGAAGGCGGCGGACCGCCTGGAGGCCCCGGTGGAGGTATGCCCGGCGGCGGTATGGGCGGAGGAATGCCACCCGGAATGGGCGGTATGTAGATAACCTTCTGAAAAAAACAAAAAACCCTTTTTTCTCTTTTTACCTTTTTCATCATCTTTGAAGATGTTTTTCAAAGAGATCCTTCGATGATCTCTGAGATCTCTTCTTTTACATCCTCCATCTCCTTTTCAGCGTCAAGCACGATCCAGTCGTGTTTCTTTGCAAGGGTCAGATAATTTTCCCTCACGGTCTGAAGGAATTCAACTTCTTCATATTTGCTCTTGATATCTCTGTCAGAGATCCTATCTAGAGCTGTTTTAGGATCTAGGTCTAAAAGGAGAGTCAATGACGGCTTAAAGATGAAAGGTCTCTGGATCTGCTCCGCATATTCCAGGGTTATGTCTTCATGAGCGGATTGATAAGCCGCTGTAGAGCCCCAGTACCTGTCACAGATCACCGTAGTTCCTTCATCTAACTTTTTCCTTATGCGTTCCGTGTGGTCAACCCTATCGGCAAGATAAAGAAAGAGGTCCAGGTAAGGGGAGGTCTCCCTGTTAGCTATTTCCTGGGCCAGTTTCCCTATCTCTGAATCCGTAGGTTCTTTGGTGAGATGTACCTGTTCAAAGTTCCCACTCATAAAATCGGCTATACTCGATTTTCCAGAGCCGTCTATGCCCTCTAGTACGATGAATCTAGACATCTAACTAGTTATCGAAACATCCCAAAATAGTTTTTCGGTCATTCTTTCTCAAGTGTTGCTTGAAAAGTGGTTCTAGTAACCGGATGAAGGATTAGATTTAAGTACATCCAATCGATAGTTTGCTGATGACGGGAACAGATAATAGACCTCTTACGGTCCTGAACGACAATCTGGGCAACAACGTGATAGTGGAATTGAGATACGATAAGGAGTACAGAGGAAAGTTGAATGGCTATGATCCACATCTTAACCTCGTGATGGAAGATGTGAAAGAATTTATAGATGGAGAGAAGGTCAGGGAGATGGATAAAGCTATGGTTAGAGGAGATAATGTAGTGTATGTTTCTCCGTGATGTGAGGGATAGATATGAGTAAAGGAACGTCGGCTCAAGGAAAGAAATCCTCCGGTAAAAGTCATATCACCTGCAGACGATGTGGGAAGAAATCATTCAATGTTAAGAAGGGGTACTGCGCTTCCTGTGGTTTCGGTAGGTCCGCCAAGATGAAAGACTACAACTGGGCTAAGGATCACTGATCGATTTTTCGAGCCTTCTCTGATTATTTTCTAAGATGACCTGAAATCTCTATATGTCTTAATTCCGAAAATATAAAATCCGACCACATAGTTATAGGGTTGAAGAAAATGAGCAGGATGCCTTACTATCTGAAACAGAGGATCGAAGAGGTGAAACAGCGAAGCATCGAGCCCCACGAGTCCAGTATAGAACTGCCCCGATGGGAGAAGATGATGATAACATGGATCTCCATGTTGGTCTTCTGGGTCATCGTGAGTGGAAGGTTATCCTGGCAAAATATCCTTATCGGAGGACTCGTTTCAACGCTCATATCTAACCTGCTGTACGAAAATCTGACGGACGACCTAAGGTGTGAAGGACATCTGGTAAGAAAGATCTTGTACCTTCTTTTCATACGGATACCTGAATATGTATTCATAATGCTATTTCAGCTCGTCGAAAGCAATATCCAGGTCGCAAAACATGTCCTACTTCTAGATATAAATCCGAGCATCGTAAAGATAGAAACGGACCTAAGGTCCGATACCGGGATCACCTTATTGTCTAACTCTATCACTCTCACTCCGGGTACCTTGACGATCGACGTGGACAAGAAACTGGATAAGACAAACGTATACGTTCACTGGATAGACGCCACAACCTTGAATATGGAAGAAGCTGGGAACGAGATAAAGGGAGATGTAGAAAGATGGTTGAAGAAAATATTCTGGTAAATCCCCTATGGTGGACCATCATAATCCTGCTGGTCACCAGCTTCGTGCTTTTCTACAGGGTCGTCGAAGGCCCCACCTTACCGGATAGGATCATCGGGATAAACACGATAACGACGAAAATAGTCGTCGTCATCTCATTGATCTCTATAATTTCAGAACAGTACTTTTTGATCGACCTTGCCATAGTGCTGTTGATGGTGAATACCGTGATGGGACTTATCTTAGCAAAGCACTTTGAAAGAGGTGCAGAAGGATGATAATCGAGCTGATCTTGTTGATATTGGGTAACACTATCATGATCCTTGGAGCCCTGGGAGTTATAAGATTTCCTGATCCTTTTACCCGGCTCCATGCCTCAACGAAAACTGACACAGGCGGAGCCATGAGTATCCTGATAGCGACCGCGATGCTGGCTGCTGCAGCACCCTGGGCTATCAGGCTCAAGCTCCTCGTATTGACCTTCCTGATAGCGTTGATCAATCCGATGATATCTCACGCCCTAGCCAGGGGGGCGCATAAAAGAGGAATAAAACCGATATCGGTGGTGGATATGTATGCTAGGGATAATCCTTGAGATAATCTTGATGGCGATGATAGTGCTCGCGGTCATCGTGGTACTTGAAAGCAGCTCTATAAGGGCGGTGATCGAACTGGCACTCTTCAGTCTCATGTTCGCGGTCTCCCTGTTCATGTTGAAGGCGCCGGACGTAGCTCTCTCAGCTATAGTGGTGGGAGCTGTAGTGGTGGGTATATTCCTCTACACTATCCAGGAGGTGGAAGGATTAGAAGGCATCTAGTAGCTTTGATCCTGGTCCTGATACTTGGAGGTATGCTGGTCTCGCTGGATTATTCACGAGAAGCTGCCGATGAAGAGGAAGACGAGCTGACCAGTTATGAACATTATGTAGAAAATTGGGAAGACGTCGGAACAGGTAATCTAGTGATAGGGGTGCTCATGGACTGGAGAGCTTATGATACCATGGGGGAAACCATAATATTATTCACTTCCATATTCGGTTTGTACGTATTATTGGGGGGTGATGAAGATGAAGATGTCGACGGTGGTTAGAAAGAGTTCAAAGATAATAGCGCCCTTTTTATTCACTTACGGGATCTATCTCATAATCTATGGACATCTGAGTCCGGGTGGCGGCTTCCAGGGTGGTGTGATCCTCGCCGTGGGCATCATCCTGTTGTTGACCTCACATGGATACAAATTGGTGCATGAAAGCTTTCAAGAAAGGTTGGTCAAAGTTACGGAGAGCACGGCTGTTCTCGGTATAATCCTTTTAGGTCTCTCCGGACTTATATTCCAGGCGTTCTTTTACAATTACCTCAGCGGAGGAACTCCCGGTACATTATTCAGCGGCGGGACGATAGTTCTTTTCAACATCTTGGTAGGAGTCAAGATAGGAACCGGCTTCACGATCGTATTCTATGTTTTTCTGAGGAGGATGGAAAGTGATTGAATCGATAACAGGAGGATACCTGACGGCGCCTATCACCGGCGTGATATTGATCATGATAGGGCTTTACGGCCTCATGGTCAAAAGAGACCTGATCAAGCAGGTGATAGCCATAAATATAATCTCACCCGGGGTCGTTCTTTATTTCACCGGTTTAGGATACGTTCCTGAAGGGGAAGCTCCTCTTCTTGCTCACAGCGAGGTCGTCGATCCTATCCCTGCCGCTCTGATGCTGACCACGCTAGTGATAGATGTCGCCGTAACTGCCTTCGCTCTCGCACTCATCATAAAGATCGAGGAAATTGACTTAGAAGAACTAGAGGGTGATGAAGATTGATATCGTTAATCGTGGCCTTACCCATGCTCTTTGCATTTTTATCCAGTATAACCGTTTATCTTGATCATGACAGGATATACAATGAAGTGATACTTTTAGCGGGTGTACTTTCCCCGATACCGATCTTTCTTTACAACCTAGATAACATACCAATTAACAGTGTTCTAGGAGGATGGACCAGGATCTCGGGCATCGAGATCGGTATAAACGGCGTGAACATCTTTTTCCTGCTGGCAACTCTCATAATATTTCCTCTGGTCGCTTTCTACAGTTTAAGGCACTTTGACAAGTTCGATGAAAAAAGTGGTGACGTGTCTAAAGGTTCAAAATTTTGTCTGATCCTTCTTCTTTATGGAGGTATACTTGGCAGTTTCATCACTAGAGATCTATTCAATTTTACTGTTTACATGGAGATAGCTTCGCTCGCCGCGATCATACTGGTGGGAAGTTCCTCTACAACTGGGTCTAAATTCGCGTCGTTCAGATATCTTATGTTGTACCTTCTCTCATCTTTCTTCTTCATCTTCTCCGTCGGTATAATCTACGTTAAAACGGGATACCTCAATTTCCACCTGATCCAACAAAATTTGGTTATGGACACCGAGATCAAAGTCGCTATAAGCGTAGCTTTCACGGCGCTGATAATGAAAGCCGGCATATTTCCCCTTCACTTCTGGCTTCCCGAGGCACATTCGAAAGCGGACACTCCTGTCAGCGCTCTTCTTTCCGGGATCACGGTCAAAGTACCGGTATTCGGTATGATATTGTTTCTGATGTACACCCCTATCGATTTCTTGACCGTGCCCTTGATGGTCGTATCATTCAGTTCCATCTTCTTCGGCATCTTCATGGCGATCTTCCAGACGAACGCAAAAAAACTGTTGGCATACCACACAGTCTCCCAGATGGGTATCGTGTTGTTGGCTATCTCCGTTCTGGACACGTACGCAGCGGCTCACTACGCCTTTGCCCACGCACTCTTCAAATCGGGCCTGTTCTTGGGGATCGGAGCTCTTGCATCCTCTCATGAAACTAAAAACCTAAAATCCCTCTCTTTCCGCGGCAGTAAACTTTTGATGCTGTCCTTTATGATCCTGAGCCTGGCGATCGGCGGTGTTTCACCTCTGATCGGAGCTTTTGGAAAACATGAGATATTGACTGAATTGAGCGGGATCACTACCTATCTTCTTTACGCCGCCTCTATAGGCACTTTACTCTCATTCACTAAATTGAATTACGAGTTATCCAGTCCTAAGAAAGGCGATCACGAGGAGAGGCACGAGTTTTTAGAAAAAGTGATCGTTTTCCTTCTGGCATCATCCACTATAGGATTCGGCATCCATTATTATCCTAAACTGAATTGGATGGATCTCGTCTTTTTAGGCATAGCTGTCGGTCTCTTTTCAGTTTTGAAATTCTCGAATTTATTGGAATGGAACGTACCGAGATTCTATGAAAAGGATCTTAAGGGGTTGGGAAAGCAGATCAACTTCTATACCACCGTATTCGTGATTTTGAACAGTTTATTACTTTTCCTGATCCTTTTCAGAGATGCCCTCGAAGGATTGTTGTTGTGAATAGATGTGGAGGCATGAAGATCAAAAATATGCGTGCCGGGGAACAAAGGGCGAAACATATGCTGAGAACGATCCACGAAATGGCTTTCAGGAGAGACATAGTTCCCGTTCTCGACTGCCTCATGTTTGCATCAGACTTCTCTCTATCGATAGGACTGGATATCGCCACCCTGGTTAGATCAGTTGGAGGTGAATATAATTGATTCCTTTGATCGTCGCTCTTCCTATGGTCTTTGCATTTTTACTCAGCACTATCAGTTATATAGATACAAACATAGACCGTATTTACAAAGAGGTAATATTTCTAGCAGGAGTACTTTCTCCAATACCGATATTTCTTTACAGTCTAGAAAACTTGCCCATCCTCACAGTTTTAGGAGGATGGACCAGGGTCTCGGGTATCGAGATCGGTATAAACGGGATCAATTTTTTCTTCCTCCTGGCAACTCTCATCATTTTCCCTCTGGTCGCCCTCTACAGTTTAAGGCACTTTGACAAGTTCGATGAAAAAAGTGGTGACGTGTCTAAAGGTTCAAAATTTTGTCTGATCCTTCTTCTTTATGGAGGTATACTTGGCAGTTTCATCACTAGAGATCTATTCAATTTTACCATCTACACGGAGATAGTCTCACTCGCCGCGATCATACTGGTGGGAAGTTCCTCTACAACCGGGGCTAAATCCGCATCGTTCAGATACCTGATGGTCTACCTTCTTTCATCTTTCTTCTTCATCTTCTCCGTCGGTATAATCTACGTTAAAACGGGATACCTCAATTTTCACCTGATTGAACAGAATTTGGTTATGGACACTGAGATCAAAGTCGCTATAAGCGTAGCTTTCACGGCGCTGATAATGAAAGCAGGCATATTTCCTCTTCACTTCTGGCTTCCCGAGGCACATTCGAAAGCGGACACTCCTATCAGCGCCCTCCTTTCCGGAGTCACGGTGAATGTGCCGGTATTCGGTATGATATTATTTTTAAGGTATACCTCTATCGAATTTTTGACCGTTCCTTTGATGATCGTGGCGTTCAGCTCCATATTCTTCGGCATCTTCATGGCGATATTCCAAACGGATGTGAAAAAACTCTTAGCATATTCAACCGTCTCTCAGATGGGTTTTGTATTACTAGGGATAAGTATTTTGGATATCTATGCTGCAGGGATTTACGTGTTCGCTCACGCCTTAGTTAAAGCGGCTCTCTTTCTAAATATAGGTATATTGATAAGTAACCAGGGAGAGAAGAACATAGAAAAACTCTCATTCGGAAATAGAGGACTGTTGACGATCACTATGATATCACTGAGTTTAGGCATCGGCGGGATCTCACCTTTCCTGGGAGGATATGCGAAATATACCATCTTGAATAGCTTGTCTAAGTGGAGCTTATATCTATTTTACATCGGGTCTGTAGGCACTCTGACTCTCTTTACCAGGATGAACTATGAGTTATTCGAATTCGAGACTTCTAAAAAGTTCCGTTTTTCTCTTGAGGAACTTGTTCCCTTCATAGTCGCTCTGTTGACAATAGTTGTAGGGATACATTATCTCCCAAAATTAGCCATAAAAGACGGCATGTTGGTCGGGATAGCTATCCTCGCTTTTTCCGTATTAAAATACTCAAGATTGCTCGAATGGAACGTACCGAGGTTTTATGGTAAAGATCCTAGGGAGCTTGGTAAGCAGATCAACTTCTATACCTCTGTCTTTGTAATCACGAACATATCGTTCCTTATGTTCATCCTTAGAGATATACTTAGAGAATTATTCTAGCTCGATTAGGGAGACCACTGTCCTACTCATTAAAAGTTTATCTCTCAATCCACCTTTTTTATGGATATCTCTTTGACCTCTTCCCTCTCACCCAGCCTATCTTCTAACTCCTCTAGACTAAAATCCATATTGCTGACATCTATAACGGTCACCAATACTGCCTGTGTCTCACTCACCTCTTCACTTTCATTGAAGAGGATATTGACCCCGTGATCGGCTAGTATACTGCTGATATTGGAAAGTACGCCCGGTTTATTTTCTACTACGAATTCGATCTCGACGAGTTCCTTGTCCGAAAGAGCTATCCTCTCTAAACGCAGCTCTTTTACTTCAGGGCTGGCCTCCAGCAGAAAGTAAGCTCCTTCCGCTATCCCGATATCGAAGGCCGATTCCTGAGGAAATTCGATTTTCCCGTCCTCCTTGATCTGTATTATATCGTAGTGGGTCATGTTCAACTCAATTACTTAAACGTTAATAAATCCAACGTTAGAAGATACAAAGGGTAGAAAGTGACATCCTCTCCGCCCTAAACCTAACAGGAAAACGAGGTTTTCCTGTGGTACAGAGGAATTTTGCAAAAAATTCCTCGAAGGACGGAGCTTCCAGCCTTTCAAGGGGTTCTCCTCCGCTTCACGAGAGTTTTACTCGAGTGTCAGGAGGGACAAGGTTCCTCCGGTGTTCTGACTTGCTTTGCAGAGGAATTAACATTCCTCTTTATCTACAGGAATACTGATAGTATTCCTTCGATATTTGGAATTCAAAAACGAATTCCAAAATACTTCGAGGAAACCTCTGCGGATCCAGAGGTCAGGTCATCGCTATGGAGTTCGGGCATAGTCACAGATGCCCCTGCACCGAGCAGAGACCTTATCTCAGGTTTGCCGAGTGCCCGCTTGGATATGTTCCAAGCACCGTTTATGTCAGCATTTATCTCAGTACCGTTACATTTGAAAAGTCCTTTCTCCCGTGTACCTTTCTCGCCACATTTACAGCACCGTTGAGAAGTATAGGCTTCTGATACCTCTTTGTACACTATCCCTCTATCTTTACATTTGTATTCAAGCATCTTTCTTATGGTGAAGTGCGGAAATCTGTGTAGTTTTCTGTTCATCGTCCTACCTTTATCCTGGTTCTGTATGCCTGTAAGTTCGCCGACAACTACGATCAGTTTATTTTCTTCGGCGTAATTCACCAGCTTAGTAGTTATCTTGTGCAATCTATCTCTGACTTTGTTGTACTCTCTTTTCTCCCATTTCTTACCGTTCTTTGATTGCCGTCTAAGATACGAATACCGAGCCTGTATCTGCTTGATGGTATCTCCTTTGAAAAAGACCTCTTGGCTGGACTCTGCCACCGACAGAGCAACTCCTACAACAGGATTTCGGAGTCCGAGGTCTATACCAAGGACACCATCAAAATTTTCCTTTAACTCAACTTCTTTTTCGATCATTATATTGAGGTGGAACTTATCATCTTTTTTGATCAACTGTGATTCACACACTTCACAGTCTTTTTTAATCTCTATATGAGTTTTTATGGGAACTTTGATCCCTCCATATCTTTGTTTAGTGGGTACCTTGAAGAAGTAGTCTGCTATATCAGAATCACACTCTTCAATATCGATCAAATCTTTACGAAGAAAGATAGGATATTCTTTACTATCCTTTACCTTATCTAAATTCCGGCTAGCTTGTTGCTTGTGGGCGCTGTATAGTCTATCAACATCTTCATCTTTCAACCATCTTTGGTAATTTTTCCACATCTGAGAAAGTTGTTTCTCTTTAATCTTTGTGAGATTGACAAGACCTGCTCGTACAGTCTTCTTAACTTTCATTGATACAAAAACGGGAGAAGAATATTTAAATCTCAAAAAAGGGGAGAGGGGTGAGTGAAAGTGAATATGCTATCTGGCTGTATCCCCTCCGTAAACGAAGGGGTCTTAGCCCTGAGATATAGATAATGAAAAAGAGGAAGGGATTTAGAGAGGTTAGCTACAGGGTCCTTTTCTACATCGTCATCCCGATATTTATCTTGGCCCTCGTGAATTCGAGCTTGTACACACTGTCTGACGCACTGTCTGAGAGGTCAATCTCCACTGTATTTCCATTAACACTAGTAACGCTGGCGGTTGCATCCGTCTTATTGTCAAAATGCCTTCTCCATAGGTCTGGATAAGCCGTGGTTAACTTTATCGTCACGTTCTCCGGATTCGAATGTGAATTTGAATTAGAACTCACCAGTTCCGCAGTAATGCCCACTGTCGAAGTACCGCCTATATTTCTTTCTCCTCCAACTAGATCGACCATCGTCAGTCTAACTCTATATTCACCTTCTATCTTGTCGATAGCTATCGGGGGTCGAGCTCTCATCACTTCTCCATCACTCTGCTCTAAGATGATGCCCCCATGTTCATAGATCAACGTCTGATCCTCGAAGTACCTGTTGTAGGCCTCGAGTGAGATGTTACCAGAGCTTCTGAAGGTGGTGGTATTATCAGCATCCTCTGGAGTGAAGGTTAGATTCATACCTTTCTTTTCTCCTTCTCCCCACTTGGGCCTAAATCTGATCAACCCGGGGGTTCCGCTCGAGAAGAGTGGTATGCCTTTAGCTCCTAATGTTACGGAAAAATAACGGGGATATCCTTTCTGGTCGTTCAAGATCAAACTGTCTATACCGCCTTTCATCCTGGCGAACTCCCCTTTAACATCGTCCATATGGTACGCTTCGTTATCCTCCATCCATATCGGCACATACTGTTGGGTGATTAAGGACAATATACTCAGGAAGACCAACAAAGCCATTATCGTACCGACGGTGGTAGCTACGCCCTCTTCTGAGTCCTCTATATCTTTCTTTCTTCTCAATCTTGACATATGGACATCCCTCAATCTTTCTATAATTCTCCTTTTTTATCTTCATCTAACTTTTGCTTAGCCTCTTCTAAGACTGACTCTTTGTCCCGGTAGTAAGTGGATACGATATGTGCAAAATCTTCATAGTTGAATATCTCTTCCTGATTCATGTACTCTAAGACAATTTTTCTCCTTTTCACTTCTCTTTCCATCTCTCTCTGAGTCCAGTTCTTCGATTGGGCTACCTTTTCGTAGATATAACTGTGGCCGCTGTAGTTGAAGGAATCATCAGCCGGATTCCAGGTATAGGCCTTGTTTGTTATCATCTCTTCCGTATCCGGATCTACACCTACGATCTCGGTCATCGCCTTTATCCTTCTGACCATCTTGGTTCCGACCTTCACTTTTGCCTGCAGTACCACGACGTCCAAGGCCCCAACTAAAGCTCTCGGCAGATTGATAGGATCGTTCTCCATCCTGTTAACCATGGTCTGAACATCTTCGGCATGGAAGGTGGTGTACGCGCTCTTTCCAGTGGCCATGGCCTGGAAGACGACGTAAGCTTCTTCACCTCTGACCTCCCCGACCATCATGTATTGGGGTCTCTGCCTCAAAGCCGCCTGCAGGAGCTGATACATGTCTATCTCTCCCGCTTTCTTACCAGTTTCCTCGTCCACCTCTCCGAATCCGCTCCTGGTCAGTAGAGGGACCCAGTTCTCATGAGGTAGATTTAACTCCCGAGTATCTTCGATGCTCACGATCTTCTGTTGAGGTGGTATGAAGAGTAGGATCGCGTTCAATGTGGTGGTCTTACCGGACGCGGTACCTCCACAGATCAGCATCGATTGGCCGTTCTCGATGGCGATCCATGCATATGCCATCATCTCCGGGTTGAAAGTTTTGAACTGGATCAGGTTTATAGGTGTATAGGGCTCCTCTTCGAACCTCCTTATGGTGAAAGAAGATCCTTTCTGGGTTATATGGGTGCCCAAAGTTTCCTGCAACCTGGAACCGTCCGGCATGGTCGCGTCGAGCATGGGGTCCGCCACCGAGATGTGTTTACCACTTCTCTGGGCCAGCCAGATGACGTAATTATCTAACTCCTCTGAACTGTCAAATTTCACATTAGATTTCATCGACCCATATTTTCTGTGGAATACATAGATCGGTATACCGACCCCATCGCAGGAGATGTCCTCCGGATCTGGGTCTTTCATCATGACGTCTATGGAGCCGAATCCGACGAAATCTCTTCTAACGTAATACATGATCCTCTCTCTGGAGACCTTCTTCAATTTAACGTCTAAATCTTGCAGGATCTGATTCGTCTTGTGCTCAAGGTATTCTTTTTTCTCTTCCTCAGTTTCTAAATCGATGAGTTCTACCCTATCTATTATCTGGTCCTTTACGGCTTTCAGAACTTCTTCTTCATCCTCACTCAGTTCCGGTTCTATCACTTCATATATATATTCATTAGAGGTGTTGTCATATTTGATCCGGACGTAAGTATAGGGCTCTTCCACAGCGTTTGTCTCTATCTCTTTCACGTTCTCTTCAGCTATCTTAGGTATCTCGGTGATCTCCTCATCATAATCTGCCTCTCCAGACTCATCAGAGGGAACATAGACCTTCTTGGGCTTTTTCGATCCTATTATCCTATGTAACTTATCTCCTATACTTGTCGCCATACATATCCCTCACAAAAGCAATCCTATTCCTCCGTAAAGTATCCTCAAAGCTATGAAGCCGATCAGAATCAATATGAAGCTGTGTTTCATCCCGTTAGTTATCTTTCCTGTTTGCAAAACGCCAGCCACTATCCCGTCTCCTATCGCGTGGGCAAAAACTGCGAGCGTAAATATGTACTCGATCACCGGTATATTCTGAGTCTGTATTTCAGCGGCGCCCATGCCGCCTCCGGCACTCTGCGCTTCTTCCATCTCAGCTCCGCCGAGTTGTTCGCCCGCTTTAGCCATCTGGGCTAAGAACTGGGTGTTCAGTATTATTATAACCACGATGAACACAGCAAAAGAGATGTAGATCACAGCGAGATAGGACGTCATCGCGATCCTTTGTTCGTCCTCAGATTGATGCACCTGTTTGATATCTCGAGAAACCATGGTTAAAACATCGGCCACGTTACCGCCGGCCTGATTAGCTTTGGTGATGATAGCGACGACCCTGTTCACAAGAGGGGTATCCACTCTTTGAGAGAAAAGATTTAAAGCTTTATTGGCCGGGACGCCCCACTGTATCTGGGCCGCCATCTTCCTTATCTCAGGGGTCAATTCTCCATAGCGACCCTCTGCAGAAACGACTATCGCATCCGCGAGAGTCATACCGAACCTTCCAGCTTCGGATACATCTCTGAGAAAATCAGGGAGTCTCCTCTCTATCTGATTGATCTGTTTCTGCTTACGAGTCACATAAAAACCGAACGGTCCGAAGAATACCATGGCGCTGATCATTCCCCAGTCTATCGGATCTAGAGGTATAGGGCCTGCTCCTGCAAAAGCTAGAATGCCCATGAACCCTGATATAGCCGCCCCGATCACAGAGACGATAAGTATCTCTTTAGCGTAGCCGAGGGACAATACTTTTTCCAATCCACTTCTTTTTTCATATTGTGCCATATTATCACTAATCCTGGTTTATCAACCATATTATGGCGATGAAACCTGCCTGAGAGCCCGGTATCATCAATCCCACGATCGCATAAAGTAACGGGATCGGATCGCCACCGCCCATGCCTCCCATCAGAGACATGATGGCCATTATGACCACCAAGAACAATGGGAAAGCTACGACGACCGTAACGAAGGATTCAGCCAGCATCCCTAGAGTTTCCATATTCTGTTGAACCTGTAACTGTCTTTCATCCTGATACTCTTCCATCTTACTTGTGAAATACGGTTTGAGTTTACCACCTGAGGTCGAGGTGGTTATGACGCCCTGTAAGAACTCCCTGAAATTATCCGAGGGGCATCTATTAGCGGCTCTTTCTAAAGCGTTTAGTATGTCCATACCCAGTATCTCGGTATCTCTCGTGATCCATTTGGCTTCCTCACAGACTTCCCCGTACAGAGGTTGTTTAGCCAATTCTTGGAAGATCATATCTATATTTATGTTCGCAGAGGCCATCGAGGCGATGAAACTCATCGCATCGGAAAGTTTCTTATCTATCTTTTTACCCCTCCTATTGGCCTTACTAGAGGGCATCATCTTCAATACCATGTATACTAACACAGGGGTCAAAACTGCTGTCGCAACTGCAAGCAGATAAGATAGTTGGCCCAGTATCGAGGGGAGCATCAAACTCATAGCGATCGCCCCGATCATTCCGCCGATCGCCGCGAATATGGTGCTCATCCATAAAAAAGCGATATACTCCTCGACCCTTATCTTCATATGAGCTTTCAACAGGTTCTCTTCCAATTCTTCGTCCTCTACATCCCTTCTTTCCACTACGGGGCCCATGGTCTTCCAGCAAAATTTTTGATACGGGTTCAAGTCAAGATATTCGGGTACCGCTTCCTTGGGCAATCTTTTCTGGTGAGGACCGTATTTTTTGATCTTGTCCGTTGATTCCGCTCGTTTAGATGAGAGAAAAGAATCATCTTTGAATTCAAACCCGCTGAATACATCACTTGAATCCGCCATCATCCCTCACCTCTTTTTCTTCTGATCTTAGATAATGTCTCTTCTGGCTCTTTATAATAAGAAGTGATGATCTTCGATATGTCCTTGTAATGGGTCATGTCTTCCTCTACTAAAAATTCGATGACTTCAACCCTGTTCTCGAATTCTTCATCCATCTCTTCCTGGGTCCAGTTCCTCGCGGTCATGATCTCGTCGAAATTATAACTATGACCCTGGTAACTGAAACTGTCGTTCTCCCTGTTCCATTCGAAAACGGTATTGGTTATGAGCTCATCGCTTTCGGGTTCGAACCCGACGATCTCCGTTATCTCCCGTATCCTTCTCACACGTTCATCGTTTACCATCGCGAATGTTTGTATTATCACGAAACGAAGCGCGGTAAGAAGAACACGCGGACAGTTGATAGGCGGATTCTCCAGTCGGTGAACCATCGATTGTACGGAATCCGCGTGCATCGTACTGTAGGTAACGTGGCCAGTAGCCATGGCCTGGAACATCGTGTGGGCTTCTTTTCCTCTGACTTCTCCGACGATTATGTAATCCGGTCTCTGCCTCAAAGCGTTCCTTACAAGGTCGTACATGTTGACCTCGCCGGGATTCCTACCTTCACCCTGGCTCATCTGGGTACCGGCTCGAGTGGTACTGGGTATCCAGTTCTCATGGGGGAGATTGATCTCCCTGGTATCTTCTAAAGAGACTATCTTCAGACCCGGGGGTATGAACAGAGAATAAGAGTTGAGTGTAGCTGTCTTTCCACAGGCGGTACCTCCCGCCACTATAGAAGACTTCTCGTTCTCGACCATCAACCAAAGATACGCGATCATCTCAGCGTTGGCCGTATTATATTTTATGAGTTTTACAGGGGTGAAGGGTTCCTCTTTGAATCTTCTTATGGTCATAGAAGAACCTCTGGTAGAGACCTCATCAGCGTAAGTAGCTTGGACCCTGTGTCCTTCCGGGGTCGTACCGTCCAGGATCGGCTGTGAGACGGAGACCTGTTTCCCGCAGCGCTGGCCCAATTTTATTATGTAGGAGTTCAATCTCTCTTCGTCCTCGAATTTGACATTGGTCTTGATAGACTCGTACTTTGAATGATATATGAAGATGGGTATATCGATCCCGTCACAGGATATATCCTCCACTTTATCATCGCTCATCAAAACATCTAGGGGACCAAATCTCACGTAATCTCTCACGGTATGATATATGATACGTTCCATCGTGCTTTCATTAACGTTCATATCTCTACTCTCGATGTAGCTTTTGACCGACTCTTTGATGAATTCTTCCTTGTCTTTTTCCTCCATGGTCTCCCATTCATAAGAGAGGGTCCTGTCGAGAGTATCCCTGACCTTTTCTAACAGTTTCTCTTCATCTTCTCTAAGGGTCGGCTCTATGGCCTGATAAATATATTCAGTCTTTTCTTTGTCATAGACTATCCGTGAATAACTGAAGTCTTCCCTTATCTCATTTAGCTCCACGACCTCTTGGGTGTCGCTTTCAAGAGGGGGCGTCTTGGTATAGTCCGAGATCCACTTTTCCCCTCTCTTCCCTTGGTCTTTGTTTTCCTCTACCTGGGTCCTGGGAAGCATCACCTTCTTCGATTCACTAGGCTCAAAGATGAGACTAGCTACCAGAACGACTAAAAGATGGGGGATTAAGTTATCTATCAGGGAGTCTATTTCCTTCATACCAACCACTCATCAACCTACAAGGGTATTTTTTAGTAATCGAATAACAGTAAAAGAAGTTTTCCCCTTTTTTTCTATCTTCTTTAGGTCTCTACTAATCTTTACGGGATTAATCATCTTCAATCCCAATTCAATCTCTTCATCTCTCGCTCGTCCTTCGTAGCTTTCTTGTACTTTTTATAGTGTTTCTTACAAAGGTATGCGTTTCTACCGGAACTATCTACCTCGAGATCGGTCTTTTTCGTTACTTTGCTGGAAGATATCGATTTTTTCTTCTCCTCGTCGCAGCCCTTTACATCGCACGTTTTTTCCTTTTTTCTTTTGCTCTTCCTTTTGTGCTTCATATTAAGACCCTTTCTTATATCCGCGAACCCGGTTTTATTTTTTACCCTCAGATTATAAGAGATAATGAGGATAACTAACGGAAAATTTAATTTATGAGGTAGGAATTCCTGTTCAAAGAAGGAGGAAGCAATCATGGACAAATCATCTCTCATCAGCTCATTAAGGGAATTAACTTCGGTCTCTGAGGTAGAGATCGCCTGCCTTATCAATAAAGATGGAGATGTAGAGGCCAGCGTCGGAAATATCGAGACCCTTCAGCTTGAGACCTTCGGGATCATGTCAGCTACGATCTTTGGTGCCGCCTCCACCGCGAACGAACAGCTCAAGAAGAATCAACCTAACAAGATAATCGTCGATTCAGCCGATGGAGATACCATCATCAGGAGTCTAGGAAAGAAATTCTTGTTGGTCATAAGGGTCCAAAATGTGGAGGATTTAAACGAAATCTTCGAAAAGATGAACGAGACCGCGAAGTCCATGATAAAAAAGATGAGATAGGTTTTAGTGATCTAATTTTTAAGAAAAAGGTGTTGGACATGGTGGATATAAAAGCTCCTACAGGGACAGAGTTGAGCTGTAAAGGCTGGAAACAAGAAGCGATGTTGAGACAGTTGAAAAATAACCTCGAGAATGCGGAGGACCCGGATAATCTTGTAGTCTATGGAGGTTCTGGAAAGGCCGCTCGAAATTGGGATTGTTATGAAAAGATAGTTGAAAGTCTGAAAGAACTCGAGAACGACGAAACTCTTTTAGTTCAGAGCGGTAAACCGGTGGGTGTATTTCAGACCCATAAAAGATCTCCTCGTGTCCTGATCGCGAATTCAAATCTCGTACCGAAATGGTCTAACTGGGATAAGTATTATGAACTCGAAGACTTGGGCCTGATGATGTACGGACAGATGACCGCCGGAAGCTGGTGTTACATCGGTACCCAGGGTATAATCCAGGGGACGTATGAAACCTTCGCCGCCGCGGCTAGAAAGCATTTCGACGGTACATTAAACGGAAAGATATGTTTGAGCGGAGGACTCGGAGGTATGGGCGGTGCCCAACCTTTGTCGATAAAGATGAATGGCGGCGTAGCTTTGGTCGTGGAGATCGATCCTGAGAGAGCTGAAAAAAGACTGGATGCTGGCTACTGCGACGAGATCATAGAGGATCTAGACGAAGCGGTAGAGGCTGCAAAAAAGGCCAAAGAGGAAAATGAACCTAAAGCCATAGGAGTGATAGGTAACACGGCGGAGACACATCCCGACCTTTTAGATCGGGGTTTCGTTCCAGATGTTTTGACGGACCAGACCAGCGCCCACGACGCCATGGAATATTTCCCGAAAGAGATCCCCTTCGAAGAGGCCTTAGAGTTGAAGGAGAACGATCCGGAGAAATACAAAAAGAAGTCCATGGAGTCGATGAAACTGCACTGTAAGACCATGGTAAAGATGCAGGAGAAAGGAGCCATAACTTTCGATTATGGTAACAATTTGAGAGGTCAGGCTTACGAGGCCGGCTTCGAAAACGCCTTTGCATATCCCGGATTCGTGCCAGCTTACATAAGACCGATGTTCTGCGAGGGAAGAGGCCCTTTCAGGTGGATCGCACTTTCTGGCGATCCTCAGGACATCTTGAAGACCGACGAAGTGGTCAAGGAACTGTTCCCGGAGAAAGAACAGCTGATCAACTGGATAGACCTGGCAGAGGAAAATCTACCGTGGGAAGGATTACCCGCGAGGGTCTGCTGGCTGGGGTACGGTGAACGACACAAATTCGCCAAAAAGATAAACGATATGGTCTCGAGCGGTGAACTGAAAGCTCCTATATCCATAACCAGGGACCATCTAGACGCGGGCAGCGTTGCAAGTCCGAACAGAGAAACGGAAGATATGAAAGATGGAAGCGACGCCGTGGCGGACTGGCCGCTTTTGAACGCTCTTCTGAACACTTCCGCGGGAGCGGACAGCATCTCGATCCACAACGGCGGCGGAGTCGGAATCGGTCTTTCGACGCACGCTGGTATGGTCGTGGTAGCGGACGGTACGAAGGAATCGGAAGAGAACATCGAGAGAGTGTTCAGGACGGACCCGGGGAGCGGAGTCGTAAGGCACGCCGACGCGGGTTACGAGAGAGCCATAGAGTTCGGCAGGAAGAACGACATACAGATGCCTATGGTGGACAAAGATAGAGAAGATTGATTTGGGTCTACACGTCCAAGATATTGGTCTTTCCATCTTTTACCAGCGCATATCTACCTTTTGGATTTCCCCTGTAATTCGGAACTGAAAATATAGAGAGCAGCTTTTTATCGAAAAAATATTTGAAACCCTCGGGAAAGCACTGGTGCGCTCTTATGATCGCTGACAGCGAGTTATATTCTAAAAATCGGTTGACCGCTTTCTTCCCGTAGAGCTTGTAGCCTCCCCTCAGGCGGTTCTTTTCGAACCAGTCCACGTCTTCACTGGGATCGTTCCACATGATCTCCTTGTATCTTTCATCACGCTTTTCAAGATGAGCTATTTCACCGATTTCCTCTATCCCCTCCGGTATACCTCCATGAGATAAGAAGAAAGTATCTATAACTGCCGTTATGGGTAATTCTTCATAAAGAGAAAGTATCCGGGTGAATAATTCTGGGGAATATCTAGTATGAACTACCCTCTGGAATCCATAACCCCTGTTCATCCTCTCGCTTTCGTGGTTACCCCTCAACAGTACGGTTCTATCCGGTCTTCTTTCTTTCAGATCTAAGACGTAGGCGAGGTTCTCGAGCTGCTTTCTACCTCTGTCTACATAATCTCCCAAGAAGACGATCGGCAGACCCTTTTTTTCCGCCATCTCGACCGGGACTTTAGCCGCTTCTATATCTCCGTGAGTATCTCCAACCACGATGAACTCGTTCCAGTCCTTCTCGATCAGGTTCTTGCCTTCAAGAACTCTCTTTACTTTTTCGATAAGATCAGAATATTCCTGCTCGCTGACCGACTGGATGCCTTCGGTCAAGATCTTATCTATCACTCTCATTTGCTTATTATCATGATTGACATGATATTTCAATCACACGGTTATTTTTGTTTAGTTTCCTAATCCTATCGGTCTTTCACCATACGATCAAAAAGTTCCACGTAATCTTTCTTATCCATCGGCCTTGGATTGCTCTCGTTGGACAGGTTTTTAGCGGATGTTTCCGCCAACATTTCGATATCGCTTTCTTTCAGGCCTGTTTCATCTATAAAGGGGATACCGATCTCTTCGTTCAATTTTCTTACTCCCTCCACCGCTTTCTTTGTCCCCTTTTCCGTATCCTGGAAGCTATATCCCATCAGTTCAGCCACCCTTGCATATTTCTCTTCACAGTACTCTTTATTGTAATCCATCACGTAAGGGAGGATTATCGAGTTGCAGAGACCGTGGGGCGCGTCGTATCTTCCTCCAAGCGCCTCCGCCATGCAGTGGACCGAGGCAACGTCGGAGTTGTTGAACGAAATGCCGGCTAACGTACTCGCGAGAAGCATGGCGGATCTCGCCTCCATATCGTCTGGTTCATCTACGGCTCTTGGAAGATGATCGACTATAAGTTGCATAGAGTGGAGTGCCAAAGAATCGGTGAGAGGTGTTGCGGTTTTAGCGGTATAGGCCTCTATCGCATGAGTGAAGGCGTCCATGCCGGAATAAGCCGTAAGGCTCTCCGGCAGAGTTTCAGTGAGTTCTGGATCTAATATTGCCAGGTTGGGAGCGAGCTTGACGCTCCTTAAACTCCTTTTCTGGTCATATTCGGTATCGGTGATAACGGCAGAAAAAGTCACCTCGCTGCCCGTACCTGAAGTGGTCGGGATCGCTATGAAAGGGAGCGAGTTTTCTTCCATCGTATCTTTTCCGTAAAAGCCCCTTACGGTTTCGGCTTTTTCACTTAAAAGTACGTTGATCCCTTTCGCAGTATCTATAGGACTTCCGCCTCCAACGGCTATTATACCGTCTGGCTCGAATTCTTTAGCGAATTCTGCTCCCTCCTCCACGTTCACGTCCTTGGGATTCGCTTCGACTCCATCGAATATTTTATGGTCTATCTCGTCCAATTCCTGTTTCATCTCTTCGAGGATGCCAGCTTTCTTTATGCCCTCATCCGTAACTACTAGAGGTCTTTCTATACCGTACCTCTTTAGTTTCTCTTTCAAAGTGTTTATCTTACCTATCCCGAACTCTATCTTCGTGGGAAGGTCAAAACCAAAATCTTTCGTGAATACCTCTACATCATCCTCCATCAAATCTCCTCCTAATGATCCACGTAGTCATTGAAACGAGAAGTCCTCAGAACTCGAATTGCTCGTCCACCTTCTCGATTATCTCCTTTTTCTTCTCTTTGGCTTCTTCTTTTAGGTTCTCGCACCTCTCCAGCATATCTTCGATAAATTCTTCGTCATGGACGTCCTGGAGGTTGATCTTCACGTTGGCTATACCGCCCAAGACTCCGGAATAGGCCATCTGCGCGGAGACCAGAGCGTCGCTGACCGCATCCTCTTTTCCGTATTCGGCGGCTTTCTCCGCAAGCTCCAAAACTTCGGCCGAGGTCTCAGCCGTCTCCATCGGAACTTTGACGGCGTGCTTGAGGCCCTCTTCCATCGCTTCCCTTCTTTTATCTCTCTCTTCAGGTGTAGATTTCGGCATGTTCTTCGCTTCCATGTACTTATCGAACGCGTTGGTATCCTCGTCCACTCCTCTCAAAAGTTCATCCTTCAGTTCCTGTGCTCTATCCGCGGCGGGTATCAATTTCGGATCTACATCCTCGGTTCCTCTATCGCCTGTGCTGAGATTGCTCACCATCGAAGACAGCGCGGCCGCGATCGAACCTGAAAGGGCGGCTATACTGCCTCCTCCGGGGGTGGAAGAATCCCTTGAAACTTCGTGGACGAACTCGTCGGTCTTCATCTCTACCAACGAATCTTCCGGTTTTGTAGGCCCGCCGATCAATTTTTCTTCAGGATCGAAGTCGGCCACGTCCCTCAACCCTAAGGACTGAACTGCGGTCTCGATGATATCCTGTTCCGGGATCCCGGTCGGCTGTCCCATCTTTTCCAGATAATACTTTCCGCTCCTGATGAGCGCGTCGTAGGGAGCTAACCCTACAATCTCACTACCTGTAATTTCCGCCCCCATCTCTCGGGCTCTTTCTTTAGCGGCGTCGTAAACGTCGTGAAGGTTCGTCTCCTTATAATCGGTGAGGTTTATCGAGATCTGGGCCCTGTTGTACTCCTCTACATACCACCCTATGGCTTTGCAGTGGTCGAACTTTCCTCTTTTCTTGACCGCCTTATCTTCTAGGTCTTCAACGTCATAATCATATTCCGTCTCTAAGAATTCCTTCAGATCGTAGCCGTGTTCTTCTTCAGTGTGTCTCCTAACTTCTTCAAAACTTTCTCCTTTGAAGTCACACTCGCCGCAGGGGAATTCGTCTTCACCGTACCTGACTATCTGTCCTTTCCAGTAGTGGTCGTCTGGACTACCATCTCTTTTAGCTCTGCCCCTGTCTCTCAATTCGAGCGCTATATCCCAGGCTATCTTTTTGTTCGTCGTATTAAGATCTATGTTATAAGCTATGAGGAATTCTCTCGCTCCCACGACCGTAGCGCCCGTTTTCTTTACCCGGTCGTTCCAATTGGAAGGACCGTAATCCGGCTTCCATTCCGGATCTTCCAACTTTTCTTCTAAACCTTCATATTGACCGCTCCTTATAGTAGCCAAATTTTCTCTTTTTTCTTCAGTCGCTGCTTCTTCGTAGAGATAGACCGGTATATCTAGCTCTTCTCCGACCCTCTCACCGACTTCGTTAGCTATCTCTACGCAATCTTCCATAGTGACCCCTTTCACGGGCACGAAGGGACAGACGTCGGTGGCTCCCATCCTCGGGTGGCTTCCTTCATGCTGGCTCATATCTATAAGTTCGGAAGCTTTCTCGACAGCGTCGAATGCGGCCTTTTTTACACCCTCAGGAGGCCCGACAAAGGTGACTACCGTCCTGTTGGTGTCCTCACCCATATCCACATCTTTGAGTTCAACGTCATCCACACTTTCTATCTCGTCCGTTATCTCGCCTATAACGGTCTCATCCCGTCCTTCCGAGAAGTTGGGCACACATTCGACCAATTCCATAGAATTCACCGATTGATGAAAAAATATGATAGATAAAAAGATTTTGGGAAGATGAATAAGTTAAAATTTGGACTTCATAGAGACCATATCTGCTCTCTTTAATGATGATTAAGAAGATATAAATATGATTAATATAATCATTTTCCGGATGGTAATAATATGAAAACGAAAGCTATGATAGGAACTATACTAGGGTTAATAGGAGTGGTTCTCCTAATTCTCTCCCTATGTATGCCTTGGTATACGATGACTTCTGAAAGGCCAAAATATGAGGAAGACGGAACCAGAGAAACTACCAGCAGAGTGGCGCCCCAGGTCTTTCCCCAGCATTCATCTTCCGAAGAAGAAACAAGTAACACCACAACATCGATCAACACTACTTCTTGGATGGCGACTATAGGGGCATTGACGAGCACTATATCACTAGTACTTTTGGGGATAGCTATCCCGGCAGACAACAGCAATTTCAAAAAAATAGGCATGGTACTATTGATAGTAGGCATCATCTTCGCTTTACTGGCTCCGATCTATATGATGACTTCTTTCCCAGGCGCCATCAAGGATGACGACTTTAGCGGGGAAGATGATCAACTCCCGGATCATGATCATCCCGCAAAGAGTTTCTTCGGGAGCTACAGCGAAAATTCAACCTACGGTGATGGGGAAGTTACTAGAAGCTGGGGAGGCGGATCGGGATGGTTCATGTCCCTGATCGCAGGCGCCCTGCTGGTGGTCTCCATTATTCTTGTAGCAATAGGAGGAAAAGAAGAAAAATCAACCACCGGTGAAGTGACAGAACCGGGAAGACAACAAGCCCAGGAACCTAGAAGCCAGGAAGAGAGTCAATTCTACGGCGAAGAAGATCGAGAAACTTCAGAGGGACAACAGCAGCCGGCCGCTACCGGAACGGCCGCTACCGGAGCAACTGAAGAAACCGCCGAAACCTGTTCAACATGTGGACAGGGACTAAGATACATCGACGAGTACGACCGATGGTACTGCGACAACTGCCAGGAATACAAATAAATGATCGAGCGGTAAATTCGCCTTTCAAACCCTTTCCCTTTTTTTGTTTTTCTCAAGTTTTTGAAACTTTGATTAGACAGATCTGCCTAGATGGAGAATTTCTCTTCAATAGGCGATCGAGATCTAAAATGGATCCCCACCGGCCGGGTTCATCGGATACACTATCGTCTCATCTTCCCACAACTCTGCTCCATCTCCATATTCCTCGCTCCCCTCGAATATGATAAATCCAAAGACCCTGATTATCGGCAGGGGCGAAAGGTACGCATAGGTAATGACTATATTAGATTCAGCCATGGGGCGGCTCATCTTGTACACTGCGAGTCTTCCCGGGATAGACGTCAAACCTTCCAGATCTATCTGAGCCCTGATATCGTCTAGGTACCAGGTCTTTTCAGAGTCCTCCATCTTCTCTATCACTGACTGGGTATCAAAACTTGGACCGATCTGTCTGTTGACCGGATGCATGGATATAGATGCACCGAATGCCGATACCACTTTTTGATCTTTGTCCATATAGATGTCCGTCAGACTGGAAGATAAAACATTGGTTACAGGTAAAAATATTATAAGAAATACGACTAGGATGACCTGCAATTTTTTTAACTTCTTCACGTCGTCTTCCATATGAGATGAAGTACTACCCTCGATGTCTCTATCGAACCCTCTCTCGCCTTCGATGTAATCTTTTTTCTTCCATATCTCCCAAGCTAGGTAGATAAGACCCAGCGGGAATATCAGGTAGTAAACCGCGAATAGTCCTATGAGTTCCAAGTCCCCAACCATCTCAATCCTTTAATACGTGAACCGCGCTAATAAAAGTTTTCTTCCGTCTTAGATAGAAGCAAACGAAAGGATTAAATACGAAATGTAAAATTAGACTGATATATGGCTGAGCAGAAGCAGGGCGGCGGTTTCCAATCGGCCGCGGGTTTGATGCGCTACTTCGACGAAGAGGAAGATAAAAGTCCGAAGATCGATCATAGAGCGGTGATAATCTTAGCTTTCATCGTGGTAATAGTTGTCGAGATAGCCAAATGGCAGTGGCCAGTTCAATAATCTTTGATCACTCTATTTTAGTTTCACATTCCTCTTTACCTTTTATCGCACGCTCGAGATCACTGTCTATCTTCAGGGCGTTTTCATATTTTTTCTTGGCTTCTTCGTACCTCTCTAACTCCTGGAGGTTTTCAGCCGTCTTCACCCATATCTCCTTCTCATGCGGATCCACTGCTAGCGCCTCTTCGAACCATCCGATGGCTCTTTCATGCTCCTCCTGATGCGTCAAAATTGTTCCTTTGCCCTCAAGGGCGCTTATATTTTCCTTCTCGGTTCGTAATATTTTGTGGTAAACTTCCGATGCGTCCTCGTACCACTCTCTTTCCATCAGAAGATCGGCTTTTGATAAAAGCGCGGGTAAAAATCCTTCGTCGTTCTCGATGGCCTTATCGTAGAACTGTATAGCTCTTCCCCACTTATCCTTCTCTCTGGCGATCTCGCCCTCCAGGTACCATCTCTTGTAAGAGTACACGTCCGTATCGATCACCTTTTCAAGGTTTTCTTCCGCCTCCTCCGTGTTGCCCTTATTGAGCAGGACATCTACAAGACCGAGCTGGGCTTTTACGTTTTTAGGGTCCAAAGAAAGGAATTTCTTGAGGTATTCTTCAGCTCTCCTGAATTCTCCCGAATCCAGAAGAAGAAAACCCCTGTTCCTTAAAGATAAAATTTCGCTGTTATCGGTATTATAAGACAGTTCATAGTAACCTTCAGCCTGTTCCACATAATCGTTCTTTATCCGTTCCCTGAAGCTGGGCTCGAAAAGTCCAGTATCCACCTTTCGGTAAGAATGGTAGAACAGATTTCCTATCCGGAGGTAAAGGGAAGCGTTCCCCTTCCGCTCGGAAAAGTGATGTTCTAGATCTTCTAATGTATAAAACAGTTCTGAAAACGCTCTCGCTTCCGCCTTGGAAAATAGGTACTTTTCAAAATCGATCTCTTTCGAAACTCCTGATTCTGCCAGGATCGTGTTCATCCTTCTCTCCGTTGATGCGTAAGCCTCTTCATCCATATCTTCGACCTGGATCGACTCGAGCTCCTCAAGAACATCTTTTCCTTCTTCGTACTCCAGTTCCCCAGTGGGCCTCTCTCCTATAGCCAGGGTCGGCTCTGAATCTTCCCTGTACCTGTCGATCGGGGAAGAGGTGATGAGTGGTTCAGCAGACATGCCGAAGATATTATCGGAGAGAAAATCCTCGGCACAGCTTTTGCAGATAGAATATATCTCTTCTATATCTTTCTGGCAGCTGATACACTGTTTTACCATCGCACTGATATACTTTTTCAGAGATAAAAAATTACCGCTCAAGATTGATTTTTAGCTTTTTTATTATATTTAAAATCTAGATGCGAAAAGAATAAAAAAGATGACGGCCTACGGGCACAGGTCCGATATCCGGTGAGATGATGAGATTTATGAGAAAAAAAACGTTACCAGGAAGAAATACTGTTGTGGTTATATCTGTACTTTCGCTTTTACTTATCTCTTTTACTTCTCCTCTGGTCTCAGGGGGGAAAGGAAAAATGGATAAAAAAAGTGAAGGAGTCCCTGCTGATCGTACCCTTAAGAGGAACATAAAAGAAGATAGTGAAATAGGAGAGAATGGAAGTTCACCGTGGCCAATGTTTAAAGGCGATACGAACAACACTGGGTTGAGCCCTTTCGATACGAGTTATGTTAGCGGTGAGAAGGCATGGAACTTTACAGCGGGCGGAGATCTTCTCTCTTCTCCCTCTTTAGATAAGGATGGAAACATCTACATCGGGGCATCGAACAAAGTTCTATATGCCGTGAACCCGAACGGAACTGAAAGATGGAGTTTTGGAACGGATTTCAGCATCTCCTCTTCGCCCGCCGTCGGTGAGAACGGCACCATCTATCTGGGTTCAGATAAACTGTACGCTTTAGATCCAAACGGTACGGAGAGATGGAATTTTTCTACCAACAATGCGATACATTCTTCACCCTGTATAGGCGGCGACGGCACTATATATATCGGAGACGGAGAGCTCAGCGGATGGGGAGCTCGTCTTTATGCCGTGTCTCCTAGTGGAGATGAAATATGGAACTACAGCGTTAACGATATGATCTATTCTTCACCCGCCGTCGGCGGCGACGGCACGGTTTACTTCGGCAGTCACGATGGTAGAGTTTATGCGGTTGACTCTGATGGAAACTCTAAATGGAATTTCGAGACCAACGGAAAAGTGATCTCATCGCCGGCTATAGGCGAGGACGGCATTATCTACATAGGTTCTAACGACAACAACTTGTATGCGTTGGATCCCGACGGAACGAAAAGATGGAATTTTACCACTGGCGACACGGTACAATCCTCTCCTTCCATAGGCAAAAACGGTACCATATACGTGGGCTCCTACGACGGTAAACTGTATGCCGTGAACGGATCCGATGGGACCGAGATCTGGAACTTTACGACCGGTAACTCCGTGGGTTCTTCTCCTTCTATAGGAAGCGACGGAACTATATACGTAGGTTCCGATGACAATTCTCTTTATGCGTTAAATCCCAACGGGACCGAAAAGTGGAATTTTGCTACAGGCAATGATATAAAGTCTTCACCCGCTATCGGAAAAGACGGCTCGGTATACGTCGGTTCTTATGACAACGATCTGTATAGATTTGGATCTCTTCTAGACCACGTAAAGATCGGCCCTGAGAACGGCTCGGTCGAAGCGGGAGAGGATCAGACTTATCTTTCTAAAGCGGTCGATGAGAACGGAAACGAGTTAAGAGACGTGACGGGAGAAACGGATTGGAGTATAGAGAGCAGCGCAGGCGGTAATTGGACCGACAATATTTACCGGGCCGAGAAAGCGGGGGATTGGAACGTTACTGGAAGGTATAGGATAAACGGGATGAATTTCACAGCTACAGCCGTTCTAGACGTCTCTCCATCAAACGTAACTTCCGTTACCATGGAACCCTCTGAAGAACGGAATATAACGGCGGGCGATAACTTGATTTTCAGCGCTGAAGCCCGTGATGAGTACGAGAACCTGATAACGAAAAATATAACAGATTTTAACTGGGAGAACGTCACAGACGGCCTTTTTTCTAAAAGAAAAGCGGGAGAGTACACGGTCACAGCAGAGTTCGAAGGGATAGAGTCCAACTCTACACTCGTTAGGGTGGAGCCAGCAGGTGTGTTTACTCTCACGATAGACCCCTCTGAAGAGAAGAATTTGGTGGCCGGGGAACCTCTAAAATTTTCTGGACATGCCGAAGACGAGTACGAAAATCTGATCACGGATGATGTATCCGAATTCAGCTGGGAGAACGCCACCGACGGGGTCTTCAACGAGACAGAGGTCGGTAAGTATAACGTTACGGCGAGTTACGAAAACGTTACATCGAACTCGACACTTGTTAACGCAAAGCCAGCCCCGGTTCATAAGGTGACGGTAGATCCCTCGGAAGACCAGGTGTTGAGCGCGGGCGACGAGTTGCAGTTCTCCGCCACAGCTCACGACAAGTACGGAAATCTGGTCACGGCGGAAGAAGAAAACTTCAGCTGGACTAATGCTTCAGGAACCGGTCTGTTCAACGAAAGTGAAGCCGGACTATACGATATCACTTCTTCTCTCAACGGGGTCTATTCCAATACGACTACGGTCGCGGTGAAGGCTTCAGAGGTGTACAGGGTTTCACTTTCTCCGGACGAAGATCAGGTGATAACGGCCGGTGAAACCCTCAATTTTTCCGCCGAAGCGTACGATGAATACGACAATCTGATCTCCGAGAAGGAGGAAGATTTTATCTGGCAGAACGCCACTGAAGGTGATTTTTACGAAAACGGAAGCGGTGAATATACGATCTCCGCTTCCTTCGAAAGCGCCGTTTCCATGAGCGTAAAAGTATCGGTCGAACCGGCTGAGGAAGTGGATCGGATTCATATAGATCCGAACGGAGCTCAAAATGTTACGGCGGGAGATGAGATCCAATTTTTTGCTACAGCATATGACAAGTATGGAAACACGATCACCGATGAACAGGAAGACTTCACGTGGAGGAACGCCACGGCCGGAGCGTTCAGTAAAAACCTGGTCGGAATGTATGGAATAACGGCCGGATATGGAAAAGTAGTTTCTCGGACCGTAACGGTCACTGTTGATCCTTCAGGGGCTCATGAAATCATGATCACACCGGAAGAAGATTTGAACGCAAAGATAGGAGAAAAAGTGAATTTCTCGGCCTTGGTACACGACGAATACCAGAATCTGATAACGGACAACGAGAGTGAATTCAACTGGCAGAACGCAAGCCTGTTAGGCGTTTTTCAGGAAGATGAGGCAGGCCTTTACAATGTTTCAGCTGAATACGATGGGGTCACTTCTCGATCTATCGAGATTATAATAAAACCCATAGGTTCCATCGACTGTGACCGGAGAACGGATAATAGAGAGATAGGACTGAGATTGAACGCCTCCAAAGGCGTGAGTCACGTGAAGGTCGGCTTGAACGACGATCTATCGGAAGTGAAGAAAGAAGGATATTCAGAGGAGATGTTCTTTGATCTGGCTGAAGTACACGGTAATCAAACGATCCACTTTCGATTTTTCACCGAGGAGGGTATCAAATCAGAGTTGTACAGCAGAGAGATCTTTTACGATGATAGAGAGGTCGAGATGAACTACTTAGGTCTGAACACCATAGTCTTCGAGAAGAATCTTCAATATGTGCTAGAATGGGAGAACAGTGAGGACAAAGAGATAATGTATTATGGATTATCGGTCGGAAATTCTACTCGTGGGTTGGAAGTGTTAGTGACCGAGTATGATAAGACCAATTTTACCTACGAATTTGAAGACGGGGAGACCGTTCACTTCGAACTTGTCGGGCATGATAGATTTGAAAACGAACATCTTTTATCCTTCAACGTTACCGCTGATGCGATAAATACGGAAGAAGTCGAGAAGGGATGGGTCGTAGGGGAAGATGAAGAGTTGAGCGTTCATATAAACGAAGATAGAGAGGACAACATTTCAGTCATCTGGTTCGTAGATGGGGAGCTGAGCGAGATAGCCCCTGCTTTTCAACCTTCTCTAAACCCTGGAGAACACGAGATAAGAGCCGTTATAACCGACGGGGACCACCGGGTAGAGAAAGTTTACAGCGTGAATGTTGAAGAAGAAGAGGGCTTTCTGTCAGGATTGAATATCTACATCCTAACCGGCGTGATCATGTTGGTCGTTGTTTGTGTCCTTGTAGCTGTACTGGTAAGAAGAAAGTCTAGAAAAAATTCCAGGCGAGGCTCTAGAGGTACTGAAAAGATACCTCCACCACCGCCTCCACCGGGCAGTACGGCAGGTGGCAAAGGTGCAGAGGCGATAAAAGATCTTTTCAGAAGTAAGGGGGAGATGACGAAAAAAGAAGCTCATGATAGTTTGACAAGAACGCAGAACGTTCAGATGGATTTTGAAAGTTTCGATAGAAAGATCGACGAACTCGTGGAGAAAGAAGAGATATCAGCTAAACCCAGGAGAGAGGGAGATACGCTTTACTTCTGGAGCCGATGAGGGAGTGAAGTACCCTAGGCATCTTTTTTTATGCCGGGCAGACCTTTGACGACGGAGACGGTACAGTCCGCGTGTTTCATCAGGCGTTGGGTGGTACTCCCCAAGAAGAGATCCCGGAATCCAGAGCTGCCGTGAGACGAGATATAGATGACGTCGTCATCCTCCGCGTATTCGGATATACGTTTGTAGGGCGTACCTTTCATTATTTTAGCTTCGAACTCCACATCGGCTTCTTCCGCCAGTTCCCGTACTTTTTCCAGAGCTTGCTCTCCTTTCTTTTTGATGGTCTTCTGGGCACTTTCTGACAGCGCGATCTCACCCAGTTCTACTACGTAAATCGCGGTCACCGGAACGTCTAACGATTCAGCTAATCTCATGCCCTCTTTAACTCCTTTCATGGCCAATTCAGAGCCGTCAGTCGGAAGCACTACTCGTCTATACATGTTTTTGGTATTGGTCGAAGTATTATTATAAAATTTTGGAGTTTTCTTTGACTGTCGTGAATACGAAAATATTTAAGTTCAAAACAAGTTGTATCCGCTCATATGACTACTCTAGTCACGGGCTCGGCCGGGTTCATAGGGTTCCATGTCGCCGAACGCCTTCTGGAAGAGGGTAAAGAAGTGATCGGTCTAGATAACCTGAACGATTACTATTCACGGCAGTTGAAAAAGGACAGGAATTCTATCTTGAAGGGATATGAGAACTTTAGATTCTATCGAGAAGACCTGTGTGATTACGAAAAGTTAAAGGAGATATTTGAAGAGAACGAGATCGGAAGGATCTGTAATCTGGCCGCTCAAGCCGGAGTAAGGCACTCCATAGAGGATCCGCACGCCTATCAGAGATCCAATCTGGAAGGTTTCACGAATGTATTGGAGATGGCCAGAAGGAACGACGTGGATAATCTGGTCTATGCCTCTTCCTCCTCTGTATATGGAGGCAACGAAGAGATCCCTTATTCCACGGAAGACGATATCACGAAGCCGGTTTCATATTACGCCGCTACGAAAGTGGCGAACGAAGTCATGGCCCACTCCTACAGCCACCTTTACGATCTTCCCTGTACCGGACTGAGGTTCTTCACCGTTTACGGCCCCTGGGGTAGACCCGACATGGCGATGTTCAAATTCACCGACAGGATAGTGGACGATAGGCCAATAGACATCTACAACTATGGAGATATGAAAAGAGATTTTACCTACGTAGACGACATCGTGGACGGCGTTGTACGAAGTTTAGAGGAGAGTTTCAGGTACGAGATATTCAACCTGGGCAACAACACTCCGGTAGAGCTGATGGACTTCGTTGAAATTTTAGAGGAAAAACTTGGGATGGAGGCCGAGAAGAACATGATGCCGATGCAGCCCGGCGATATGAAAGTGACCTACGCGGACATCTCGAAGTCGAAAGAGAAGTTGGGATACGAGCCAGAGACCGATCTGGAAGAAGGAATAGAAAGATTTGTTGGATGGTACAAGGATTATTACGAGATCTAGTGACTTTGCGTCGGGAGAGCAGTCAAAATAGGGAAAGGGGCGTATGATGCTAGAAGAGGAAGGAGTAGAGCGGTCTAAATCGGTTTTCAATCGTAAAATCTTTCTAGAGATTTGTATATATTTTTTCGATGATCTGTAGTAACAACGACCATCTTTTCATCCTCTACAGAGACAATAGCTCTGTAATCGCCGATTCTTATCTTATGGAGATCGTATCCTTTCAATGGCGATAGATAATGATCGGGAAAATCACAAGCATCTTCTAATTTATCGATTATACGTTGAGCTATATGATTTTCTAGATCTTCCAGGTCCTTCAAAGCCCTGTCGGTCCACTCGATCTTCATTCTGACGACCCAGTGAATTTCTCTTTTACTTCTTCATGGGAATAAACATTCCCTTCCTCTATATCTTTTAGACCTTGCTTCATCTTCTCTTCAAACTCTGGTGTGAGCTCTCTTCCATACAATTTATCTCTTATCGCATCTCTAGCGAACTCACTAAAACTAGCGTATCCGAGTTCTTCCATGTATTTTTGTAGATCTTCTTCCATCTGTTCGGGTATTTTTACGGGGTGTGCCTTCATTTGTATCACCAAGTATAGTTAAGTATTACTAAGTATAAAAATTTAACGAATTTCGTTCATAGATATACTTTAAAATTCGTCTTTATTTGGAATGTATTTTTCGATGTGAAGTTAGAACTAAGAGCTAGAGGCGTGTGATCTTAGCAAAGTGTGTACAGATAAAATAGCAATGTACTAATACAAGTCTAACTGCCATCCTTTGCGTGCGATTTATCGGAAACAAAGTTTCCGAAAGATATCAGGAACATCTACTGGAAAATCAACGATTTTCCATCGATTCACGGAACGAGTTCCGTGTAAAGTTCCTGA
>JAGXLI010000091.1 GCA_018334755.1 Thermoplasmatota archaeon
GCTGGAAGATAGCAAATACTGGCACTTCAGAGAGAAAACCTATTCTCCGATTTTCAAGGCTCTTTGGAAACATGTGAGTACCAAAGGAAATCCATCAGGATATTACCTGGTCATGGTTGAAAGGGAAAAGGTGATCCAGAAAAGCGAGGAAGAGGAGCAAGCGAGCCTTTCGACAGGAGAGAATAAAAACATAGAGTTGATCTTGATAAGATCAAAACCGAAGGAAAAAAGCCAAGAATATGTCATAACTGACGAACTGAACGACAAGAACGAAGCCATCGAGGAAGCAAAGAACTGGATGGACGAATATATCTACATAAAACATCTAGAAGAGGGTTTTTAGAAGCTTCCCAAGCGATTCCCAGGTTCTGTAGACACGAGGGAGATGATTAATCAGAGGTATGGGTGTATGAAAAACCCGTCGAGAGGTGGGCCTATGTACCCCAAAATTTGATATTCGATAAGATATTTAAAGCTATCAATCCATATCATCAGTAGTCAAACGGAGGATTAGGATGAAAAAGAAAGTATTTGTCGTCGCTATCATCCTCTCTCTGCTACTCAGCGGGATGGTGATAGCGGTAAAAGGCGAACCGAAGAGGGGAGGGGAAAAAGTCAACCCGAATAGAGATGGTGAGCCAGAACTAGCAGATTTAGGGGGTTCGCAGCGGTCTTATTTCGGTCGTTACCAGAAGAATACCGTCAGCAGTTCCAACGATGGGAGCGATGTCGATAGTGAAGAAAGATGGAGTTATAATGCTTCTGCCGGGATATCTTCATCTCCAGCCGTTACGGAGAACGGCACCGTATATTTCGGGACAATGGACGGCAAATTTTACTCGCTCGGTCCAGATGGGACTGAAAGGTGGGTCCTAGAAGAACCTTTTGAGAGGTCGATAATTTCCTCTCCCGTTATCAGAAAAGACGGTTCCATCCTTATAGGTTCGACCAACCGCACTCTTTATTGTATCGATTCAATGGGGAACATCAAGTGGAACTATACCAACAAATTCTCAGGCTCCGTAATATCGACTCCCGCTGTAGATGATGACGGAAATATATATTTTGGATATCAGGTCAGTGTTATTGGAAGCCATTTCGGGCAGTTGATCGCTTTAGATCCCAACGGACAGGAATTATGGAATTTTTCAGTACCGGATATCGGCGGTCAGGTCCTCTCTTCTCCTGCTTTAGCAGAAGACGGAACGATCTATTTTGGTTCTTATAACGAAAAGTTATACGCACTCAACCAGGATGGAAGGGAACTGTGGAATTTCACCACTGACGATGATATCTTCTCATCTCCAGCGATAGGCCCCGAAGGTACCATATATGTGGGTTCCGCCGATAATAGATTGTATGCTGTAACTCCAGATGGTGAAGAGAAATGGAGTTTCGAAAGCAACGGCTCTGTATTCTCTTCTCCAGCTATCGGTGCCGACGAGACCATATTCGTGGGCTCTCATGACGATAGCTTGTACGCGATCAATTCTGATGGGACGGAAAAATGGCGCTTTAACACTGAGGGAAATGTGATTTCTTCACCAGCTATCAGTGAGGACGGCACGATATACGTCGGCTCTTACGACAACAACCTGTACGCGATCAATCCTAATGGGACGGAAAAATGGCACTTCAGAACCGGTGGTAAGGTGGAGTCTTCACCGGCCATCGGCTCTGACGGAACGATATATATCGGCTCTGATGACAGTAATCTATATGCGATCAGAGGTGAAAAATCAGATGATCACTCTGAAGGGGATGATGGGACTTTTCTATCCAACTATTGGTGGCTGCTGATGCTCATCTCGATATTGGTAGGTATCGGGATAGTGACCTTGATAGTATGGAAGGAAAAGAAACGCTCAACTCAACAACCCTCGTACCAAAAGCAAGAGCCTCCCCCACCTCAAGAAAAATCATACCAACGATCTCAACAACAACGAGCTACTCCAAAACCCTCAGCCCAAAATCAGCACCCGAGTCAAGAACCTCCAACTGAAGAAAGTCCCACTTCAGAACAAAAATTGGAAGAATTCCGGGAGATGAAAGACAAGGGAATCATCAGTGAAGAGGAGTTTGAGAGGAAAAAGGAAGAACTATTAGACGAAAAATGAAAAGTTCCAAAAGTAGGATCTTCTGATCCCTACGAACTTTTTCTATTTCAAACGAACCAAAATCGATTGGAAGATCTCTTGACAGTTGTAAAAGAAATTAAAAAAGATAGAAAGTGGTTTTTTTGTCTATAACTCTTCCATGTAACTCCTCATTCTTCAGTTCCTTCACCGACTTCCTCAGAGGTTTCATCTCCAGATTCTTCTTCAGTATCCGGTTCCTCTGTTTCACTCTCGTCCGCCATCTCTTCTTCGGATGCGGTGTCCTCGGAATCCTCTTCAACGAAAGAACTTTCCTCTTCACCGGCTTCCTCTTCCATCTCACCAGGTTCTTCTTCCTCCTCTTTTTTCTCCTTAGAACTGAGCCAGAAGGCTAGAGCTATCAGAAGCACGAGCAGCGCTACGATGAATCCGATAGCCCAAGAGCTCTCGCCTATAGATGTAGAACCTTCGTCCTCTTCTGTATCGTCCGTTGTCTCTTGAACTGTCAAGGTCGCTTCGTCCATCATACCTTCATAATCGCCTATCACGGTCCAATTTCCGCTATCTCCGGCCTCGTACAGATTACCGTCCCAGCTTCCACCGTGGTCATCTTCCTCTATCGACCAATCGGTCTGATCGGTGACGTTTATCTCATTACCGTATTCATCATAGGCGGTCGCAAAGAACTTCTCGCTCTCATCAGCATCTATAGTCGATTCTTGGGGAGATATCTCGATGTGATCGGCTTCAGCTGGCTCGACTGTCACGAGGACTGTCTCTGAGTCGACTCCGTCGTAAGTCGCGGTCACCTCGTATTCACTTGTTTCAGTCTCATCAAACAGACCGGTTTCATCAGTATTTTGCCAGTCAAAATCGGTGTCCGTATCAGTTATCAGGTTGTCGTTCTCATCGTAAGCTTCAGCGGAGAAGTCTATCTCATCTCCCGCTGTGATCGTTTGATTTTCTGATGGGTCGATGGTTACGCGGGCCACCTCGGGTTCTGTCGTGAACTCGGCAGTGATCGTATAGTTGTCGTCCATGGTTACGCTCGTTCCATTGGACTTCGTATCAACTATTGTTTCATTATCACCGATCCACTCCAAGAAATGATAATTTTCGTCTCCTACTGCCTCGATATCTACCAATTCTCCAGCGGAATAGACGAAACTTTCCTGGGTCTCGGTCACCGCCGCACCTTCAACATAGATCGTACCATGATCCGGGTCCTGGACCGTTAGGGTGTGACTCATATAAGTCAGGGTCATAACGCCCGAGTCCGTCACACCTGTATCGTTCTGTGAAGTCGCTGTCAAGGTTATATCTGATGAATCTCCATATCCTGCATTCTCGGGTATGTTCACAGTTACATCTACCGTTTCCACGGTGCCGGCCGCTATAGTGACCTGCCCGATCACGTCGGCGGTCCAGTTCTGGGTGGACGTTTCTACCGTAAGATCGTAAGTGTCTTCTATAGTACCGTTGTTCTCTACGACGAAACTGTACGTATGATTTCCGGTATCCTTCTCGGTCTGATCTCCTGGAGCCGTGACGATAACATCTCTTTCAGGTTCAAAAGTCACGGTCATGCTGTCCATGTCCGTTACAGTGGTCTCGTTTTGCGACGTAACTGTTAAGGTTATGTCGGAGGTATCGCCGTCTTGAGCACTTCCTGGTATGGTAACGTCAACAAGTACAGATTCATTGCTCCCGGCTTCGATAGAAATCTGTGAAGGGGCGCTCGCTTCCCAGTCTGGATTGGAGGTAGTTACCGTCAGATCATATGTGTCATTAGCATCCCCGAGATTCTGGACTGTGAAGGAGTAACTGTACGTACCGATCCTGGTCTCTGTCTGATCCCCTGGCGCTATGACGTTCACATCTCCAGTGATAGGAGCGTTATAAGTCACTCTCATCCAATCCGAACTGTTGACTGCAGTGTTGTTCTGTGAGGTGGCTGTCAAGTTGATCCTCGATTGTTCACCATCAGCCGCTCCTATGGGGATCGTCACTTCGACCGCTACGGTTTCATTGGTGCCAGCTTCAACAGATACCTGGTCGGGAGCGGTCGCAGTCCAGTTATTGTTAGATGATTCTACAGTGAGATCATACGTATCGTTTTCAGTTCCTATATTCTCTACCGTGAAATCATACGAATGCGGCCCGGGTTCAGATTCAGTCTGATCTTGGGGAGCTATGACGTTCACGTCCAGACCTGCCGTGTACATCACCGTCATGCTGTCCGAATCAGAAACTTCTGACATAT
>JAGXLI010000051.1 GCA_018334755.1 Thermoplasmatota archaeon
CCAGCTCTCCAGCGCATAATTTAAGAGAGGTGAATCACACCTCCAGCAGAACATGTATCTGTGGGTCGTTGTGCCCCGACTCAAAAGATCGCCCCTCTCCTCTAGGTCGTCCATGATATGTTCGTCAGCATCTTTTACGAACATGCCTTCGTAATCGGGCACTTCTTCAGTGAACTTCCCCGCTTCATCGACGGGATTTACAAGATCCACGCCGCGCTCTTTACAGAGGTCGTAGTCGTCCTCGCCGAAGGCCGGGGCTACGTGAACTATGCCAGTACCTTCTTCCAAGGTGACGAAATCTGCATGAGTGACATAGTGACTCCTACTTTTAGAATCTACGTAATCGAACATCGGCTCGTATTCCTTTCCGATGAGGTCTTCGCCCTTCATCGTTTTTAGTATTTCGACATCGTCAAATATCTCGTCGACGAGTTCCTCAGCCAGATAATATCTATCTCCGTCGTATTCTACCAAGGCGTAATCTATATCTTTTCTTACAGCCAAAAGTAGATTCGATATAAGGGTCCAAGGTGTGGTGGTCCACGCGAGAAAATAGGCGTCTTCGTCCTTCAGCTCGAATCTCATGTGTATGGATGGATCTTCCGTCTCCTTGTATCCCTGAGCGACTTCATGACTCGAAAGAGGCGTACCGCATCTAGGGCAGTACGGGACGACCATGTACCCCTTCTCTAAAAGGCCGTTTTTCCAGTGCTGTTTCAAGCTCCACCACACGCTCTCTATGTAATCGTCTTCCATGGTGATGTAAGCGTCATCATAATTTATCCAAAAGCCCAACCTTTCGCTCATCTCCCTCCATTCCTTCTCATATTCGAAAACGCTCTCCTTGCACATCTGGTTGAACTTTTCCAGGCCGTACTCTTCGATCTCATCTTTAGAATCTATACCCAGTTCTTTTTCCACTTCTATCTCTACGGGCAAACCGTGGGTGTCCCATCCCGCTATGTTCGGGACTACCTGGTAGCCGTCCATCGTTTTATAGCGGAGGAACGTGTCTTTTACAACTCTCGTTAAGACGTGGCCGATGTGAGGTAGTCCGTTGGCGGTGGGGGGTCCCTCGGTGAAGCCGAATTTTTTCTCCCTCTCTCTGTTCCTGCTCTTCTCCGGTATTTTGTTACTCTTCCAGAACTCTATTATCTCTTCTTCCTTCTCCGGCAGGGGGGCGTCTTTCTCTATTGGTTCGAATTGTCCATCATCTTCACTCATAAAAACATCCTCCAAAAACAACAAAAAACATCAGCTGGGCGGATGAGTGATCACTCTATAATTATGATGATCGTGATCCCGTCGGTACCGATTGCCCAGCTCATCATAGATTGAAGATGAGATTACATTATATAAAATTTGCTTTGGGATGGAGAGTAATTTCGAGACTTCATCAACAGCGCACTAAAATTCTTCCTTTATTTCCTCCGGAGCGTCAGCTAGATTCACCAGAGAATCGATCTCCATGAAGTGAAGATCTCCGAAGACCACGAGGCAGTGTAATCCTCCTCCGAAGTCGTGTTTGGCCACCTCTTCCGGGCCGCCGGCCTTCACTTCAGGGTCCGACGAACCTACTCTGGCCAGTCCCGCCAGCAGCGTCTCTTCCGTGATCAGACCTCTCCCTAATTTCTCTTCCAACTCTTTCAAGACTTCGATCCCTTCCTCCACGTTCATGTATTCCTCTTCCTCGGAGTTTATATCTAGAAGGACTAGAGTGTGAAGACCTCTCTCTTTGTTCTCCTCGATATTTTCGTAAGGACTCTCCGGGGTGTCTCTTCCCTCACCCGAGTAGGGTAAAGTAACTGTCCGGCCGAATTTGTAGTGCTGGACACCTAAAAGTGAAGGGACCGCTGAAAAGATCGAAGAGGAATGAACGATTTCAGTATCTATACCTTCGTTTACAGCTCTCAGTCTAAGATCCACGTGAGTCGTAGCTGCCATCGGATCGCCGGCCGTCAAGAACGCTACCGTTCTGCCCTTCTTAGCTTCCTTCACAGGGACGGCGTCGTCTTCAACATCCTCCCGTGTTAGAACTTTTACCTCGCTATCTATCTGTTCTTCCACATCCTGGATACTACAACCGGCTAGGTTACTGGTATAAAATTCTGAATAAACGGTATCCGCTTCTTCGGCGATCTTACGACCTTTAACGCTGATATCCTTCTCGTCGTACAGCCCTAGACCGATGAATATTAATTCTCCCATATCTATGACCTCTCAGATGAAGTGTCTTAAAGTTCCAAAAAAGGAAGGAGAAGAGGTAAGAAATAAGCTTTTGGAAGAGGACCTGCTTTACAAGAAAGGTAAGATCTCCTCTTCAGATGATGATCAGGGCCTTTTTCTCCCGCTGAAGGACATCGGCGAGAAAGAACTCGAAAAGTTCAAAGAGATGGGATACGAAGTGGTAGAAAAGGAGGTCGAGGAGAGAGAGAGGATCGAGAGGAACTATGAAGACCTGGTCGATATCCCTGAAGAGCTAAAAACTTATCTCCCTTCCAGTTATGATATCGTCGGCGACATCGCTTTGATAAAGCTGCCCGAGGAATTGGGATCATATAAGGGAAATATAGGCGAAGCTATCCTAGAGACTCACAAGAACTTGGAAACCGTCTTAGAAGATAGAGGCGTTCACGGGAAATTCAGGATACGTGAAGTCAGGCACATAGCCGGGAAAGAGAAGACAGTAACGGTATACCGCGAACACGGAGCAGAATTCGAAATCGATGTAAGCGAGGTCTATTTTTCGCCTCGACTCGCCACGGAGAGATGGCGCGTGGTGAAGAAAGTGAAAGAAGATGAAACCGTGTTCGATATGTTCGCCGGAGCTGGTCCTTATACCGTCCTGATAGGGAGAGAGGTGGATGTCGATCATATCTACAGCGTAGATCTGAACCCAAAGGCGGTGAAATTCTTGATGAAGAACGTCGAAAGGAACGATTTAGGCACAAAAGTCACCACTTATGAAGGCGACGCGAGAAAGATCGCCGAACGATTGAAGGTCGACAGGATAATCATGAACCTCCCTCATTCCTCTGAAGAGTTCATCCGTCCGGCCTTAAAAGCTTTAGACGATAAAGGTATGATCCATTACTATGAGATAGGAGAAGAGAGTGAAAAAGAAGAAAGACTGCAGAAACTTTTGTCAGAGATCAGAGAAGAAAATTTAGAAGTTGATGTGAAGGAAGAAAGGGAGGTCAGGACTTACTCCGCCACTCAGGTCCAGATGGCCTATGATCTTTATCTAGAAAAGACCTGAACTACTATTTTTTTACTCCTCGTACAGAAGCAGGACCGTCTTCCCTCTCACTTCGATCAGCTCTCCTATTGAAGATTTTTCTAACTCCTCGGCGGTCTTCTCCACGTTTTGAGTCGGATCGTTCCTGTTGACCTTCACTTTTACCAATCCTCTCTTTTCGAGCTGATTATCTAGTTCGTTCAACAGGGATCTAGTTATCCCTTCTTTTCCAACGTGAAGCGTCGCCTGTAAGTCCTGACCTTCGATCTTTGCTTCTTCTACATCCATGATTCCTCACCTCTGGTTATTCTTCTCATCATCTTCATATCCATATCTATTTATCGTTCCACATCCGGAACATCTGCTAACCAATATGCCGTCCTTCAATCTTACCCTGCAAGATCTGCCTGGATGAAGGTAAGAGTAACAATTCTTGCAGAACCTTCTCTTATATTTAGAAGGAAGAGATACGTTGTGTTTCATACCTATCTTTCTAGCTAACTCTACATACCTGTCAGCTCTTTCAAGCTCATCGGCTAGAGCCGCCTTTTTGGCCTCCTCGAACAGGATCCTGATCCTGTTTTTAGCTATCCTTCTCTTCCTTTTCTTACTCATCTCACCATCTTCTTTCCGGATATCGATATAAACTTTTCGCATCCTGTCCCGAAATTTGAGTAATATCAAAGTGCCAGTTAATACAGCAAGCATAAAATCTATATCAGTCCTAAAACTACCGGCAAATAGACACTTTATTAAAAAAGCATCTATCTAACGAGAGCAAATCCAAAATGTTTATAATCCAATTTGATATCTGTAATCTCACGAGATGAATATCTCAGTGCGGGCGTAGTGTAGTTTGGTATCACCTAGCCTTGCCAAGGCTATAACCCGGGTTCAAATCCCGGTGCCCGCACTTTTTTAATCCTTGTACAGCAGATTGAATGTGATGTATATCATGAGGAAGGTCGTCGAGGATAGGACCAGCATGAAAGGGATGGTCATTTGAGAACTCAATTCGAATCCAAGAGAACTGTAGATAGCCAGCAACGAGCCTAAGAGAGAGAATACCAGCCCAAAGAAAAGATTGATAGAGATCACATCCAAACCAAATCCACTAAGAAGTGAAAGGTCCTCTCTCATGCTTTTGGTTTCGACTCCTTCCCAGATACCGCTGACGAGCAGTACTTTTCTACTGATTATCCACGTACCTACCAAAAGGAAAAAAACACCGGTGACCATAACCAAGTTGCTAAAGGTGAGGTCGAGTCCTCTGTTTATGAAAAGATAAGAGGGTATCAAGATTACAGCCCCAACATCGAGCAATAAAATACTCTTCAGGTTGAAACCGACGATGCATACCACGCTGAAGACTATCGGAAAGAACCAATAGACGGAATGCAGGGAGAGTAGACTTGTTAAGAGCGCAACTACAAAGATGACTGAAGAGAAAAATATCCTCATATTTTTTCCTTGTATCTTAACACCTCCTGCAGAGCCGGTTCGAGCGGTTCATCTGGATCCCAGTCCACTACGACTGTTCCGTAGGTCCAGAGTTTTTCCTTCACATTTTCTCTTTCCATCCTATAGATCCTTTCAGCGGTTTCTTCATACTCATCTAGTATTCTTTTTTCGATCTTTAACGGGTCTGGGGAGATGACCATGACGTCATATTCTTTTCTGCAGAGGTCTATTATAGTCTCACTGAATTCAGGCACTGTCAAGGGTGAGATAAAGATAATCAAACTCTTCCTGGGGAAAAAATCTTCTAGAAGCCATTTCACGCCCTCCAGCCCCCAAGTTCCTCCGCTTTCGGAGCCTATCAGATTAGACATTATCCTATGATAGTGATTCTTGCCCGTACCTGGATAAACCCAGTTGATATATTCACCGGATACGATCAATCCAAGGCGGTTCCGAGCCGAGAGGATGGCTGAAGATAAGCTCGCTGCGGCGTCGATAGAGGCCCCTAAAGTATTATATTTCTTTGTACCGACTATTCCATTCTCGTACCCATCTACCACTAGAATAACATCTCCTGATTTTTCTCCCTCATACTCATTCGTGAGGGGAGTAAGATGTCTAGCCGTCGCCTTCCAGTTTATATCTCTGATCTCATCTCCCGGATGATATTCCCTGATCGAGAAAAACTCGCTTCCTATGCCGATACTTTTAGACTTTATGTCTCCCAACCAATGTTTTGTATAGCTGGGATGGATGTTGACGCTCTTCATATCTTCAGTTCTGGGTAGTACTCTAAGGGTCATATCCTCTTTGGAGTCTATCTCCCTTGAGAAAAAATTGAGTGGGCTGCGGGACCTGACTTTGATAGGACCGATATCGATGTTGCCGCTGCGGGGACATGAGACCGTGTAATCTAGTTTTTTCTTTTCCTCCCCTTTTAACCTCAAGAGTTGATGATTAGATCCCTCAACGACCTCGACTTCAGATGGGAGTATATCATGGACTTCCAAAAAGGTGGTATCATCTTCTTTGTTTTCGATATTTATTGAAAGTTCGAGTTGGTCCCCTACATATAACTCCTTTACGTCTTCTTTAGATTCCCTGGAAACATCCACCTGCATCTCCTGTGATGGTGATGAAAAAGTCGCCATGACGAAAAGTGAAAGGGAAGAAAGTGCTCCCACAAAAAAGACCCAGCTACCGAAAAGATTTCCGAATATCAGGCCTGCGATGGCCAGGATCGCGACGCAAACGAACATCTTGCTTCTTTTCATCTTTTTCCTCGTGATCTAAATATCCTATTCCCAGTTTTCGATCCTTTCTGTCAAGTCTGCTATCCACTTTTCATAATTCTTTTTACCTCGAGATGAATAAACGTCCTCATCACCATCGGATAAGATGAAATCCGATATCACATCGTCGTCTATAATCCGTCGAAATTGTTCTGGATTCTCTAATAACCTTATGACATCATCATCGGATAGATCCTTCTTTTCTTTTACCCTGTCCAAGAACATCTTCTCGATCTTCCTCTCTAATAGGTGCTGGCTTATCTCCATATCTCGGCAAGCTCTTTTGAGAAGATCGTCCATATCTGAAAGTTTGAGATTCACCTTTTCCTCCGTCCCCCTTTTATTTCCCCATCTTTTTGAAGTTTCAGTATTCTCCCTTATCCAGATTACCAGATTGATCCCGATCAACGCCAATATTGAGATAAAAACGGTGAGCTGCAGCATCCCCACCACTAAGAACAAGAGGACTATCAAAGATACGATTATAGCTGCATTTATTAGATAATAAAGTAGGTCTATCTTTTCTTGGTCAATGAACTGAGGGGAGACTTGTTCAATATCCGGACTAGAAGTCGGTTCCCGCATGGTTATCAGTTCAACTCCTTTCTTAGTTCCTTTAGGGCCTTCACGGCTTGACTTCTCTCTTTTCCTCCAAGGAGATGATCGCTATACTTTGCCAGCTCAAATAGTTCTCTCAGCTTCACGATCTTTTGAGTTTTGACTTCAAGGTTCTTAATTGCCTTTGTCTCGAACTCTCTTGGGGTGATGAAATCTTCGTCCCTCACGCCCCTCTCTTCTAGGATCGTTGACATCCGCTGATAGCATCGAAGCACGGTAGACTCCACATCCTTTCCTTCATAAAGTTCACTGATCGCTTTATCCACCGTTGAAGAGATCTCCTCTTCGACCCCCTTATCTTTTTCCTCCTCCTTACGGGATATGAGCTTAGGTCCGAACTTCTGAAGGAGCAAAAAGCCTAGAACCGAGCCGATGATAAAGATAAGTATGAAGTTTCCCATACTCCCGAAGGCGCCCTCAAAAGCGCTTCCCGGATCATCCCACGGCAGTATCTCCGGCGCCTCTCCACCGCTACCTCCTCCAGATTCTAAGTATCCGCCTATACCCGGACCGAAAAGATAGATGATGATTATCGAACACCCAAGAATCAAAGCTGCCGACAAATTGACCAGGAGCCTTCGTCGATTATATCCTTTCCAGTACATGATCCCCGTCAATAAGAGAGTGAATAGGATTAGCCCACCCCAAAGAAATCCAAATTTGACAACCAGATAAGGTGAAACCATGATGGCTATTATCATTCCTATAGCTACCAGTAAAGTTGTACTCCTGATCTTATAAAAGAGTGCTGCGAAAAAAGCAAGTAAAAATATGAGTATGATCCAGATCAAAAATGTTGGAACTTGTAAAGAATAGGACCCTTGACGCACTCTGGGAGAGTAAGTCATCAGGTTACCGAAACTCCATGAAGTTAAGAAGAAAAGTATGACAGCGATCCCCATGGAAGTTTTCTTTTCCAGTTTCATGATTTCTCGGTCCGGCCCTCTAGGTTCCAGTTATCTACGAGCAATAGAACGAGGCATAAAATTGGATAAATATTTTTTGCTAGAGGTTATAAAGATCGATGGGGTCAGCCGGACAAAGCGATTTTATTAGAAATCGGTGAGCAAGGGGGATCTACGATTCCTAGTGTTTTGAAATCCGTATGAGAACACGAACGAAGTGAGTGGGCCCAGCCGGATTCGAACCGGCGACCTCCGCCATGTCAAGGCGACGTCATAACCGACCTAGACTATGAGCCCAAAAACGTATCAATCCCACTATTAACTCAAAAAGCTATATATCTCTTTTGCCTCAACTCTTCAAGCTCCATCCGTTTTTCCAGAAGATTGTTATAGTTCCCTCAAAAATAGAATATCCGATGGATTATTTCGATGAGATAGTCAACGAGATCATCGACGGAAAAATAAACAACCCTGAAGAACTGCAGAAGGAAAAGATTAACCTCTGTAAAGAATACGACAGGGATAAACTGCCAAAAAACGCCGAGATACTTGAAAGAGTAGACGACAGAGATGATGTTTCCCGAGAAGAAGTTCTGCATGTCCTCCAGAGGAAACCCACCCGTACTAAATCGGGTGTCGCGGTCATAGCGGTCATGACGGAGCCGGCCGAATGCCCTCATGGTAGATGTATGATGTGTCCAGGGGGACCAGAAGAAGACGAGCCCAGCCCCCAGTCCTACACAGGTGAAGAACCTGCCGCATTGCGAGGTGAAAGGAATGATTACCTACCCAGAGAACAGGTAGAGGACCGATTGAAACAGTACGAAGCTATCGGCCACACAACAGACAAGATAGACATGATAATCATGGGCGGAACCTTCCCAGCCAGAGACTGGAATTACCAGAAAGACTTTGTAAAGGGATGTTTGGACGGACTGAATGGAACTACGTCTCCCGGCTTAGAGAAGGCGAAGGAGAGGAATGAAAAAGCGGATAAAAGATGTATAGGTCTTACCGTGGAAACAAGACCGGACCACTGCAAGGAAAAAGAACTAGAACGCATGTTAGAACTCGGCGTCACAAGAGTTGAGATAGGTGTCCAATCTATAAGGGACGAGATACTTGAGGAGATCGATAGAGGCCATTCAGTCGAAGATTCGATAGAGGCGACTAGATTGGCCAAGGAGAAGGGGTTGAAGGTCTGTTATCATATCATGCCGGGTCTTCCGGGTATGGATAATACCAAAGATCTAGATGACTTTCTCACTCTATTTAAGGATCAGAGATTCCAGCCGGATATGTTGAAGATATATCCCACATTAGTGGTTGAAGGTACGGAACTCTATGAAAGATGGAAAGATGGCGAATACGAACCTCTTTCTACGAACAAGGCCGCCAAACTCATCGCGGAGATGAAAGCTGCAGTTCCTAAATATGTTAGGATACAGAGAGTGCAGAGAGATATCCCTTCACCGCTCGTCGACGGGGGCGTGAAGAAGAGCAACCTGAGGCAGTATGCGAGGAAGGAACTGAAAAGCAAAAAGGCAGATTGCGACTGTATAAGATGTAGAGAGGGCGGGCATTCGAAAGATAACGTCGATCTTTCTTCATTGGATCTGAAGAAGTTCGTCTACGAAGCTTCCGGTGGTGTAGAACACTACCTCGAATTGAGCGACCCTGAAGGACTCCTTGTTGGATATGCTCGATTGAGAACGGACGGTCGGGCTGTCCCGACGGTCAGAGAGCTGAAAGTTGTAGGGGAGATGACACCTGTAGATGAAAATAGAAGGGAATACCAACACTCTGGATTCGGTTCTGAGATGTTAAAGGAATGCGAAGATCTAGCCAGGGAAAGAGGAGATAAATTAAGAATCACCAGCGGAGTGGGTGCTCGAGAATACTACCGAAAGCACGGTTACGAACTCGAAAAGCCTTACATGGTAAAAGAATTCTGAGAGGTAAAATATCAAATTTTAAATAACTCTTTTAGTATCCAGTTATAGTGATTATATGAATGAGGAAGGACAGATAGGACCAGACGATGATACCGGGGGATCTCAAGATCCAGAGCAGCCACGATCATCCCAACAGCAACCCCAACAGCAGTCGCAGCAGCCACCCCAGCAGCAATCTCAGCAGCAACCTCCCCAAGGACCTCAACGGCAGGGGACTCAACCCCCACAGCGAAGACCCTCGTCGATGTTCACATCCGATAATCTGAGCAGTTTTTTGGGAATGGCTCTGATCCTGGGGATCATATTACTCTTCGTAGGAGGAATACTTGCCTCTTCCGCGGGATATATCGAGGTCGACTCTGGCGATGATCGAGATCTCAAGAGGAACTTGATGGCTACGGGTTCCCTGTTGAGCGCTATAGGTCTGTTCGCTGTAGGTATTATCTCGGCCTGGGCCTACTTCCAATCGGACCGGCTAACGGAAAAACAGAGGATGTTCCTTGTACTCCTGATGCTGGGAGTTATTATTGGCTTCTCTGTATTGACCTCCATTGGATTTTCCTGGTAGGTCCAAAAAAACACTTTCTTTTTTATTATATACTCTTTCATCCTTCAACGCTTTTGAAAGTCCCGTGCTCAGGTTCGTAGATCTCATCGAGGTTTCTAAATTTTTCTATCATATCTTTTTCTACATCCATATCCGTCATCTTGAATACCTTTTCTAAGTCCGACCTATCAAAGCTCCCCAGTTCCCTCGTCAGCACTCTTCCGATTATCAACATCCTCTCCCTTTCGTCGTCACCATGCTCGGCTTCCTTTGCAGCCAACTGATAAGGGTCTAACTCTTCTTTTTCATCGTTCATCTCTTCGGGCATCTTTTCGCCGTTCATCCTGGCGTTGATCTGACCTATCGCCCAGCTCGCTTCCTCTCTAGAGTCCGCCCTGTAATGTATCTTCATCTTCTTTAAAATCAACCTTTGACCACATCGATGACACTCAGTGGTTTTCCTATCCTTGGTGAGATCGATTATCTTTGCCTTCCTGCAGTCACTGCAAACTATAACTCCGTACTTGTCGCCGTCTTCTTTCATGGTGAATACACCAGTACTGCAAGCGTGCATCCATACTTACTTTCATCGACATGCAATCTTTCATATGTCAGCTTCTTGTCTTTTAAGCTAGTTCTTCTAGCTTCGGCCATACCCTCCAATTTTCCTTCCAGCTTTTCTTCAAAACTGTCTATATCTATATTCTCTTTTTCCAGAGAATGCTCTATCACATAGCCTCCGTTCCCATCTTCTCTGAATCCCCATGCCAGTCCAGCGGCAAGCTCTTTACCGGAGCCGACGGCTTTGCTCATAACGGCCGGTCTGAAAGCCCCACGTTGTCTGTGTAGATTATTCACCCTCTCGATGCCCGGAGGAAGAACGGAAGAGACCTGGATAAGGTTGATCTCCCCAACAGAGGCGTCTATCATCGCCCTGTCGACCGCGTTCAAAAATGAGGTATCGCTGATGGCTTTACCAGTTGCCACCCTGAATTTCTTGGCATCTTTAAACATCTTTATGGAAAAGAGCCCACACTCTAACTTAACTTTTTCGGCCAAAGACTCGCTAAAATTTCATAAGATTAATAACTACGTTGATAGATACTCTTAATATGGCATGGCTCCCTGTATTGGTCCTGTTAGGCATAATAATCCTTATCTTGATAGTATGGTTCGTATGGAAACTGGTCAAGACCGTGATCGTACTTATCCTGATCGCGGTGATCTTGGCCGCACTCTGGTTCTTCGGGCCGCTGAAAGGATTGATACCAAATCTGATCCAGCTATTTTTGTTTTAGAATAGACAGTATCGACAAAGTCAAAAATCTTCAAAATCTCTCGTACTTACCCTCTTTATGCTCGTCTCTTAGCTCATGGTAGTGCTCGGCGTTCTGCCTGGTCTTTTCTATCAAACTTTCATCTCCCTCTTTGATTATCTCAGCCGGAACTCCTACGGCTAAACTGTAATCCGGGATCTCTGTTCCTGGGCTCACCAAGGCGTTCGCTCCGATCACACAACCTTTCCCTACTTCGGCACCGCTCAAGATGCTCGCGTTCATGCCTATTATGGTTTCATCGCCGATCTGGCAACCGTGTATGACGGCACTGTGACCGATAGTAACATCCTTTCCGATGACAGCATCGTTCTGTTCATCTACATGGACCATAGCTAAATCCTGTATGTTAGAACCCTCTTTAACCAGGATCGTATTTTGATCCCCCCTCAGAACTGAATTGTGCCAGACGCTGACACCATCACGTAATTCGACCTGACCGATTAAAGTAGCATCTTCAGCTATATAGCAAGAATCAGGGACCTCAGGAGACAGAATAAACCCACCATTTATTCTTCACTTTCTTCTGAGAAAGATATCCTCTCCGGGAAGTGCCCCAATAAGACGATATCTCCAACAGCAGAGACCCATCTGAACGGTACGAGGGCACTCTTTGCTTCCTCAACTAATAATGGATTCGTGTCTCCTACGAACATTCCATCCACTTTTCCCTCTTCTATGTCCATGACTACATTATCTACTGTTCCCAGGAACATACCTTCTTTTGTATAGACCTGTAATCCTATCAACTCAGATGACTCTTCTAGCATATCAATCATAACGGTATTGAATTAAGGAATTTAAATCTTTTTCTATCCGCAAACGGCTTTTCGGTTTCTATCGGTAATTTTATAGTATCGGTAAATGATATAAAGCCAACCCTCTTTGTCTGACAGGAGAGGAAAGATGGAAGAGGAAAACACCAAACAGGATTCTTTCGATCGGCATTACGCCCTCTTAGACGTGTTTTTATTATTATTCTGGTTTCTTCTAACCGGGCAGATAATCGTCGTTATGAAAGGTGGAGATCTGTCCTTTTATACTCTTTTCACAGGCATCATCGCGGCTAGTGTGGTCACCTTTACAGTACATGAATTTGTCATACGAGGGGAGGAAAGAAAGAAGAGTCGGTTGACTGAATATCTCGGGTCTTTAAAAGATATAGCCGGTCTCTTTGTAGATGTGACCCTCAAGTTGATCCTCGCTAATGGAATTCTGGTATATCAGGCCATCACTCTGAACATCGAACCGAGGATAGTGAAGATAAAGGTCGATCTGACCTCAGAAAGTGAGGTCACTCTGATATCTCTGCTGATCACTTTAACGCCCGGCACGTTAGTGATGGACGTTGAAGAAGCGAAAGAAAATTATTATCTCTACATCCACTACTCGTATCTGAAGGCGGAAAATTTAGTCGAAAGTATGAAAGACACGGTTATGCGGTGGGATAAGATGATCAAGGGGGTCTTCGTATGACTCTACTTTCACTCATCGCGACGATACTCGTTTTTATAGCTTTACTGGCCTCATACAGAATCTTTGTCGGACCCTCCGTCTACGACCGGATGATCTCTTTAAATGTAGTCGGAGTGATCGTCACTATAATACTGATAACCATCAGCGTCGAAACAGGCCTAGGCCTATATCTCGATATAGCTCTGTCCTTCATCATGCTGAATTTCGTAGGAACGATAGCTTTTATCAAGTACCTCGAAGGAGGGGATTTCGTTTGATCCTCCGCATTATCTCACTCCTGCTCATGTCGCTCGGCTGCGTGATGATGTTCACAGCTGCTCTAGGCCTTCTTAGATTTCCCGATATCTACATGAGATTACACGCGAGCGGTAAAGCCGGAACGGGGGGCACCCTCGCGCTGTTAGGGGGTGTGCTGCTCAGAACGGGTATAGACGTCATCTCTGGGAAGATAATCCTTGTGATGGTCTTTGTTTTGTTAACAGGGCCGATAATCTCACATGCGTTGGCAAGAGCAGCACATATAAGCTCAGATTTGACCGCAGATACACCTTTCCACGATCTAGAAGAGGAGATCTCAAAAAAAGAGGGTGATAAAGATGATGATTGACCTCTTCCTGGTCCTTTTCTTGATCTCGAGCATACTCGTGGTTCTAGAGAGTGACCTGGTAAGGACCCTGATCTTCCTTGCTCTTTCTTCCGTATTCTTGATCTTTCTTCTTTATATCCATAGAGCCCCCGATGTCGCTCTTACATTTTCAATCGTAAGTTCAGGAGCTACGACCGTGCTGTTTATAGCAGTGATAAAAAAACTAGAGGAGGTCGGATATGAAAGAGAACCTTCATAAACGGATCCTGACGGTCCTACTGGTCGTGTTCATCTGCGCCGCATTGATCGAAGGTTTAAACCTAGATCACCAAAATAAAGCTGATTCACCTCCCTTCAGATATTATGTCGAGAATCATCAGGAGACCGGAGCAGATAACCTGGTAGAATCCGTTTTACTCGATTATAGAGCCTTCGACACATTCGGAGAAGTCATGATATTATACGTGGCTATAACAGGCATCCTGATCCTCGGGAAGAAGATTTTTCATCCTAATGAGAAGAAAGAGAAAGAAGAAAGTAAGGAGGTCAAAAAGACTTGAAGTCTGTCGTCGTTAAAACTTTTGGCCGGGCTTTGACCCCTTTCATCTTGATGTACGGCATCTATCTCACCCTGTTCGGACCGATCTCTCCGGGTGGGGGTTTCCAGGGTGGTGCCGTTTTAGCCTCAGGAGTGATATTGGTACTCGTCACCCACGGGAAGGAAGAGATCGAAAGATTATCTCGTCATATCCAATGGTTCGACTCTTTCGGCGTCTTTTTATTTTTGATAGTCGGGTTGATCGGGATAGTGATCGGTAGAAGTTTCCTGGTAAATCTCACTCCTTATAGGAGTGCTACACTTATACTTCTAGATATAGTTATAGCACTGAAAGTTTTTGCTGGTCTCGTCGCACTTTCCATATTCTTCTTTGAGGAGGGGGTGGAAAGATCCTGAACGGGATAGAGATAGGTCTGATAACTATCTTTGTCGGGCTGTACGGTCTGACCAATGATAGAAATGCCGTGAAGATACTCATGTCTTTATCCGTGGTCGGTAACGGCGTGATACTCCTCTTCGTCTCTGTGGCATACGTTCCTGAAGGGAGTGTTCCGATCATCGGAAACGGAACTGAAATGGTGGACCCTCTGCCGCACACTTTCATGCTGACTTTCGTCGTCGTTAACCTGGCCACCTTAGCGTTAGGACTGGCGTTGGTCCTACATATCTATAAAGAATACAAAACTCTAGACGTGGAAAAGATATTGGAGGGGGAAGAATGATCGAGCATGCCCCCATCTTCATCATCCTGACACCGGCGGCCGGTGCTCTCATTCTGGAATTGATCTCCAAATTTGACACCTCAGAGAGAGTGAGCGACTTGATAACTCTTTCGGCACTGGCTATCCCGGTAGTACTGCTGTTCTCTTTCGCCCCCGCTCTTTTAGAGGATCCGATCGTATATGAGCTGGGTGGATGGGAAAAACCCTACGGTATCACTCTGGTCCTAGATAGTTTATCGGCCACCATGGCTACCATAGTAGGTATAGTAACCTTGTCTTCCTTTGTCTATTCTTTAGAATCTAAGGAGATGCTGCCCCGAGGAGAAAGATATTATTTCCTTTTCCTGTTCATGACCACCGGTCTGTACGGGGTTTTCCTCACCGGTGACCTCATAAATCGGTATGTATTCTTCGAACTGACCGTTCTGACCACTTACGTCCTCTTGACTTATACCGGAACGAAGGAATCACTTAAAGCGAGCTATTATTACCTGATAATAGGAGGAGTGGCTTCTTTCATGTTCCTGATCGGCATCGCTCTCCTTTACTTCAATACCGGTTACCTCGATATCGAGGCCATGGGAAAAGTGGTGCCAGGTCTAGACAAAAATACGAAGATACTGATCTTTTCATTCTTCGCCGTCGCTATCGGAGTGAAAAGCGGATTGATACCTTTTCACTCCTGGCTTCCGGATGCCCACGTTTCAGCTCCCGATACTATAACGGCAGTGTTGGGCGGAGTGACGGTAAAAGTGGGCGCGTATATACTCCTCCGGATCTTACCGATCGGGTTCAGCATACAGGCTATACTTAACGTCTTGATAGTGATAGGATTAGCGACCGGGATCCTCGCTTCTCTTGTCACATTCTTTTACTGGGACCTAAAAAGGATACTTACCTGGCATACTATCGCTCAGATCGGTTTGATTGTAAGCGCCATCGGCCTCTGGAGCTCCTTTTCAGTCGCTTCCGCTTTATACCATACGGTGAACCACGCCGTCTTTAAGACCCTGCTCTTCCTATCAGCGGGGGCACTTTCATTCATGTATGGCACTAGGGACATCAGAGAACTTCCTCTCCAAAGAGGGAACTTGATCATCGTGGGTACTTTTCTGATCGGTTTGCTCGCATTGATCGGGATCCCTCCCCTCAACGGTTTTTACAGCAAGAGCTTCATCGTAACTTCAGCCCTATCTCGTCCCTTGGTTCTGATCCCTATCTTACTCATCCATATCATCACTGTGAGTTCGGCTTTCAGGATAATATACTATACCAGTAAACATGAAGAAAAAGCCAAAGCTCCTGTTAGTATGATGAAGATCCTTGTCATCTTGGCCGGATTATGTGTGTTTATCGGTACTACCACAACACTCTGGATGGAAA
>JAGXLI010000092.1 GCA_018334755.1 Thermoplasmatota archaeon
GTTTTGTCTCCAATCGAGTTTTGATACCAATGATAAACGAAGCGATCTATTGTCTCCAGAACGGTGTGGCAGAGGCTGAAGCGATAGATCAAGTGATGGAACTCGGGATGAACCATCCCATGGGCCCGCTGAAGTTGGGCGATATGATCGGCCTCGACACTGTACTCCATATAATGGAAGTGCTCTACGAAGAGTTCAACGACTCAAAGTATCGACCGTGCCCTCTCCTAAAGAAGAAGGTGAGAGCCGGGGAACTGGGTAGAAAAAGTGGAAAAGGATTCTACGACTACAGTTGAAGGTGATCAACATGATAGAGATAGAAAGAAAGGACCATGTTACCATAATTGAATTGAACAATCCGCCGGTAAATGCGGTATGTAACGAACTTTTGGACGAATTGGATGAGAAGCTGGATAAGGTAGAAAACGACGAGAGCAGAGCGGTCATAATGACGGGAAAGGGCAAGGCCTTCGTCGGAGGAGCTGACATCAAAGAGATGAAAGGGATGGGGCCAAAAGAGGCCAAAGAATTCTCCCAGAAAGGACAGTCCGTCTTTAATCGTATAGAAAATTTTCCCAAGCCAGTGATCGCTGCAGTTAACGGTTTCGCCCTAGGCGGAGGTACTGAGATCGCCATGAGCTGTGATTTCATCATAGCTTCCGAAAAGGCACAGTTCGGCCAACCAGAAGTGGGATTGGGTCTCATTCCGGGGTTCGGAGGTACCCAACGATTAGCAAGGTTGATAGGCATGGGCCCGGCGAAGGAATTGATATTTACAGGCAAAAGGATCGACGCTGAAGAAGCTGAAAGGTTAGGGCTAGCTAATCACGTGGTGGAAGCAGATGAACTGATGGACTTCTCCCATGAGATAGCCGAAGAGATATCTTCAAATGGACCATTAGCTGTTCGGTACGCCAAATCATCGATGAACGAAGGGATCAAGGTTCCCCTTGACGAGGGTTTAAAAATAGAATCCAAACAGTTCAAAAGATGTTTCAAAACCGAGGATCACGAAGAAGGTTTGGATGCATTTATCGAAAAAAGAGAACCTGAATTTAAAGGGGAATGAATGAGCCGGTGAAACGATGAGCCTGATAGATCTAACGTCCATGGCAGAACCGGACGAAGAGCAGCAGGAAAATATAGAAGAAACTTTGGAAGCCTTGAAGGAGGATATACCTGATTTCTGCTACCAGTGCGGTAAATGTACCTCTGGATGTGAAGCTTTTATCTTATTGGAACTGGAGCCCCATTCTATTATGGGAAAATCCAGAGCAGGTTTTATCGATGAACTGGTGAACTCAGAAGAGATCTGGACCTGTATGCAGTGCTTCAAGTGTCAGGAGAGATGTCCCCAAGACCTTTCTCCAGTCGGAGTGATTTTTGCATTGAAGAACCTCGCCGTGGCCTCGGGAAAAGAGATACCCGGCGGTTATCAGAAGATGCTGCAATCCGTGCTCGGCAACGGTTTGATTCAACAAACCAAAGAGGTATTGAACCGGGCGAACGATACCAGAAAAAGGGACGATTATGATCTACCTCCCGTCCCCAAACCTGAAGATATGAATAAAGTACAACAGATATTGATGAAAGCGACCCAGGAGAAACTGAGATGAATATTATGAGAGAACTTGGCTTATATCTTGGATGTGTTATCCCGACCGAACAGTATGCCTATGAGATGTCGATAAGAGAAGTACTTCCGCGATTTGATATAGAATTGACGGATCTGTATGGAGCTACTTGCTGTGGAGCCCCACTCAGGAATATAAACCTGTTCACGACAATGTACCTTTCCGCGAGGAACATGGCGCTCTGTGAGGAGAAGGGCATAGATCTCTACGCTCCCTGCCCGATATGTCACCTAGCTTTGACTGAGGCGAAGAAGAAGTTGAAAGAAAATCAAGAACTCAAAGAGAAGATAAACTCGAAGCTGAAGGAAGAGGACCTGAGATACAAGGGGATCATTGAGCTATACCACACACTGGATCTACTGCATGACGTGATCGGGTTGGACGAGATAGAAGAGAAGGTGGAGGAACCGTTAGAGGATATCACTTTCGCAGCTCATTACGGTTGTAATACCATCAGACCTAACAATCTAGATAGACCTGACGACTCGGAAAACCCCCAAAAATTGGAAGAGCTTATGGAACTTATTGGGATAGAAACGGAAGATTATCCAGAGAAGCTCGACTGCTGCGGAGGTCAGGTCATATCGGATCACAACGAATCAGCCCTGACGAAGGCCGGCGAAAAAGTCGAAGCGGTGCAGAATCACGGCTTCGACGGTATGGCAACGATCTGTCCATGGGGTCAAAGGATGCTAGATTCTAAGCAAGACAGTTCTGCAGATACCATCGGAGAATCTTTGAGTCTGCCAGTCTTATATTATATCCAGCTGTTAGGGGTTGCGATGGGCATCGATCAATCTAAATTAGGATTGGAATTAAATCTGAGTCCTGTGGATAAGTTAGAGGCCATCGAGGGTATCGAGGAGGTTGAATGATATGTCAGGAATAGGTGTCTTTATCTGCCACTGCGGGACTAATATCGCCGGAAGTGTTGATGTAGAAGAACTGACGGAATACGCTTCAGATTTGAATGGAGTAACCTATGCCACTAATTATAAGTACATGTGTTCCGACCCCGGGCAAGAACTGATCAAAGACAGTATCGAAGAGCATGATCTAGATGGGGTGGTCGTTGCGGCCTGTTCTCCAAGGATGCACGAGCCGACGTTCCAAGCCGTCCTTGAGGACGCGGGTTTGAACCCCTATCGTTTCCAGATGGCCAATATAAGAGAACACTGTGCCTGGGTTCACAGTGAGGATATGGAAAAAGCTACGGAGAAGGCAAAACACTTAGTAGAGATGAGCGTGGAGAAGGCTCGTCTATCTGAAGATCTAGAGAAGACGGAGATAGAAGTCACTTCAGACGCGTTAGTAATCGGTGGAGGGATCGCCGGGATACAGGCCGCGCTGGACCTGGCCGATCAGGGTAAAAAAGTCTACCTGGTCGAACGAGAACCCAGCCTAGGAGGAAAGATGGCCCAGTTAGATAAGACCTTCCCCACTCTAGACTGTTCCTCCTGTATTCTGACTCCAAAGATGACCGACGTAGCTCGAAACCCAAATATCGAATTGCTAACTTATTCTGAAGTTGAAGACGTGGATGGCAGCGTTGGGAACTTTGACGTGAAGGTGAAGAAGAAGGCAACTTATGTTGACTGGGACAAGTGTACCGCGTGTGGAGAGTGTGCAGACGTATGCCGGATGGAAGGCCAGATCGTAGATGAGTTCAACGAAGAGCTTGATGAAAGGTCTGCGATCTATACACCTTTTCCCCAGGCTGTTCCGGCCGCTTATACCATCGATCCGGAGAACTGCCTGTATGTACAGACAGGCCAGTGCGGCGATTATCCGCCCTGTAAGGAGGTCTGCGACCTTGACGCTATCGACCATGAAGACGAGGATGAACTGGTAGAATTGAACGTTGGCTCAATCATCGTAGCTACAGGCTACGATCTCATGGATCCGGAAAAGATGTACGAGTACGGTTATGGAAAATCTAAGAATATAATAACAAATTTGGAATTGGAAAGGATAATAGATGCTTCGGGACCTACCGAGGGTGAGATACACAGGTTATCGGATGGAGAGGCCGTGGAGAGCGTGACGTTCATACTGTGCGTTGGCTCTAGAGACGAAGAGTTACAATCCTATTGTTGTAGGATAGGGTGTATGGGCGCCTTGAAGCATGTACATTTGTTGAGAGATCATCTGGACGAAGATGTGGATATAAACATATGCTACACGGACATCCGCTCCTTCGGAAAGGGTTATGAAGAGTTCTACAGGAGAACGAGAGGGTTGGACGTGAACTTTGTTCGCGGGAGACCTTCGGAGGTGAACGTTCGTGAGGAGAAGGTAGAGCTGAACGTCTTCGATACGACCATGGATAAGCTCCTTCAGATGAAATCCGATCTTGTCATCCTGGTGCCCGCTCTACTCCCAAGCGAGGGGACGGAGGAACTGTCGAGGCAACTCCGGATCACGCGCTCGGAGGACGGTTTTCTGCAAGAGGCGCATCCTAAGTTGCGGCCTATGGATACTTTCACGAACGGCATATTCATAGCGGGATGCTGTCAAGGTCCAAAAGATATACCTGACTCGG